>SIBF01000061.1 GCA_009695275.1 Pedosphaera sp. | reverse complement strand
GCTGGTGCCGCCGGGAAACGGCGAAGACTGTTGCTGGACGCAGCACTCGACGGTGGGCTGCGGGCAAAAGGAAATTACAAGAACCCGAGCGTAGGAAAGGGCGTTGACATCCACCGGCTTGCCCCGTGGGCCGAAGGGCTTTACGGGGGCTCGTTCAACCCTGCATAGCATTGACGCTCCTTCGCTGCGCTCAGTCGGTCAATGCTATGTCTGTTTCGTTAGGCATCCTCTTCATGGCGTGCTAAAGAGCGAAAGAATAAAGTCTCGGGCCAGCTTCACGAGCGACGCAACGAACAAAACACTCAACATCGCGAAGAATGCAGCAACGAGCGCACTACCAAGAGCGTGTCCCTTCAACTCGGCCTTCTCTTTCGCGGAGTAAGCCGCATCAAACTGCTCCTGCGTCATCACCATAGGATGACTGAGAACCTTATACATCGTGACAAACTCTCCGAGAGCAAAGACGCCAATAAGAATCAGCAGCCACTTCCAATTCGCGAATACACCAACGACCACCGCGACAAAGAGGCGCGTCTGAATTCTTGCACCCGAGCTATCGCGGTAAGCAATGTCATGTTTGTTCAGAGCCATGCGCGAGATGCCTAACGACCCAAGCTCAGCGACGGGCTTGGGCGGAAACGCGGAAACAAATGAAACAAGGACTCCATGAAACCTGAAACCGAACTATCCGAAACGGCCCAAGCCCGTTAGGGGCGCTGCAGCGCATGGTTAGCCGACTGGTCATATCAATTGTTGGGCACGTCAAGCATGCCGCTCTCTCCTGTCTCAATGCCGTGCGGAAATCTCGCGGCGGCCTGCTGGCGCTGCACAGTCCGAAACTGGTCAAGGCTGACCCGACTCTTGGGGATGCAGTCCACGACGAAACCGTTGTCAGCGGGATTGGCAAAGCCACAGAAGTAGTCGGCAACAATCCAGTGCGTCGGGTGGTCGGTCGAATATACGCGGGACGACCACGGTTCGGAAAGACTCACGCCGACAGGTCGTGTCCCGTGTTCGAGGAGCTTGTCTATGAGGCGGAGCTGTATGAGGACGACCTTCGCTTCGGCGTTGTCGAGGATGCGACGAAACTCATTCGGGGTATCGGTGAGTGGGGTCATGGCGCTAAGTCGGCTAACAGAGTAGTGAGCCGAAAAATATCGGCCCTAATGAATATTGGCGAATGGAGGGACGAGATTGTTTTTGTTGCCTGTTCACAACCAGATGAGAGCACTAAATCACGATTCATGCAAATTGGAAACGCCGACAGGGTGCGCAGTGGTGAATTGCTTCGTGCTCAATTCCAAGTTGCGCCAAAGGTAGCAGATCCGGCAGGCGATGAGGTTCAAACATTCCTCGCCGCGGACGAAGGAACCCCATTGGAATTGGATCAGGTGATTTCAGCGCAGGGTGGTCGTCGCAATTTCTGAAACGTGCTCAAAAATCCGCAAGAGGTCGTCGCAACTTCTGCAATGGGTCGAAAAATCCGTAAAGAGTCGCCGCAACTTCTGCAATGGGTCGAAGTATCCGTAAAGAGTCGCCGCAACTTCTGAAATGGGTCGAAGTATCCGTAAAGAGTCGCCGCAACCTCTGAAATGGGTCGAAGTATCCGTAAAGAGTCGCCGCAACTTCTGAAATGGGTCGAAGTATCCGTAAAGAGTCGCCGCAACCTCTGAAATGGGTCGAAGTATCCGTAAGGGGTCACCGCAACTTCTGAAATGGGTTGAAGAATCCGTAAGGGGTCGCCGCAACTTCTGAATTGTGTGTAAACGTGGGTGGGGCAGGGGATGTGGGGTGGGATTGTGTCCTGTATTGCATGGCGGTGTCTTGTTGTAGGACGCAGGCGGATGGGTTTGTAGGTGGAAATCGGATGCGGGCCATGCGGGTGAACGTGTTTTATTGGAGTGGGGATTTTTGGCCGCTGACCGGCGGTGATCTGTGCTCGTGTTGGGAGGGTGGGCAACCACGGATGGGGCCGGGATCTACACGGATATTACGGAGCACGGCTGTGTGCAAAACACCAGCCGCAGCTCGTGAACCCTTGATGACACGGCGTAATATCGAAGGCGCTTCCATGTTCTCGATGCGGCTGCGGGTGGTCCTCGGCGGACTCCCCCGCACGTTTCCAGCGGGACTTCGAGACGCGGTTCCATCGTCTGCATTTATCCGGGTTCATCTGCGGTTGAAGGTCACGGGGCACGGATCGTTTCGCGGTTGGCAAGGCTGTTGCTAAAGGGAGTCTCGACTGCGCTGTGTGGCGCAGGGGGTGAGCGGTGCGGGAGTAACGGGTTCTCCGCGCTGTCTTGCTCAATCACAGAAATTGTCGGTCGAACCCGGAGCAGAGAAAGACATTGAAGTATGGGAAGAAACATTATTCCAGTGCCGTATGACCCTCTCATGGGGTTGACGACACAATGTATCAACGGTGCCACGAGTGTGGGGTCAGGAATTCCACTGACGACGAACACCCCGGAGGCGATCTCAGGCAATCGCACGGTGCTGCTCAATGCGCAATCAAGCTACAAGTTGATCAGCGCGGCATTGAAGGAAGTGTATGAAGAATATCACGGGCAACTGGAGGGCACATATCTCTGGTCGGTCCGGACTCGCGATTACTTGAAGCAGTACCTCGGCAACTCTTTCAACCAAGCCTGGGTGCAGGCGGGCTATTACAATTCGATCGCGGTGGGCCGCAGTGACAGCTTCCTCTCGCCTCTGCTGGCGACGACGAACGCGCTCTTCGATGAGCATGAGGAGTGGCAGGATGCGCCCCATGGGATCACGGCAGAGCAGGCGCAGAGTTTGTATGACTCTCTCTCCAACGCCCGCAGCGCGGTGAATCAGACGCGACTCGCGCGCTCGATGGCCAAACAGGCACGCGACGCAGCGCTGACGGCGATGCGAGTGCGGTTGATCGGGCTTTGCGCGGAATTGAAGCAGAAGATCGGGCCGGATGATCCGCGCTGGCTGGCGTTCGGATTGAACATCCCCGGCGCTGCAAGCACGCCCGCGGTTCCGCAGAATGTGAACGCGGTCAGTTATGGAGTTGGTCAATTCCTGGTGACATGCGATGCGGTGTCGAACACGACGCATTACCGCTATTTCTTGCAAGCGAATCTGGAGACTGGGGAGC
The DNA here is from genome assembly GCA_009695275.1 of Pedosphaera sp. Classification (GTDB taxonomy): domain Bacteria; phylum Verrucomicrobiota; class Verrucomicrobiia; order Limisphaerales; family F1-12-MAGs170; genus F1-120-MAGs170. The sequence goes on along the minus strand of SIBF01000061.1, from coordinate 20,681 downwards.
CGACCTTCGCCGGGGATTCACCCACGCCGACGCTCGTGATCTCTGGCCTCGAACCTGGCTGGCCTTACCTGGTGTATGTCTCCGCCGCGGATGAAGCGGGCGAGAGTGATTTGAGCGAACCCGCGGAGGCCACGCCTCTGGCATTGGAGAAGGCTGCATAAGTACAATTCGTCGGTGCAACTGAACAACAACGAGCAGGGCGGCCTGAGTGGGCCGCTCTGTTTTTTTGTGTGTGGAGGAGAACGTTGCCGGATGAGATCCGGGCATGGAGCGCAACTGTGGTAAAACCCAATCGTAGAAAGTAACTTCCTGTTGCTGCTGATGCCGCTCACACAGTCGCGCTTCTTCTAAATTGGCAGCTAACCGGACAGGCGCGCTTCGAACCAGATCAGCCGCTGGCTGCCAGTTCGATGGATCGAGCAGGTTGTTGCATGCCTCGAGTCGATCGCCGTCCCCGGCATTGAGTGGCTTCATCCGCAGGCTTCGTTTCTTGACTGGCCCGGCTGCGGCTTGCACAAAGGACTTCATGCGCAACCAATCGTTCCTCCGTTGGGTCTTGTGTTTCCTAGTTTTGATTTCGCCGATAGGTGCGCGAGCGGCCGTCATCGAAGCGGATGTGTGCGTCTTCGGCGGGACTGCGGCGGGCGTGGTGGCGGCGTTGCAGGCGGATCGGATGGGGCGATCTGTCGCGCTGGTCGCGCCGGGGCGGCATCTTGGCGGATTGACAACCGGCGGGCTCGGCGCGACGGACATCGGGAACAAGGCGGCTGTTGGAGGTATTTCAAGGGAGTTCTATGGGCGTATCGCAAAGCATTACGCGCAAGACTCGGCGTGGACTCTGGAAAGCAGGGGGGATTATTTCGCAAGGCGCGGCAGCGGACAATCGAAGGCGTCGGATCTCTCCTCGGCAGATGCGACGATGTGGACCTTTGAGCCGTACGTGGCGGAGGCGATTCTGGAAAAGATGCTCGCTGAGTCCAAGGTGCGCGTGTTCCGGGGACAGCGCTTCTCATCGGCAACTCGGGAGGGAGGGAGCGTCAAGGAATTCAAGACGCAGCAAGGCGATGTTTTCCGCGGACGGATGTTTATCGATGCGACGTACGAAGGGGATTTGATGGCGGCGGCGGGAGTTTCATTTCACATCGGGCGTGAGGCGAATGCGGTTTACGGTGAGACGCTCAATGGCATTCGTGCCGAGACTCCTCATCATCAATTCATCGTGCCGGTGGATCCTTACATCAAACCAGGCGAGTCGGGCAGCGGCTTGCTGCCGTTCATTCAGGCGGGCGATGGCGGCCAGCCGGGCGATGGAGATCGCAGGGTGCAGACCTACAATTACCGCCTGTGCTTCACGACGAATGCAGCGAACCGGCTCCCGGTGACGCCGCCACCCGGTTACGATCCGGCACGCTACGAACTGCTCGCCCGCTACCTCGAAGCGTTGGTGCGCGCCGACAAGAAGCCGGTGCTGGCGCAATTCTGGAATCCCATCTGGATGCCGAACGGCAAGACGGACATCAACAACAACGGCGGCTTCTCCACGGATTTCATCGGCGCCAACTACGCCTACCCGGAGGCTGATGACGTGACCCGCGAACGGATCGCCCGTGAGCACGAGAATTACACGCGTGGCTTCATCACTTTTCTGGCCACGAGTCCGCGCGTGCCGGAGAACATGCGCGCCGAGATGCGGCTTTGGGGATCGTGCAAAGATGAGTTCACCGACACCGGTGGATGGCCACGCGAACTCTACGTCCGCGAAGCGCGCCGCATGATCTCCGATTACGTCATGACCGAGCACGAGTGCCGTGGCGCGAAGGTGGTGACGGACGCGGTGGGGCTTGCGGCCTACAACATGGACTCGCACAACTGCCAGCGCATCGTGAAGAACGGACACGCGGAGAACGAGGGCGACGTGCAGGTTCCACCGATGAAACCGTATCCCGTCTCGTATCGTTCAATCATCCCGCGCGCTTCGGAGTGCGGCAATCTGCTCGTGCCAGTCTGCCTCGCGGCCTCGCACATCGCCTACGGCTCAATCCGCATGGAGCCGGTCTTCATGATCATGGGCCAATCGGCCGCGACGGCAGCCTGCCTGAGCATCGAGCAGAACATCCCGCTGCAAAAACTGGATTATCCAAAACTGCGCGAGCGTCTGGTGGCCGACCGGCAGGTTTTGGAGTGGAAGTAGGATAAGCGCCAAGGAGGAGATCTGCCTGTGGGTCAGAGCGCGGACAGCCATGTCCTCGAATTGAGAAGATTGGATTCGCGCGGACAAAGCTGTCCGCGCTCCAATGGTTCACGGCGGCCTTCCACCGTGTCTCCACGGCGCATTCCTGCCACCAAGAGGCGAGGAAGTTTCAAAATTGCGTAGCAGCCGAGGTGACGAGGCTCAAACTTCCAAGCCGGAAGTCAGTTAGAGCCTCCTTACGTCGGCTGCTACTGTTTTCAAAGACGCACCGTTTTTGGATTGAGCCTGCCCGTGCCCTTGATTACTGCTGCGGTTGCGCGAGGTATTCAATCAGCGACTTCAGATCGTTCTCTGGCAGTGACTCGAAGCCGTTGGGCATGATGGAGAGTTGCGAACCTTCGAGGCTGGCGATGGTGCTGCGTTGGACGACGTGCTTCAGGCCTGTCGTATCGAGAATCTCCACAGAGGTTTGCGTCTCGGTTTCGAGGCGGCCGGAGTAGGTGTCACCGCTCTTCGTGGTGACAGTCCACATGCGGTAGTTCGCTTCGACGGAACGGTTCGGGTCCAGGATTTCGAGCAGGATGTCGCTGCGGTCACGCGCCGAGATGCCGGTCAAATCGGGGCCAACTTTGCCACCCTGTCCGCTGAACGTGTGACAGACAGCGCAGGTGGCGGTGAACACTTCCTTGCCGCGCGCGGTGTCGCCCTTTTCCTTCGCGAGCGGCAGAAGCTTCTTCACGACATCTTCGCGATCTGCCGATGTCGTTGCGCCGATCGCTGCGAGCCGGTCGGCGCGGCGGGCGATGGCTTTGTCGCGGCTTTGCTTCAGTTGAGACCAATGTTCGGCCGCGAGTTCGCCTCGTGCGATGCCGCCCTTCTCGACGGCGTCGAGAAGATTGGTGGTCCAATCGAGCCGGCGCATCATCGCTCCGATGGCGGCACGTCGAACCGCGGGTGTGTACTGCGGCCAATGGCCTGCCAACAATTTTCCGACCTGTGAATTGCGGCTCTCGGTCAGGGCATTCACGAAGCCGGCGGCAAGGGAAGGGGAGGTGAGCAGGGAAACCTGATCGAGGATCTGGCGGGCGACTTCGATCTGGTCATCAAGCCCGGCGAGGCGCTTGGCGGCGTTGATGCGCTGCGGTTCGCCGAGGGTTGCGTTGACGATCTGTTGCTTGAGGGAATCAATGATCGCCGAGACGTTGGCCGCGAATACATCGGTCTTCCCCCAGCGTTGAGCGAGCGCCAGCATCCGGTCGCGTGCGGATTCGGGGAGCGAATCCATCAGCGCGACGAGAGTGCGCTTCTCGGCATCGCCGAGCGTCGGAGCTTTGTCCTGAGGCCAGCCGCCAGCGAGCCCGTCGAGAATGGGAACAGCAAGGTCCGCCGCCGCGCCCTTCAGTCCTGCCAATGTGGGCACGATGGTGTCGATGGGGCCGCGCTGGGCGTAATGGGTCGTCACAACGCGCACAACACGACCTAGCTCGCCGGGGAATACGGGGCTTTCCCCTTGCTTCAATTCAATGTCGTCAAACCAAGCCGTTCCGTGGGCGAAACCCCAGCCGCCGAAGAGGCAATTCACAGTGACTTCTGTCATCTGGCCGGAGTTGAACGTCATCTCGACCAGGGTCCAGTCACTGTTGCCGGTGACAGCTTTCGTCGCGCCGGCGACCGGATCCTGGAGTTCGTGAATGTTGAGCAACGCGCCGCGAGCCCCGCGCAACAAGCCGACATTCTCCGTCTTGATCCAGCCGGTCAGGCGGTATTCGGTGCGTGGTTTCACAGCGACCTTTGCGGCCCAACTGACATCGCCGCCCTGGAACGAGGAAATCATCACGCTGCGGGAACCGGTGTGGCCGTTGTCAGCGAGGCGAAATTCTGCCTTGCCGCTGTGAATGACGGTCCGCCAGTCCAGCGGCTTTGCGTCACGCTCGCTTTCGAATGAGGCATTCGGGAGCAGGTTCGGAGTGGACATGGGACCGGCGCTGGCAGACGCAGGCTTGAAACTGCTGAGGACGGCGTTGAGAAAGCCGGCGTCATTCCGTGCTGCGGCGCTCGCTGCGGCATCTGGAATCCACCGGTCGTCTGAATTGCGAGCGTCATTCAACATCACATAGACGGCCTTTCCCGCATTCTCAGCGGGGGAAATCTCTGCGAGCACAAGAAGGGCGGCGAGGCGGACTTGAGCGTCCGAGTCGTCCAGAAGTTTGCCATTCAAGATGGCGTTGGCGTAGCTCGGTTGCCGCGGCAGCACTGACAGCGCAGCCCGGCGGACAGCGGCGGACGGATGCTTGAGCGCCTTCACAGCCGCGGCGGCGGATGCGCCATCCTCACCGTTCAACATGCCGAGCCCATGCAATGTCCACAAGGCGTGAATGGCTCCAACGTTGAGGCTGAGCTCGTCGGTGGCCCTGTCACCAACGAGTGCTTGCAATGCCGGGACAACATCCTTGTTACCGCGATCCACGAGGAGTCGTTGCGCATGCTGACGCCAGAGGAGGTTGTTGTTCTTGAGAGTGGCGACGAGTTCCTTGGGATCGGCTTTGTCGAGGCGGAGTGGAGCGGGCGTTTTGGCGTTTCCGTAAGTCATCCGGTGAATGCGCCCATGAACCTTGTCGCGCAGCGGTGTGTCGTAGGCGTTGCCTTTGCCGTTCTTGAATCCCTGCGGAACGGGATTGTGCTGGATGATGTAGTTGTACCAATCGATCACCCAGAGTGCGCCGTCGGGGCCGACTTCCGCCGCGATGGGAGAACTCCACTCGTCATCGCTCGCGGAGAAGTTGCGGTCGTTGTGCGCGATGTAATCCGAGCCATGCGGTTCGATGCGGAACATGCCGAGCACATGGCCGGTGGGTTCGGCAACGAACTGGGCGCGGTTCCAGTAATCCTTCGGAAAACTTCGCGCCGTGTAGAGTGCGCTGCCGGCGCCGGCGGTGTAATTTCCGTGCCAGTCCACTTGCCGGACTTTCTCGGTGATCGGATAGAACTGCTGGCTGTCGGCGATGGATTCGAGACGGCTGGCGGACCAGCCATTGACCGCCTCGTAGTAGCGGTTGGGAATCGGCATGTACATGCTCGCATTTCCATTCGCTGTGGAGCCGAACACGGTGCCGTCTTCGCTGAAGCCGAGGCCCCATGTGTTGTTGTTGCTGGATCGAACGAATTCCAGTGCCGAACCATCCGGCCTGAAGCGGAAGATGCCCTGCCCGAAGCGGAGCGATTTGCCGCCGACGGTGCCGTTGAAGCCGGAGTAGCCGACGGTGCCCCAGATCCAGTTGTCGAAACCATAACGAAGATTGCTCGGTCCAGCGTGGGTATCTCCGGTGCCCCAACCCGTGATGAGCACTTCACGCACGTCCGCCTTGTCGTCACCGTTCGTATCCTTGAAGAACTCCATCCGTCCGGAATGGATGACGATGATCCCGCCCCTCGCAAAGACGAAGCCGGTGGGCACGCTGAGCTTGTCCGCGAACACGGTGAATTTGTCCATCCGGCCATCGCCGTTTGTATCTTCGCAAATCTTAATCTGATCGTGGCCTTCGCCTTCCGGCTGCATGTTGTTCGGGTAATCCACGGTCTCCGCGATCCAGAGGCGGCCGCGCTCATCCCAGGTCAGCCAGATGGGTTTTGTAATGTCAGGCTCGGCGGCGACGAGACTCGTCTGGAAGCCAGGCAGATTGACGACATGCTTCAGTGATTCAGCCGGATCGAGGGGTTTCTGCATCGTGCGAATGGGGTCGGTCTGGGTGCCCCACTTGGCGTTGGCGACGTAGTTGGGCAGAGGGGCAGGGGCTTCCATGTACTCGAACGGCTTCAAACCCGTGTGCGGCTTCAGTTGTGTCGGAGAGCCCGCGGATGCCCAGCGAATCCCATTCTCGACCAGCGCTTGGAATCCCGCCACCGACCACGTGCGTTGATCATGGCCCCATGCGGTGTAGAAGACGCGCCCTTTGCCGTGCTCTAGCACCCAGGTGTAAGGCTCCGCTGTTTTCCCTTCGCGACGTTCGGACAGCACCGTGCGGTTGGCGTTGTGCTTGGCGTGAACGTAACTCTCGTCCCAGCTCTCGATGGCGGACAAGCCGCTCATTACCGGATGATCCGATTTCAAGATCGTTTCCTTGAACACGCCAGTGCCGTGGCTCTTGAACTGTCCGCCGACCAGCTCGATGTACTTTGGCGAATTCAGGAAGCAATAGGACGCGCAATGCAGCGGCACAAAACCGCCGCCGCCCGCCACGAACTCAAGCAACGCTGACTCCTGCTTCGGCGCAATCGCCGTTTGGTTGGCATAGATCACGACGCAATCGAAGCCCGCCAGTTTGGACGGATTCAAATCATCCAATGAGTCGGTGTAATTCAGTTCAATGCCCCGGGCGGCCATGATGGGCTGGAGTTGTTTGAATCGATCGGCGGGCTTGTGATGGCCGCTATCGCCGAGAAAGAGCGCACGGATGAGTTGAGAGTTGTGCGCCTCCGCACCGATCGCGGGATGAAGCGTCAGGATGGAGAGAGCGATGGCGGTCAGCCAGCGGAGCAACGTGCGTGTGTTCATAGATAGAACGATGAGTCAGGCAGAGCCGTTGGATTTTCGATCAAGGAACCTTCGCACCCTGGGTCAGCGTCTTGCGGCGATAAACTTTGTCACTGCTGCAGGCGAAGAGGTAGCTGTTGCCGGGGCCGGCGAAGGCGCAGCTCACGGTGCCTTTTTCCTGCGGTCGCGGAACGACGCCTCCCATGCGTCCTCCGGCATCGAACATCTGGATGCCGAGATGGCTGGTGATCCAGTAACGGCTTTGATTGTCGGTGGTCATGCCGTCGCCGCCGCTGTCTGCTCGGCCGACAGGGAGTCGGAGTTCCATGTTCTTCTCGCCGCCGCGCAGGCTGCCATCCTTCTCGTTGATGAGATAACTCCAGGCGTTGGTGCCCCCGTATTCGCTGACGATCAACATCTGCTGATCAGCGCTCAGGGAGATTCCATTGGGTTTGTTGATCCCGCCGGCTGCCGGGGCGGGGCGCGACATCCCGCGCGCGCTGATCGGAACCTTCACGACTTGTCCGGCACCCGTGTCGGTGTAGTAAATGTAGCCGGCCTTGGAGACGATGAGGTCGTTCGGAATCACATCGACGGCCACGGTTTCGATCTGCTTTGTCCCAGGATCAATGACGATGATGCGTTTCTTGTCCTTGCTGTCGCCGCTGAGTTCGCCCTGAACGCAGGCGTAGATCTTGCCGTCGGGACCGAATTTCATGCCGCTGACTTTGGGACCGTTTTCCAGCCACGCGACGGCCTTGGTCTCGTTCACCGCAACGCGGTAGAGAATCCCTTTGGGAAGATCGCTGAAGTAGAAATTGCCTTGCGCATCACCGCAGGCGGCATCGGTGAAGCCGTAACCTTCGCCTACGAGTTCCCAATCTCCCAGCTTGCCGCCGTCGGCGAAAACTTTGGAGAGCGCTTCATCACCGCCGAGATTGTCTTTTATCAATGGCTTCGGGAGCTGTGTGAGGCTGGAACGCCAGAGCCAGCGGAGTGAATCGGGCAGAATGGCGCCGCCGTGTTTGCCGCTATGAGCACCGTCGCCCAGCTCAAACTTGAAATCGTAACCGGAGAACGCGAGCGCACTGGCCATCTCCTGGTTTGCCAGCGGCCAGTTGCCGTGCAGGTTATTGAGATCATTGCTGCCATCCTGGAGGAAGACGCGGATCGCTTTACGTTCCGTCTTGCGGAGAAGCGCCGGGTAGGCGTGACCTCCTCGGATATTGGTGAAGCTGCCGATCTGAGAGAGAACCTTGCGGAAGGAATTTGGTCGTTCCCATGCGACGGTGAAGGCGCAGATGGCGCCGCTGCTCATGCCGCAAATGGCGCGCAGCTCGGGATCGTCGGTGAACTTCACGTTGAATTTCGCGGCGACGAACGGAAGCAGTTCGTCGATGAGGAACTTCGCATAGGCATCGCCGAGGGAATCGTATTCGAAGCTGCGATTGCTCGATCCGGCGGCGGGTGGCGTATTGGTTCCGCGCTGGCCGGGATTGATGAAGACGCCAATCGTGACCGGCATCTCGCCCTTCGCGATGAGGTTGTCAAAGACGATGGGCACTCGCTGCTGGCCCGTTTCGTTGACGTAAGTGCGGCCGTCCTGGAAAACCATCAGCGCGGCGGGTTTGGCGGCGTCATACTGGGCCGGGACGTAGATCCAGCCATCGCGCGAAGTTTCGGGGAAGACCTTGGATTGGGTGAACTGGAATTGTTCGACGCGGCCCTTTGGCACGCCGGCGGCGCGCTCCGTGGAGTCAGGGCCAAGCTTGTAGTCATCCACGGCTCGCGTGGTGATGGGCACCAGGAGCAATGCAACGAGGAGGAGTGGAAGACACAGAGCGGGAGTTTTATTCATGATGCTTTTCCCTGACTTGGAGTTCAGCGGCCGGGGGGCGATGGAGACGGCGATGATCGTGTTGTGTTTGGCTGGCATGCCGAGGATGTAATCCGATCCAACGGTAAATGACAACTGCTTGGATTTTCGAGGCGATGAACCTGGGAGTCTGGTAGGGAGCGGTGTCCTCACCGCACCGCAGCGTTGGTGGGGATGTGGCAGTTCTTTCGATATTCGCGGCGGGCTGAGGACAGCCAGCCCTGCGTGAGAGTCCGAAGTCATGACGATAACTGTTGAAAGTCCAAGTCTGCCGGAGACATGAAAGCGGCAAGAACCCGAAGGCGATTGCGTCGCCGCAAGGAGGGGTGGGAAGCCGTCGGATGGGAGTTCTCAAGCTCAAAAGCAGTCTGTCAAGACGACTGAACCGGATACGTAATCAAAGGAGGACAATGGTTAGATTGATGGACAAAGTGGAACGAGAACCACCTCAAGCCCCACTCCAAGACCACCACCGGCTTCCTCAGCGCCACGAACGCCGAACATCATCCCTACGCCATTCCCTGCATTCACGCCCACCTGCCAAGCTTCCGAACACATTCGTGAATTTGCGCTGACTGCTCAGGACGTGATGAATCCTCCTGTTGCAGAATCACTGAAGCGCGGCTAAATGTCTCCATGCTTTTCCGCATCAAACGTGGCTCCGCAACAACCACTCCGGCTTTTTTATCAGCGAGTCACGGAGCCCGTCCGTCCGCTTTCACCTTCCAGAAGAGCCCGGCGATGGTCATCATCTGCTTCAGTCTTCTAGCGATTAGCTCCTTCAATTTTGAGAGAGCCCGGGCTGGAGAACTCGAGGATGCCCAGAAGCTTTTTCTATCAGGTGATTACACCGGGTGCGCCAGCAAGGCTGGCCAGGCGATCGGAAAGAAGTTGCGGAGTGAAGAATGGCCTCTCCTGCAGATCCAGGCATTGCTTGCGACCGGCAAATATCCAGAGGCTCTCAATGTGACCACCAATGCGTTGGACGCGCAGCCGGTGAGTCTGAGACTACGGCTTCTGGCGCGTGAAGTCTTTCTTCAGAATGGACGAGTGGATCGAGCCAAAGAAATGCTCGAAGAGATCAACCAGCTAGGCAGCTCGCGGAGTTGGTCCTACACCGATCCCAAGGGACTTGTTGCGCTGGGAAGCGCCGCGTTGTTGATGGGAGCTGATCCGAAGTTGGTGCTCGAGAATTTCTTCATTCGCGCCCGGACGGCTGACCCGCAATACCGCGAAGCCCACCTGGCCATCGGGAATCTGGCGCTCGCCAAATACGATGATGCGTTGGCGGCAAAGACGTTTCAGGAAGCGGCCAAGACCCTCAAAGACGATCCAGACATCCAGTATGGCCTGGCCAGGGGGCTGGCCTCGGGTGATCGAACGAAGATGGTGGAAGCCATCGAGTCCGCCCTCGGGCACAACAAGCGCCACACGCCGAGCCTTTTGCTCAAGGTCGATCACATGATCGATGCCGAACAGTATGAGATTGCGGACAAGCTGCTCGATGAAGTTTTTGCCGTAAACCCGGAACATCCCGAAGGTTGGGCTTACCGGGCCGTGCTCGCGCATGTCCGGAGCAAGCCGGATGAGGAGCAGACGGCCCGCGCCAATGGATTGAAGCACTGGAAGACGAATCCGCAGGTCGATCACCTCATTGGTCTCAAGCTCTCGCAGAAATATCGTTTCAAGGAAGGTGCCGCTTACCAGCGCCTCGCCTTGTCCTCGAACCCTGAGCACAATTCATCACGGATTCAACTGGCCCAGGATCTCCTGCGCCTCGGAGAAGAGAAGGAAGGCTGGGCTCTCGCCGAAGCCGTGCATCAGGCGGACGCCTACGACGTGGTCGCCTACAATCTCGTCACGCTTCAAGACTCGGTTTCAAAGTACCATTTCGTGACCAACGAAAACTTCTCGCTGCACATGAAGGCCAACGAAGCCGATGTTTATGGCACGCGAGCCCTGGACTTGCTCGGTCGCGCCCGTGGGGCGCTTCTGGCCAAGTACGAGCACAAACTCGACAAACGAACCCAAGTCGAGATTTTCCCGGAACAGAAGGATTTTGCGATCCGCACTTTCACGATGCCGGGAGGCGACGGCTTTCTTGCGGTCTGTTTCGGTGACGTGATCACGGCCAACAGCCCGGCTTCGCTCAACGGGAATGCCAACTGGCAGGCGGTTCTCTGGCACGAGTTCTGTCACGTCGTGACCCTCGGCATCACGAAGAACAAGATGCCGCGATGGTTGAGCGAGGGCATCTCCGTGTTCGAGGAGCGGCAGGCCAATCCGGCATGGGGGCAGAGCATGACTCCAAAGTACCGCGAAATGATCCTCGGCGGCGAACTGACTCCCGTGGGCAAATTGAGTGCCGCCTTCCTGACCGCCAAGACACCCATGCATGTCCAGTTCGCCTATTACCAATCGTCGATCGTCGTCGAGTACCTCGTGCAGAAGTTCGGACTGGCTTCATTGAAGAAGATCCTGCGTGACTTGGGCGATGGAATCGACATCAACGCGTCGATCACCAGGAACACTGCGCCGATCGATCAGATTGAAAAGGAATTTGCCAGGTTCGCGCGTGAACGAGCGGAAAAGTTCGGTGGAGAACTGGATTGGACGAAGACGCAGGGCAGAGCGGCTGCCGGGGCGGAATTCGGCTTCGAATTGCATCCGAAGAATTACTACCGCCTCACAGGTGAAGCGAAGAAACTCCTGACGGCAAAGAAATGGGCGGAGGCGAAAGTTCCCTTGCAAACACTGCTCGACAATTACCCGGACTCCATCGGTGCGGACAACGCCTATTCGTTGCTTGCCGTGGCGCATCGAGGCTTGAAGGAAACTGCGCGCGAGAACGAAATCCTGTCACGGCTGGCGGCGACCGATGCGACGGCGACCGATGCATACGCGCGGCTCATGGACCTGGGCACTCAAAACAAGGATTGGACCGCCGTTTCCCTGAACGCTGAACGGTTTCTTGCGGTAAACCCATTGCTGCCTGCGCCTCATCAATTCCTTGGCCGCGCGAGCGAAGAACTGAAACAGCCCAAAGCCGCCATCGCCGCCTACGAAACGCTGTTGAAGCTGGATCCGGCGGATCCGGCGGACGTTCACTTCCGGCTCGCGCGATTGCACCAGCAGGTCGGAGATCCTGCGGCGAAGCGGCATGTTCTCCAATCACTCGAGGATGCGCCGCGATATCGGGAGGCGCTGAAACTTCTATTGGAATTACAGAATCAATCTGCGGACGCGACGCCCCCGGCGAAGTGAGGAGCCAACTGAACGAGCGGCACCTTGGAGCCTCTTACTCGACGCGCGTTTTGCCGTCGCCTTTGACTACTTCGCCAATGATCCACGCGGAGTGCCTGGCGCCTCGAATGAAGCGCAGCACCGCGTCGGCCTGCTCGGGGTTCACGATGGCAACCATGCCAATCCCCATGTTGAACACCTGGTAAAGCTCGGATTCTTCAACACCGCCCCGCCGCAGGAGCATCTCAAAGATAGGGAGCATCTCCCATGAACCTTTCCGGATCAGAACGTCACAGCGCGATGGCAGAACGCGAGGGATGTTGTCGATAAATCCACCGCCTGTGATGTGGGCGAATGCTTTGACCGGCAGACCTGTGCTGCGGGCATCGTGCTTCGCGTTAAACCGTTTGAGCAACGACTGCACGAGCGGTCCATAACTCACATGGACCTTGAGCAACTCGTCGCCGATGGTGTTTCCCAGTTCCGGCACGCGGCTGGAAGGTTTGAGCTTTAGTTTGTCGAAGAAGATTTTTCGCGCCAGCGAATAGCCGTTCGTGTGAAGGCCGCTCGACGCGATGCCAATCACAACCTCTCCGCGCCGAACCGTCCGTTGGCCATTGAGCATCCGGGATTTCTCGACGACGCCAACGATGGTTCCGCTCAAGTCATATTCGCCCTTCTGGTAAAAGCCTGGCATTTGCGCCGTTTCGCCACCAATGAGCGCGCAGCCGTTTTCGGAACAGGCCCGCGCAAAGCCCTGGATGATCTCCGTGAAGACGTGCGGCTCCAGCTTGCCGGTCCCCAGGTAATCAAGAAAGAACAGCGGTTCCGCTCCCAGCACCGCGATGTCGTTGACGCAATGATTGACCAGGTCAGCGCCGATCGTATCGTGCCGGTCCATCGCGAAAGCGATCTTGAGCTTCGTGCCAACTCCATCGACCGAACTGACGAGCACCGGCTGGCGATGGCGCTTCAAGTCCAGCGCGAACAATCCGCCGAAGCCGCCGACTTTTCCCAGCACCTCGCGTCGATGCGTTGACGCGAGCAACTGGGGTAGCGCGGCTTTGACACGGTTGCCAAGATCGATGTCCACTCCGGCGGCGGCGTAGGCTTTCTGTTTCATTTTGCGGCGCGATACTGCTGATGAGCTTTCGCGGCGTCTAGCTCGAATCTTCCTCGACTTACCGCGGGTAATTCCATCTTCTGAACTCAACATTTCAAGCCATTCGACCACCTGGAGTCATGCATGAACCCATACGAAGAAATCATCGAAGGTGAAACTCTGTTGCGTCAGGCACCCGATGCGCGACATGAGGCGATCTGCGCTCGATTGCACGTTTGCTTGGCTCGCTGCGCATCAGAATTGTCCAGCACACGACTGCTCGATCCTCGATCGATCGTTCAGATCTCCCCGGGAACCATGCTCCGGCCTGACCTGGCGCTAGTCACCTCGGCGACAAACAAGCTCTGGCTCGCGGTGGAGATCGTCAGCGCTCGTGATCACAGGATCGATACTGTCCGTAAGAAATCCGTTTATGAGGACTCGAAAATTCCGCGCCTCTGGATGATCGACCCGCGCTACGACAATCTCGAGGTCTATCACGCCACCGAGTATGGACTGGCCCTTAAACACATCCTCGCGCAGCGGGAAACCCTCACCGAAACTCTACTTCCGGGTTTTAGCCTTACGCTGGCTCATTTGTTCGGACTAAATCCCGCGTGATCCGATCGCTTCAAATTTTGAGCGCATACCCAAGAATTGCGGAACACAACCTGACTCCGCCGCTTGCCGTAACCGCGATCCTGACCTAACGATTCCCTCGTGCAAATTGACGACTTCTCCAACGTCACCCTGATCATTGTCGGGCACGGCTCCACTTCCAATCCCGACTCGGAGCGGCCGGTCTTCCAGCACGCGGCGGAGGTGCGTCGGCGTGGCGTCTTCGGCTCGGTCCGGGAAGCATTTTGGAAACAGGCACCGTTCGTGACATCCGTGGTGGCTCAGGCTTCGACGCCGAGAATTGTCGTTGTGCCAATGTTCATCAGCGAAGGTTATTTCACCGAGGAAGTGATCCCGGAAGCAATTGGTTTCAAACACCAGGGAGAAGTCGATTTCTCTAGGGTTCAGCGACGTAGTGAACAAAGTTTTTATTACAGCCGTCCGGTCGGCACTCATGAGTCCATGACCAAAGTGATCCTCGCGCGAGCCACTGGGGTTCTCGAACAGTTTCCCTTCCCGCGGAAGGCGCGGATGACGGACACAACTTTGTTCATCGCCGGCCATGGCACTGATCGAAATGCGAGTTCGCGGCGAGCGATTGAGCACCAGGCCGATATTGTCCGTTCAAGTGCGCTGTTCCGGACGGTTCATGCAATCTACATGGAGGAGGAGCCCCGCATCGCAGAATGTCACTTGCTTGCGACAACGAGAAACGTCGTCGTTGTGCCGTTTTTCATCAGCGACGGACTTCATGTCACGGAAGACATTCCAGTGTTGTTGGGCGAGATGCACGCCGCCGTCCAGGAACGCCTCCGACTTGGGCAGCCCACCTGGCGGAACCCGACAGAGCGAAATGGCAAACTGATCTGGTACACGCAGAGCGCCGGGAGCGAGCCGCTCCTTGCCGAAGTCATCATCGAGCGTGCTTCCGAGTCACTGCGTTCCCTGGAAACAATTCTGTAGAGGGTATCGAAGGCTCGCTCCTGAACAGAAATTCGTATGACATCTCTGCCTGGATTGGCTAGCTTGAGCTCATGATGTTTCGTTTGTCCCCGTCAATCATTCTCACTGCAACACTTGTCTCGTGGATTTTCCCCAGCGCTTCTGCGGCGGATGTGCGAATCACTCCCAAAGTCCCGCGCTTCTCGACCGAACACATGGATAAGTCCGTGGACCCGACGGTTGATTTCTACCATTACGCCGTCGGCAACTGGAAAAAGAACAATCCAGTACCGGCAGACAAGGCGCGCTGGGGTGGCTTCGATGAATTAACAGAGCGCAATCATCATTTGATCCGCGCGCTATTGGAAGAGGCGTCAACGTCTTCAGCCGCGCCGGCCACCCCGCAACGTCAGGTGGGCGATTTCTACTTGTCTGCGATGGACACCAACCTGATCGAACGGCTCGCGTTCAAACCGATTGAAGCCGATCTTGAGCGTGTCGCTGCGGCGCAATCCATCGATGAACTGATGCGCTTGCTGGCCGACCTGCACCTGGCTGGAGTGAACGCGATGTTCGGGGAATCCGTTGGTGCTGACCTCAAGAATAGTTCCATCTATGCCTTCTACCTGAGTCAGGGAGGTTTGGGTCTGCCAGACCGCGATTATTACCTCGCTGAGGGTTTCGCGAAGCAGCGCGATGCCTACATTGAGCACGTGGTGAAAATGCTGGCGATGCTCGGCGACAAGGAAGCGGAGGCCAGGGCTCGGGCAAAGACCATCTTCGATATTGAAACCGCTCTGGCCAAGGCGAGCAAATCACGCACGGACTTGCGCGACGCCGAGAAGAATTACCACAAGTTCAACACCGCCGAATTGATCGCCAAGTATCCGGTGCTGCCAATGCGCGCGTTTCTCTCGGCGTCTGGCGTGGACAGTTTGCCCACACTGGTCGTGCGCCAGCCGGAGTTCTTCGCCGCGTTGGAAACGCTCGTGAAAGAGCGTTCCCTTGATGATTGGAAGACTTACGTGCGCTGGCACATTCTTAGGAGCGCGGCTCCGTTGTTGCACGGCGCTGCGGAGAAAGAGTCCTTTGCATTTTACGGGACTGTCTTGAGTGGCCAGCCGGAGCAGGAACCCCGATGGCGCCGCGCTTCATCATTGATCAACAGTTCAATCGGCGAGGCTCTGGGAAAACTTTATGTGCAGAAGCATTATCCGCCCGAGGCGAAGGCGAGGATGACAGAGCTGATTGACAACCTGAAAGTCGTCTTCCGGGAACGCCTGCAAAAGCTGGATTGGATGGCGGATGCCACGCGCGCCAAGGCATTGGTGAAGTTTGACCGGTTCACGCAGAAGATCGGGCATCCCGAGAAGTTTCGCGATTACTCCAGCGTCGAAATTCGACGCGATGATTATGTCGGCAATGTGAAACGCGCGGCAGTCTTCGAGTCGAAGCGCGATCTCGGACGAATTGGGAAGCCCGTTGACAAAACCGAATGGCACATGACGCCCCAAACTGTCAATGCCTATGCCAATCCGACGCAGAATGAGATCGTCTTTCCCGCTGCGATCCTACAGCCCCCATTCTTCGACACCGAGATGGACGACGCCGTCAACTACGGCGGCATTGGCTTTGTCATCGGCCACGAAATCACGCACCACTTCGACGATCAGGGCCGGAAGTTCGACGCCGACGGGAACCTCAATGAGTGGTGGACGGAAGCCGACGCGAAAGCTTTTGAAGCTCGCTCGCAAAAGACCGTGGACCAATACGGAAGCTACGAGGCGTTGCCTGGAGTGAAGGTGAATGGACGTCTCTCCCTCGGTGAGAACATCGGTGACCTCGGTGGAATTACCATTGCCTACGAAGCGCTCCAGCGCGCACTGGCGAAAGACCCAACGAAGCGCAGGAAGATTGACGGCTTCACTCCCGAGCAACGTTTTTTTCTGTCCGCCTCGCAAATCTGGCGCATCAATTGGCGTGAAGCCGCGTTGCGCCGTCAGGTAACTGTTGGCCCGCACTCGCCCGGCCAGTTCCGTGGAATCGGACCGCACGTGAATCTTCAGGAGTTTTTCGACGCCTTTGGCATCAAGGAAGGCGCCGCACAGTGGCGCCCGATGGAACTCCGCGCCAAAATCTGGTGAACACCGACGAAACGCGGGCGGCGGACGGGAAAGTTCTCCAGGCCCTGTGCCTGAGTTGCGGCCTTTGCTGTGATGGCACACTTTTCAAAGACGTGGAGCTTCAGCCGGGAGACAATTCACAAAAGTTGCAGTCGCTCGGAATCTCCGTTCGATTCCAATCCACAGCCTCCGTTCAACGGAGCCTTTCAACACAACGCCCGAAGCTCGGAAAGTTTCCGCAACCCTGCTCCGCGCTTTGCCAGGACAAGAGTTGCCGCATCTACGCGGATCGTCCCAAGCGATGCCAGGAGTTCGAGTGCGCCCTTTTCAAATCGGTCGCAAAAGGCGCGATGCCTGTCGAGGTGGCGGGTCGGACGATTCGACAGGCACGGCAGCGCTCTGATAAAGTCAGACGGTTGCTGCGTGAATTGGGGGATAGTAACGAGACATTGGCCCTCAGCCTTCGGTTCCGGAGA
Source organism: Pedosphaera sp. (assembly GCA_009695275.1). Taxonomy (GTDB): domain Bacteria; phylum Verrucomicrobiota; class Verrucomicrobiia; order Limisphaerales; family F1-12-MAGs170; genus F1-120-MAGs170. The sequence goes on along the minus strand of SIBF01000061.1, from coordinate 3,579 downwards.
GTGCGCCGACATGTGGAATCGAACGCAATTAGCGACGAGATCGCCGACGCTTATGCCGGTCTGACGCTCGCGGTGCATGATCTGAACATGCGACTTCGGGCGGACTTTTATCCCAGCCCCTCCGATTAACTGAACCAGGCTGGTTTCGTCCAAAAACTCCTTTCCAAGTCTGGTGTTTGGTCAGAAGTACATGTGTGGGGTTGCTTGACGCGCCCTTCATAGAAAACTAGCTTCGACTCGAATCGGGGAGCCAACCAGACCGATGCTGTGTGTCGGTTCAAGGCTGAGAGGGCGACGCGGGAGCGACGCCGACCCTAGTAACCTGATCCAGGTAATGCTGGCGTAGGGAAGCATATCCTTCTCCCGCATTCTCCGGACCGGCAAGGTGCTTTGAGTTCACCAGAACCCTGACACCGGACACCAGACACAAGCTCAAAATTTATGATCGCGACCAAAGACTCCTTCGAACCGTCCACCCTCCGTAGCACCAGTGCGAAGGACGGGCACAGCAGCGAGCAATTGCCCGCCAGCAAAAAGCTTTACATCGCGGGCGCGCTGCATCCCGACATCCGCGTGCCGATGCGCGAGATCGAAGTCAGCGACACCAAGTCCTACACCGGCGCGATCGAGAAGAACGCCCCCGTGCGCGTCTATGATTGCTCCGGGCCGTGGGGTGATCCCGCGTTCACCGGCACGTCCGAGCAGGGCCTGCCCGCGATGCGTCGCGACTGGATTCTCAAGCGCGGCGACGTGGAGGAGATTGACGGGCGCGAAGTGAAGCCGATGGACAACGGCTATCTTTCCGGCAAACACGCCGAGTTCGCCAGCCAGGCGGAGAAGAACCGCCTCATCGAATTTCCCGGCCTCACCACGCAACGCCGCCGTCCGCTCCGCGCCAAGCCCGGCAAGACCGTCACCCAGTTGCAATACGCCCGCGCCGGCATCATCACGCCCGAGATGGAATTCATCGCCATCCGCGAGAACATGCGGGGAGCACACGCGCCTCGCGTGTCCGGCGATGCGCCCCGCATCGCCGATCTTTCGGCTGACATCGTCCGCAACCAGCTCGACAAGCAGCACGCCGGTTCGCAGCAGCTCACCAGCAGCGAATTCACCCCTTCCGTCTTCCGCAAATTTCCCCAGCGCATTCCGAAGGAGATCACGCCCGAGTTCGTCCGCGAGGAAGTCGCCGCCGGCCGCGCGATCATTCCGGTGAACATCAACCATCCGGAAAACGAGCCGATGATCATCGGCCGCAACTTCCTTGTGAAGATCAACTCGAACATCGGCAACAGCGCCGTCGCGTCGAGCATCGAGGAGGAAGTCGAGAAGATGCGTTGGTCCATCAAATGGGGCGCGGATACCGTCATGGATTTGTCCACCGGCAAGAACATCCACGCCACGCGCGAATGGATTCTCCGCAACTCGCCCGTGCCCATCGGCACAGTGCCGATCTATCAGGCGCTCGAAAAAGTCAACGGCCGCGCCGAGGACCTTACGTGGGAACTCTTCCGCGACACCCTCATCGAACAGGCCGAGCAAGGCGTGGATTACTTCACCATTCACGCCGGCGTGCTGCTGCGCTTCGTGCCCATGACCGCGAGCCGCATGACCGGCATCGTCTCACGCGGCGGCAGCATCATGGCTAAATGGTGTCTCGCGCATCACCAAGAGAATTTCCTCTACACCCACTGGGATGACATCTGCGACATCATGGCCGCGTATGACGTTTCGTTCTCCATCGGCGACGGCCTGCGCCCCGGCTCGATTGCCGACGCGAACGACCGCGCGCAATTCGGCGAACTCGAAACCCAGGGCGAACTCACCAAACGCGCGTGGGCCAAAGGCGTGCAAGTGATGAACGAAGGTCCGGGCCACGTGCCGTTGCACATGATCGAGGAAAACATGGCCAAGCAACTCGAGTGGTGTCACGAAGCGCCGTTCTACACGCTCGGGCCGCTCACCACCGACATCGCGCCCGGCTACGACCACATCACCAGTGGCATCGGCGCGGCGCTGATCGGCTGGTATGGCTGCGCGATGCTCTGCTACGTGACCCCGAAAGAGCACCTGGGATTGCCCAATAAAAAAGACGTCAAGGACGGGGTGATTGCTTACAAAATTGCGGCGCACGCGGCGGACTTGGCGAAGGGGCATCCGGGCGCGCAATACCGCGACAACGCGCTATCGAAAGCCAGATTCGAGTTCAGGTGGGAAGACCAGTTTAACCTGTCGCTTGACCCGGTGACGGCCAGAGAATTTCACGACGAGACGTTGCCGCAAGAAGGAGCGAAGACGGCTCATTTTTGTTCCATGTGCGGGCCACACTTTTGCAGCATGAAGATAACGGAGGACGTGCGGAAATACGCGGCGGAGCAAGGCATCGCCGAGGAAGAAGCGTTGAAAAAGGGGATGGAGGAAAAGTCCCGCGAGTTCACGGAGAAAGGCAGCGAGCTTTACGCGAAGGCGTGAACCGTGATAAACTACAGCCATGAAAGCAACATTGCCCGAACCCGAAATCGTGACGCGCAAGGGCAAACCCGTCTCCGTCATCATCCCCATCAAGGACTACGAAGAACTGTTGGAGCGCGTGGAGGACACGGACGACGTGGCCTGGCTTAAGCGCGCCCGCCGCAAGCCGCTCCACTACCGCCCGCTGGAGGACTACCTCGCCGAGCGCAACCGCAAGTGACCATGTATCGCGTCCTGCTTGAACGCGCCGCCGAGAAAGACCTCGCCCGGCTCTCGTCCGAGATTCACGATCGCGTCATCGCCGCGATTCAAGCACTGGCGACGAACCCGCGTCCGCCCGGTTGCCGTAAACTGGCGGGCAGCAAAAGCGACTTGCGCATCCGCGTGGGCGACTACCGCGTGATTTACGAGATTGCCGACGAGATTCGCGTCGTGCGCGTCAACCGCGTGCGCCACCGCCGCGAAGTTTACCGCTGACCTGCAATGAAAATTACCGAGGACATGCGGAAATATGCAGCAGAGCAAGGCCTCGCCGAGGAAGAGGCGCTGAAGAAAGGCATGGAAGAAAAGTCGAAGGAGTTCGTGGAGAAGGGCGCGGAGGTTTACGCGAAGGCATAATGTTTATAAATCAAATCCATACCAAACTATGAGCGAATTTACAATCACTCCAAAAGTCGATGAAGCTCAAGAATTCATCGAAATTGCAAACGACTTTGCCAACCCTCTCGATCTTGTGCGTGAAGCGATAAGTAATGCGTTTGACGCAACGGCCACAGAAATACGATTGTCATTTGAGGCAGAAATGATTGCTGGTGAAAAAGTGTTTGTCATCAAACTTACTGACAACGGCACTGGTATGGGACGCAACGAATTGCAGTCATTCTTTGATTTAGGCAACTCTACGCGCCGAGGCGACAAAACAACGATTGGTGAGAAAGGCCACGGCACTAAAGTTTATTAGTGCTATCCAGTTGACTCTTGTGCCATTTTCGGTCAAAAACCTCAAATGGCAGATTACCCCAAGACTATCTTGGAATTCCGCGACTGGTTTGCGAGCGAAGATGGTTGCCGTGATTATGTGGCGCAACTGCGATGGCCCGACGGATT
>SIBF01000060.1 GCA_009695275.1 Pedosphaera sp. | reverse complement strand
AACCACCGCCGCCCATGACCAAACGCTCCAGCATTTATGTGAAGAACTGACCGCCACCGAAACAATTTTCCCAGGCACCGAACTGCGCCTGATCTTTGAAATAGTGGGCTCAATCCAATTCCACCCAAGTCCGGGGGTGTGAGTCTGGCCACACACCGGGACACGCTCGCGCGCTGCCTTGAAGCGATGGACCGCGCGCTGCCTTGAAGCGATGGACCGCGCGCTGCCTCTGCGGGCGGTGTATCTCTTCGGCTCGCACGCGCGGGGCGAAAGCCGCCCGGACAGCGACGTGGATCTCTGCCTCGTGGCCGACGGAGCAGAGCGGCAGTTGCAGGCGGCGCAAAAATGTCACTGGGCGATCTGGGACATTCGAGGCAAGCCATCATTGACCTTGGTGCCCATCACGCCGCACCGTCTTGATGAGAAAATTGCCATCGGAGACTTTTTTTTTGGAACCGTGCTCAAGGAAGGAGTGCTGCTTGCCTCGTAAAACTGATTCGAAAAATCCGGCGGACTGGCTGTGGATCGCACAAAGCGAGATGGAGATGATCGCGCCGGCCCTGGCGCAGGAAATCAGCTTCATCGCCTGCCGCGCCAGAATGGCGGAAATTGTGGAGAAAATCGCCAAGGCAGAACTTATCCGGCTCGGCTGGCTGTTGGAGAAGACCCACGACCTCAATCGGCTTTGGGGATGCGCTGGAGGAATTTGGTTCACCGGTCGCGACCGCGGCGATTCCGCTCTGCCGCGCTTTCGTGGGTGTGTATTTCACTGATCGCTATCCCGGATTCGACCTGGACGATCCGGACTGGCCAACACTTCGCGCGCACGTGGAGCAGATCGCAGCGTTGCTCGCGGCCGTGCAGGCTCATCTTCCGTCTGTCTGAAGCCGCTTCAGGCTTCCACGCCAAGGCGTGGCTTATGTCATCACACTCGCCAGGGGCAGTAAATGCGAGTTGAAGAGCGCCTGTGCGAAGACGGCCCTGCCTGGAAAGGGGGGCAGGAGTTCGAGGTGCGAAGTTTTGAATCGCGGGATTCTCACGCCGCCGTGAGCGCGGCACGGGCGTCGTCAGCGGTTCCCGTCTTCTCCAGGAAATAATCGTAGCCACCCACGTAAGGAACGACCTGCCCGGCATTGACGTGGAGCACCTTGGTCGCGAGGTGGCGGATGAAATGCACATCGTGGGAGATGAACACCAGCGTGCCTTCGTAACGTTCCAGCGCCAGCGTGAGCGACTCGACGGTGTGAATATCGAGGTGCGTCGTCGGTTCGTCCATGAGCAGGAGGTTTGGCGGATCGACGAGGAATTTGACGAGATTGAGCCGGCTCTTCTCGCCGCCGCTCAACACTTTGGTTGGCTTGAAAATGTCATCCTTGCGGAACATGAAGGAACCCAGGACGCCGCGCGCCTCGTCCTCGCGCATCGCTGGCGCACTGGCCAGGACCTCCTCAAGCACCGTCTTCTCCGGGTCGAGGGTGTCCGCGCGATGCTGGCTGAAGTAACCGATCCTGGCGTTGTGCCCAGGGTCACGTTCGCCATTCTGGAATTCCACCACGCCCGCCAGGATTTTAAGCAGCGTGGATTTGCCCGCGCCGTTCGGCCCGACCAGCACTGTGCGTTCTCCCCGTTCAATGGTAAGGTCGAGGCCTCGGTAAACCTGGGTCGCGCCGTAGGCCATGTGAATACCCTTCAAGGAAACGGCACGTTGCCCGCCGCGTGGTGGCGGGGGAATTTGAAAGCGGAACGGCTTGCGCGGGGCCATCGGCTTCTCGATCAGCTCCAGCCGTTCGATCTGTTTGAGCTTGCTCATCGCCTGCGAGGCCTTGGATGGAATTGCCCGAAAACGATCCGCGAACTGCTGGAGCGCCGCGATTTCCTTCTGCTGATTCTTGTGCGCGGCCAGTTGCTGTTCGTAGCGCTCCTCCCGCTGCCGAAGGTAATCCGTGTAATTGCCGGCGTAGGCGATGAGCTTCTTCTCCGAGATTTCATGCACCTGGGTCACCACTTCGTCCATGAACTGGCGGTCGTGCGAAATCAGGAGCAATGCCCCGGAATAGTTCTTCAGATAGCTTTGCAGCCAGAGCAGCGCAAGCAGGTCCAGGTGATTCGTCGGCTCGTCCAGCAGCAGGAGATCTGGCGCGATAACCAGCAGCCGCGCCAGCCGGGCGCGCATGATCCAGCCACCGCTCATCTCCCGCGCCTTCCGGTTGAAGTCTGCGTCACGATAACCCAGCCCTCGCAACATCCTCTTCGCTTTCGTTTCCACCTGCGGATCGTTGAGCGCGTCGTGCTTTGCGTGCGCCTCCAGATATTCCGGGCCGGAAACGGCGCCTGCCGCCTCCAGCTCATGCAGCCGCTTCTCCAGGCGCGGGAGTTCATCCACGCGGCCCGTGGCCACATCCAGGATCGTCTCATCGCCGTGCGCCTCGGCTTCCTGGGGGAGATGACCGACCATGGTCCATTCATCGCGCTCAACGCTGCCCGAGTCTGGCTCCTTCTGTTTGAGGATGATGGAGAACAATGTGGTCTTGCCCGCGCCGTTCGGCCCGACCAGCGCGACACGGTCGCCGTAGTTCACTCCGAACGACGCGTTCTCAAACAAAACGCGCCCGCCCAGCGTCATTTTCAGATCTCGAATTGTAAGCATGAAACAAAATTGTTCGCCGACGAAAGACCGTCGCTGCGCGGGGAGAATCTGACCTGCACTCCGCGTGAGCCGGAGCATTGGATTTGCCTGCGGCGACGAGCGGCAAAGGCTACGTCCTGATCGTCCGGCGTCAATGGCGCTTTTTGGGGAAATGACGGACGGACGGATCGTCGTTTTTGCAGAACGGATAATCCGCCACCCGACCTCCAGATTTGTCGCGAAGGACGTGGCTCAACCCGCCGGGGGCGCGCAGCTTTTCTCCATGCCCTTCCAATCTCCGTGCTGAGAACCGCGGCTCACGGAGAGAGCCGTTCCAGCTTCCACACGCCATCGGTTTGTTTCGTGTAGCGGAAACGATCATGCAGCCGGCTGGGGCGGCCTTGCCAGAATTCGACCGAGCCTGGGACAACTCTATACCCGCCCCAATGGTCCGGCAAAGGGATGGCTTGCCCCTTGAACCGTTGTTCCACCCCGGTGAACCGTCGCTCCAGTTCCTCGCGATTTGGGAGTGCCTCGCTCTGTTTCGATGCCCACGCTCCGACCTGGCTCCCCATGGGACGCGAGTGGAAATACTCATCGGACTCCTCCCGGGTGACTTTGCTCACGGTGCCGGTTATCCGCACCTGACGTTCCAGCACCGCCCAGAATAATACGAGCGCCACGCGTGGATTCTCATCGAGATCGCATGCCTTGGGACTGAGATAGTTGGTGAAAAATGTAAAGCCGCGGTCATCGTATGACTTGAGCAAAACAATCCGCGCGGAAGGCAAGCCGGCGCTTGTGGCTGTCGCCAGCGTCATCGCATTTGGTTCAGGTAGGTTCGCATTCAACGCGCGCTGAAACCACGCAGCGAATTGTCTGATCGGGTTGGGATCCAGATCCGCCCTGCGAAGGCCCTCGGTAAACGGTTTTGGAACGTCTGACATGGCGGGGTTCAGGTTGCATCGGAGACTCGCAAAGGTCGAGCTTCCGCTTTTGTGGGAGAAATGCTATCGAGGTCACATGAGTCCCGTCCGAGTCAAGATTTGTGGCATCACCAGCGTGCGCGACGCGCTTGCCGCCGTCGAAGCCGGCGCTGACGCGCTCGGTTTCATGTTCTACGAGCCGAGTCCCCGGTTTGTCAGCACTCACGCCGCGGCCGAAATCATTCGCGAATTGCCGCCATTCATCGCCAAGGTCGGCGTGCTTGTGGACGCCGGCCAGGAAACCATCCAGCACGTCATCGACGTTTGCGGAATCGATACCCTCCAGTTTCACGGCGAAGAATCTCCGAAGTTCTGCCGCCACTTTGGATTGAAAACGATCAAGGCGTTTCGCGTGCGCGGTCCGGAAGTTCTGGAGCAGGTGAAACACTATGAGGCCGTCGCATGGCTGCTCGACAGTTTCGTGCCCGGCGCACTCGGAGGAACCGGCGCCACGTTCAATTGGGACATCGCGAGCGATGCCACTGCGTTGAGTCCCAGAGTTATTCTTGCAGGAGGACTGACCCCGGAAAATGTCGCCGAAGCCGTGCGCCGCGTACGGCCATTCGGGATTGATGTGTCGAGTGGAGTGGAATCTGCGCCAGGCAGGAAGGACGCGGACAAGTTGCGAACCTTTATCGCCGCGGCAAAATCGGCCAATCTGTAGCCGGAGGATCAATCAGCCCTGTTTACCATCCGTGTGAACAGGAGGTTCGGCGGCCTGCCGTGGAAATCCCTTTGCGCGCGTCGCCCCTTTGCGTGAAACTCGGCCCATGAGCATTGCTGCCATTCAATCGCTGCCAGACGCACAGGGCCATTTCGGCCCTTACGGCGGACGTTACGTGCCGGAAACCTTGATGCACCCTTTGCAGGAGCTGGAGGCCGAATACTTCCGTGCGCAGCACGACCCGGAGTTTCAACGCGAGTTGAGCTATTACCTCCGCGAATTCTGCGGCCGCCCGACACCGCTTTACTTTGCCGAACGCCTGACCAGGGAACTCGGCGGCGCAAAAATCTACCTCAAGCGCGAGGATTTGCTCCACACCGGCGCACACAAGATCAACAACGCCATCGGCCAGATACTGCTCGCGAAGCGCATGGGCAAGAACCGCATCATTGCCGAGACCGGCGCGGGTCAGCATGGCGTGGCGACGGCGACAGTCAGCGCGATGTTTGGAATGAAATGCGTTATCTACATGGGTGCGGTGGATTGCGAACGGCAGATGCTCAACGTCTATCGCATGAAGATGCTCGGGGCAGAAGTCGTGCCGGTTCACGCCGGTCAAAAAACCCTGAAGGAAGCTGTGAACGAGGCGATGCGCGACTGGGTCACGAATGTCCGCGGCACTCATTATATTCTCGGCACGGCTTACGGCGCTCACCCGTATCCAGTCATGGTGCGGAATTTCCAACGAGTCATTGGCGACGAAGCGAGGCGCCAGATTCTGGAAAAAGAGGAGCGACTTCCCGGATTGCTCATCGCGTGCGTCGGCGGCGGCTCGAACGCCATCGGACTTTTCTATCCATTCCTCGAAGACTCCGCCGTGAAGATGGTCGGCGTGGAGGCGGGCGGACTGGGCATCCAACCGGAGCAACACGCCGCGCGGTTTCACGGAGGTTCACTCGGCGTGTTGCAGGGGACGCGCAGCTACATCCTGCAGGACGAGTTTGGACAGATCCAACTCACCCACAGTGTCAGCGCGGGGCTGGACTACGCCGCCGTCGGCCCTGAGCACGCGTGGTTGCACGATGAGAAACGCGTGGAATACACCTATGCCACTGATGAAAAAGCACTGGAAGCCTTCATGAAACTGGCACGGCTGGAAGGGATCATTCCCGCGCTTGAGAGCGCACACGCCGTCGCTGAAGTCATCCAGCGCGCACCGAAAATGCCGAAAGACTCCCTCATCATCGTGAACCTCTCCGGTCGCGGCGACAAAGACGTGGCGCAGGCTGCGGACAAGATCGGGTTGCAGATGCCGAAGTGATTTCGTGGATTGGTGCCATTTCGCGCCAGCCAGGATCAAAACCGGCCCTCGAATCGTATCCACTTGTCCACCGCCAAACATTGCTGCGGATTGAGCGAAGCCAAGTCGAACATGCGCGAAGGAATTGTCGGGGAGGAATCTGGCAGAGCCGTGCCATGGCCCTCGAATTCGACGTGGAAGTTTGCGCGAGGGAAATCCAATCGCGTCCGCCTGGTTCGCCGCTGAGAGTGTTCCATATTTGGGCCGTAGGTAACCACCTGTTCATTGTGTGTTACACAGAACTATCCGGAGAAGACTGGACGCATCTGTCAAAACAGCGTGAAATTTCCAACCCGAAGCAATTCGATCGCCTACAGAAGTTTGCCAGCCCTCGTCCGGGTATGATTCTGCTTTAGCGCCTTTGACCTCGCGCACCGCCAACATCGATTGCCACGCGCAAACGAGTCTGGGCTTCCTCAACGCCTGTATCAGTGCAACATTGGAACGTATTCCGGTGCCTGAACGGCTGTAATCATCAATACGCTTATGAAATCGAAACCAATTCTCGCAGTCGCCGTGCTGCTATTCGCCTGCCACCTCGCTCTCTTTGCGGCTGACGCGGTTTTCTCCGGACCGCAGCCGGGGGAAAAGACCTCCCCGTTCAAAGTCGTGGAGCTGACGGGGCAAAACACCGGAAAGGAACGCGACCCTGTCGAAGAGAACGCCGGGAAACCGACCGCGCTGGTCTTCGTGCATGGCATCGAGCGTTCCCTCATGCCGCTGCTGCGCGTGGTGGAAGAGTATGGCACCCTCCGGAAGGAAACGTTGAAGACGGAGGTTATTTTCCTGTCACCGGACCGGCTCGCAGGCGAGCAACGCGTCAAGGCTGCGGCCGGTTCGCTGAAGCTGCAATCCAAGGTCGGACTGTCGGTGGATGGTGCCGAAGGCCCGGGCAATTACGGGCTGAACAAGGAATGCCTGATGACCATCGTTGTGGCGAAGGACAACAAGGTGACGGCGAATTTCGCGCTTGTCCAGCCGGGTATCGCTGATGCGCCGAAGGTGCTCGAAGCCCTGGCCAAGGTTTGTGGGGACACTAATCCACCGACTGTCGCGCAGTTAAGTGAACGCCAGATGGCCCGTGGCGGTGGTGGCGGACGGATGAACATGGAGGGCGGCAAGCCGGATGGGAAGCCGAAGGAGAATTCCCCGGGCGCGGTGCCGACAGATGGCAAGTTGCAGGGGTTGCTCCGCAGTTTTATTCGGCCGACCAATGACGATGCCACCGTGGACAAGGTGCTCGCGGATGTGAAGGCGCGCATCAAAGACAACGCTGACCTCCAAAAGCAGGCCCTCGACGGCTGGACGCGCGTCCTGCATTTCGGCGACCGCTACGGCACCGAATACTCGCGGAAAGTGGGCCGCGAGTTCCTCGAACAACTGAAAGGCCAGGCGAAGTGAAAGGCGCGGCGGTCATTTCGTTCGCCGTGATGTCGCTGGTCGCGGCTACCAGCGCCGAGGAACTGCCGCCGTTCCGCACCAGCATTCTTCCCGTCCTCACGAAGGCTGGCTGCAACGCGGGCGCCTGCCACGGCGCGGCGACCGGCCAGGGCGGATTCAAACTGAGCCTGCTCGGCTACGATCCGGAGGAGGATTACGAACGAATCACCCGCGAACTCGGCGGACGACGCATCGCGGTCGCCCATTCGGAGGAAAGTCTCTTTCTGCGCAAGCCGTCCGGGCAGATTGAACACGAGGGCGGACGGAAACTGCGGCGTGATTCCGACGGCTACGAACTCGTGCGCCGCTGGATTGCCGCCGGCGCGCCCTATGGTCCGCGCGAGTTGCAGGTGACAGCCATTTCAGTTGAGCCCGCGGACAGCCTGATCGGCAGCGCCAACGACACGAAGCAACTCCGCGTGACCGCCTCGCTTTCCGATGGCTCGCGGCAGGACGTGACCTCGCTCGCGCTCTACACCTCGAACGAAGACGCCATCGCCGAGGTATCCAAGACGGGCGAAGTCGCCACGGTCGGGCGCGGTTTGACAAGCATCATGGTGCGCTACTCTGGGCAGGTCGCTGCCGCGCGCGTCGCGGTGCCGCTGAGTGATGCGAACGTTGCGATGGATGATTTTCCAGTGGCGAACTTCATTGATGAACATATCCGCGCCGAACTGCTGCGCCTGCGGGTGCCGGCTTCGCCGCTGAGCGATGACGCAGAGTTCCTGCGGCGCGTGCATCTGGATGTGACCGGACGCCTGCCCACAGCGGAGGTGGCCACGGCGTTTTTGTCGGAGTTGCCTTCGGCAGAAAAACGTCGGCGAGTAATTGATGGGCTCCTGCGCAGCGACGCGTTCGTGGATTTCTGGACGATGAAACTTGCCGACCTGCTCCTGCTGAACGGCCAGGGCGACCCGGCCGCAGCCTATCACGCATGGTTACGCGAGCAGGTCGCGACCAATGCGCCCTTCGACCACATCGCGCGCACGCTGCTGACGTCCACCGGTGACCTCGCGCGCGTCGGTCCGGCGAATTTCATGACGCTCGCCCATGATCCTCGAGATATGTCCGAGCATGCCGGACGCATTTTCCTCGGCGCGCAGATTGCCTGTGCCCGCTGTCACACGCATCCGTCGGACCGTTGGACGCAGGAGGATTACCACCGCTTTGCCGCCTACTTCGCCCGCATTACGCGCGAAGGCGGAGCCGTCCAAGTTTCCACCCGCGGCGAAGTGGACCATCCGAAGTCCGGAAAGCCTCTGTCGCCCAAACCGCTCGGCGCGCCCGCCCGTCAGCAGATCAGCGACGTTGATCGCCGCGTGGAACTGGCCGGATGGCTCACCGCCCCGGACAATCCACTCTTCACTCGCACGATCGTCAACCGTATCTGGAAACATCTGCTTGGTCGCGGGCTGGTGGAGCCGGTGGATGACTTGCGCCCCACGAATCCGCCAACCCATCCGGCCTTGCTCGATGCGCTGGCGGCGGACATGATCGCGCATCGCTTCGACCTGCGGCACGTCATCCGCACCATCGTTTCGTCACGCACGTATCAGCTCACCTCGCGCACGCGCGGCGTGAACCGCCTGGACGCTCGCCTGTATTCCCATGCCTACCTCAAGGAACTCCCCGCGCCGGTATTCGCCGACGCCGTGGTGCAGGTGACCGGCGTGGCGGACGTCTTCGAAGGCCTTCCCGCGGGCACGCGCGCCGTGCAACTCATCAGTCCAGCCACGCCGTCGCCCGCGCTCGATGTGCTGGGGCGCTGTCTGCGGAAACGTCCGTGTGACGGCTCCGGGGGAGCGGGAGGCGGACTCGCGGAGGCGCTGCATCTCATCAACGGCTCGACCATCAACGGCAAGCTGCGCGACGGAGTGGTGGTGGAATTAAGGGACCGCTCAAACCGCGATGTGGTGGAGGAATTTTACCGCCGCGCGCTGACCCGGCCGCCGGAACCGGCTGAACTCGCCGCGTGGGAATCCTCGCTCGAGCGCGGCAGCGACCGGGCCGAGGCCATCCAGGATCTGCTCTGGACCTTGCTCAACGCGCGTGAGTTTGCGCTTAATCATTGACTCATGAAAACCCTTCGCCCCTCCCACCATCATCGCTGCGACGGCGTGTCGCGCCGCGATTTCCTGCACGTCGGCCTGTTGACGACCTTCGGGCTGAGCGTCACCGACCTGTTTCGGCTGCAGGCCAGGGCCGCAGACGCGTCCGTCCGTTCCGCCCGGGCGAAGTCGTGCATTCTCATCTGGCTCGATGGCGGCCCGAGCCATCTCGACATGTTCGACCTCAAGCCGGACGCGCCGTCCGAAGTGCGCAGCCAGTTCAAGGCGATTCCCACGAGCGTCACCGGCTTGCACATCTGTGAACACCTGCCGCTGACCGCCGGGGTGATGAAGGACGTTGCGCTCATCCGCTCGCTCACGCATGAGCTTGGCAATCACGACACCGGCACGCGCTTCATGCTGACTGGTCATCGGCCCACGCCAGCGCTGGAATATCCGAGCCTCGGCAGCCTTGTCGCGCAGGCGCACGGCTTCAGCGAAGCGATTCCGCCTTACGTGGCGATTCCGAACGATGGCGTGGGCGGTAATTCCAATGCGGCCCGCGCCGGTTATCTGCCGGGCGCCTGCTCCGCTTTCAACGTGGGCAACGACCCATCGCGCGTCGGCGGATTGCAATTGCCCGAAGGCGTGAGCTTTGCCCGCGGTGAACATCGGCGCGAGATGCTGCGCAAAATGGATGCCTTCTCGCGACACGTCGAGGAAGGCCCGGCCACGCGCGATCGCGACGCCTTTTACGAACAAGCCTACCGTCTGCTCGCCTCCACCGAGGCCAAGTCTGCTTTCGACCTGTCGCGAGAGAAGCCGGAAACCCGCGAACGTTACGGCCACGCTCGCATTGGCGCCGGCTGCCTGCTGGCGCGTCGGTTGGTGGAGGCCGGCTCGCGGTTTGTCACGGTCGTCGATACCGGCTGGGATACGCATCAGCAGATTTTTAGGGAACTGCCCGACTCTCGTTTTCCTGGAAGCGGCAAACTGCCGGCGCTTGACCGCGCCTACTCCGCGCTCATCACTGACCTGCGCGAGCGCGGCCTGCTCGATTCCACGTTGGTCTTGCTCATGGGCGAGTTCGGGCGCACCCCCAAGCTCAACGCCCTCGGTGGCCGCGACCACTGGCCGCGCGCCGGTTCGGTCTGCCTCGCGGGTGGCGGCGTCAAAGGCGGACAAGTCATCGGCGCGACCGACAGTTTTGGCGAGATCCCGGTGCAACGTCCTGTCGGCCCGCCGGACTTGGCGTTTAGCATCCTTAAACTTCTCGGCGTGGATCCAACCCGCGAATTGACCACGCCCACCGGCCGCCCGATGAAAGTCATGAGCGAAGGCAGCTTCATCAAAGAACTGACCGATGTGTGATGAATGGAAAAGCGCCCGGGGGCGACTATTGAGGCCGGTGCGAACTCCACCAGGCTTTGGACTGCGGCGGGAAGCACAGTGCCACGCCGCTTTCGGACGGCGGCCGGCTCGATGAGAGCTGACGCGCGTTCAGTGTAGGAAAGCAGCGGTGCCGGTGTCCCGCGCCCCTCGCTACTATGGCGCTGACTCCCGCGCCGCTCCCGTCGAGCACCGGCACGGATCTCATTCCTTAAACCATGACGCTGTCTGATCCTCACATGCAGGAAACCGGATGCGAAGGAGACACTCCCGCCGCACCGGGAGTCCCGAGGGAACGGCACTCCGGTTTGAAAGCTTCGCGCGTGTCTGGGATGTCTCACTACAATTCAATACGTGGTGAGGCAGGAGAATCTTTCAAAAAAATCTGCAATTTTCAGAATTTGTTTTGAAGGGCTGGGCAAATCGCTTTTTTCTCCCTGATGGTGAAATGATTGATCCGCCAGATTTCTCGTTGTTCGCCAAGTTGCCGGAGTTAACGAGTGAGGGAACCTGGCTCGCGCTGCGGCAGCTTTATCGGCGCACCCAAGCTTGAGCCGACTACGGTGCCCTCCGATCCGGCGATTGCCAAGAGGGTGAACAACGAAACGGATTACGCGTCCGGCCAGAGTGTTTCCGGTGGGCGCTCCACCACGCTCCGAATCTCATCCGCCCGTTGGAGCTTCAGGAAAAGAGTCCCGTCCAGACCGGATTCGTCAGTGACATGCGAACAACGTCCTGCCGCCGTCCCTGAATGAGAGCTTCTTCAAAGAACACACCCTCAAGCGCGAAGCCAAACCGGCTGTTCAGATTCAGGTTTCGGATGTTGATGTCCAGTGAGTGCAGAAACACCTTGTAAAACTTTCGGATGAGGAAGGTGTGGAAGAGAAAGAGAAACGTCGCGCGCTTTCCGATGCCTTTGCCGCGCGTGGATGGATTTCCGACGAGCTTGCGCATCTCCAGCCGGGCGGAATGCGCATCAATGTTTTCCGCTCCGATGATTCCAGAAGGTTCTCCTTCGTGGAGGATGCAGAAATAATCCCGCCCCGCTGACGTGACGTATTTCCGCAGCTCCGCCTCTTTCTCCGGAAACTGCGGATAGAAACTGTCCCTCGCCGCCGGCACCTTGAGCCAGTCCATGAGGTTCGAAGTCCAGCGCAGGTCGAATGGAACAAGACTCACCTGTTGCAGCGAGAGCTGCTTCGTGGCGCTCCACTCGTCGCGCACGTCCTTTACCGTGAACAGGCGGTTGTAAAGTTCAGGGTCGGGACCGGTTTGTTGGGTTCCTTGAAGAACGTTGTCCAAAAGATGGCCTGCGACAGTCAGGACTTCCGCATGATTGACACCGTACTTGGTCAACTCATTGAAAAAGCCCTTTGAGACCAACTTCAACATTTGTTCGTGCTGCTTCCTTACTGGTGAAGGCGCGTCATCGTCCTGCGTCATGAGCACAGGTTGAACCCGGCGGCTCCAGTGTCAACAGTTGCCATTCATTCGCATGAAATAAAGCCTGTGAAACAGGCTGGCATTTTGCTTCTCGTTCGCCATTGTGGAGGCTGAAAACTATCGATCACCGTCCGTTGGACAGTTGTTCGAGTTGGTTTCAAAATTGCTGAAATTCGTTGTCAGAGGTCACGTTGATGTTAAGTTCTCTCGCGACTCAGCGTTACTTGTTAGTCCTATGCCTAGCGACAATGACATTAATGCCAATGATTTGGTAAGAAACTCATCGCTTTATCGAGAGTTTCAGGCGGAACGGGAAGAGATCCTGAAGCACAAGTGGATCGAGTCGGAGAAAGCCGGATATGACATCGGCTTCGAGCAGGCTCTGACCGAGTGGATCATCAAGCACCGGTCCAAGTGGCGCAAAGCCCGGCAGCAATCCCAAGCGCAACCATCTGACTGTTGATCTTTCGTCATCCTCCAACCCCGGTGCGCTCGCCGGACACCTTGATCTCCGTGGATTTGCACTTCCACGCTCTCTGCGTAACAGGTTAAGTTGTGTCCGGAAGAGCAGGTATGCCAGACACGAAAATCATTCTGACCGGTGAAGCAATTCATCGCGGCCTGATGCGAATCGCTTACGAGATCGCTGAAAGGAATTCGGACAGCCACAAGGTGGCGGTCATCGGAGTCCAGACGGGCGGCATCCACATGACCCATCGCCTCGCCAAACAATTGGAATCCATCTGGCAACACCCGATCCCAGTCGGGCTTGTGGATGTCGGTATGCATCGAGACGACCTGGGCAAGCGCCCAAACCCACGCCTGCTCCCCACGAAAATCCCGTTCGATATCACAGGCCGGACGGTGATCCTGGTGGATGATGTCCTCTTTAGTGGGCGAACCACCCGGGCGGCGCTCGACGCTCTCAACGATTTTGGACGCGCCCAGGCCATTCAACTGGCTGTCCTTATTGACCGGGGACATCGCGAGCTTCC
Source organism: Pedosphaera sp. (assembly GCA_009695275.1). GTDB lineage: Bacteria > Verrucomicrobiota > Verrucomicrobiia > Limisphaerales > F1-12-MAGs170 > F1-120-MAGs170. The sequence goes on along the minus strand of SIBF01000060.1, from coordinate 10,996 downwards.
CATCAAAGCTTCTTACATCGGCAAAAACGTTCCCACGTCCCTCCAGGAGAGAATTTCCGTCAGATGGAAGGAAGACGAGGGTGAAGATGAGGTCAGGCTGGAGAAATCATGAACTGGAATCGCAAACACCTCCTCGATATTCAGTCGCTTCAACCCGAGGAAATCGTGACGGTCCTGGACACCGCGAAGGCGTTCAAAGCCGTCGGCGAACGTTCGATCAAGAAAGTTCCGGTTCTCCGCGGGAAAACCGTCATCAACCTTTTCGTTGAGCCGTCAACACGCACTCGAATCAGTTTTGAACTTGCGGCTCAACGCCTGAGCGCGGACGTGATCAATTTTTCTGCGGAAGCTTCATCGCTCAAGAAGGGAGAGACGTTGAAGGATACGGCGCGAAACCTCGAGGCTCTAAACGCGGACATCATCATCATCCGCCATAGCGCCACCGGCGCGCCACATTTTCTGGCGCGTTTTCTCGAGTCGAGCGTTGTCAACGCCGGTGACGGCGCGCACGAACACCCGACCCAGGCGCTCCTCGACACTTTCACCATCCGGGAACACAAGGGAAAAGTCGAAGGTCTCAATGTCACTATCCTCGGTGACATCCTCTACAGTCGTGTCGCTCGGTCGAATATCTGGGCCCTCCGGAAGTTGGGAGCCAACGTCACCTTGTGCGGCCCGGCCACGCTGGTTCCAAAGGTGTTTGAGCAGATGGGCTGCCGGGTGGTTCACGACTTCAAAGAAGCCATCCGCGATGCCGACGTGATCAACTTGCTCCGCATCCAGCACGAACGTCAGCGCAAGACGATGTTCCCGAGCATCGGTGAGTACACCAGCCTTTATGGGATTAATCGCAGTCGCATGAACTGGATAAAACCGGACGCTCTCATCATGCATCCAGGTCCCATCAACCGCGGCGTCGAGATCGACAGCGCGATGGCCGATGGAAGCCAATCCGTCATCCTTGACCAGGTCACGAACGGGCTCGCCCTGCGAATGGCAGTGCTATTCCTCGTAAGTGGTGGCAAGGGTCCGCAGGAAATCGCGGCCTGATTCTTCTCGAAATGGAAACGCGTGGTTCGGCTCCACCACGCTACTTTTATCGAAAGCTGGATTAGAGCCGCTTTGCCAACTCATCCTCGCTGCGGGCGAACACTTCCTTGTGCAGCGAGTTTCCGTGCGCATCAATCGTCACTATCGCCGGGAAGTCTGCCACATCCAGTTCCCATATGGCTTCGGGCGAACCGAATTTCTCCAAAAAGTAAACATTACGCACTTTCTTCACGCATTCAGCCAGCACCTGTGCCGCTCCACCAATTCCGTGCAGGTACACACAACCGTGTTCCTTGCACGCCGCCAGCGTTCGCTCTCCCATGCCGCCCTTTCCGATGACTGCCCTCACACCGAAATCGCGGATGATCTGCCATTGATACGGCTCTTCGCGGATGGATGTGGTCGGACCGGCAGCAGTGCATTTCCATGAACCATCATCCTGCTTCATCATCACCGGCCCGCAGTGATAAATGATGCCGTCGCGCAGAGTCACGCCCGACGGTAACTCCCCACCTTCATGCAGATATTTGTGGACTGCGTCGCGCCCAGTGAACACGGTTCCGGAAATCAAGACCTCATCGCCGACTTTGAGCGCGCGGATTTTTTCTTCAGTAAACGGGAAAGAAAGCTCTTTCATGGTAATTTGTTCAATTTTTCCTGCGGTATGGCGATTGAGGCGAACCATGAACCCATTCAACGATTGTTCTAATTCCGTCTTTCGGCAAATCTACCAAAGTGAGTATTCGTTCTAATTCCTTGCCGTCACCGCCGAAGGCCGCTTTGTCAAAGGCTTGGAGCATTCCTGCATCTTCAAGTCGCTCATTGACGGTCATGGAATCGTATTTACCGCTGATCATAACCGTCCCTCAGTAAAGCCAGGTGCTGATCTCCCCCTCGGCATTCAGTGTCACACCCTGCCGCCGAAACGCCCAGCACATGTAACTGACGCTCACAAAGTACGAGGCCGGCACTCGATTCACCGCACAAATCTTCACACCCAGCAAAGTGGTCTTGCCGCCAAAACCCATCGGCCCAATCCCGAGCTCATTTGCCGTTTGTAAGATCTCCTGCTCAAGTCCATCCAGATCGGGGTTAACGTTTCGGTCATCCAGCTTTCGGAGCAGTTGCATCTTGGAATGCTCATAGCCCGTCGCCCGATCGCCGCCGATGCAGACTCCAAGAACGCCCGGCCCACAGCCTTTTCCCTGCGCTTGCAACACGGCATCCAGGATCGCCCTGCGGCATCCCTTCAAGTCGCGGTCGGCCTTGAGCTTCTCATTGGGCAGGGAATACTGCGCTCCGACATTCTCGCAGCCACCACCTTTCAGCATCAATCGCACAAACACTTCCGAGGACCGGTGCTGATGAAAATGGATCGTCGGAGAACCCGGCCCTACGTTTGTCCCGTCGTTTCGTCCGGTGATCGAGTCCACTGAGTTTTGTCGCAAATAACCTTTCTTCGTCGCTTCCCGAACGGCGTCGCGAGCGGCTTCCTTGAAAGTAATCTGGTCGAAACCCACGGGACACTCGACATAAAACAGGATGCTCCCGGTGTCCTGGCAAATGGGCTGCGATTTTTCTCGCGCCATCTGAATGTTGCGGTCGATGATCTTCATCGCGGATTCGGCAATCGTCCCCTTCTTCTCACGCTCAAGACCGGCTAAAATAACCTTCTGCACATCGTCTGGGATTTCCACGGAAGTGCGTCGGACCAGCTCCAGCATGGAAGAAAACAGTGGATTCATCGCAAGCAACCGTACGTGGCGTGTCCCGACATGTCAACGTGTCTGGTTTTGCTGGCATGCAAATCTCCTCGCAATCCAGCGGCGGTGCTGGTTGAATCCAACCCAATCTCGATTCAAACTCAAAGCACATGAAACCCATCTTTCCGTCCATTTCCGTTTTTCTGGCCGCCCTGCTATTCGCTGGATGCGCCACTTTTCAAAACGCCTCACACGGTCCCGTCCGGCTCGATGACGGCAAGACCTTCTCGGGCTGGGATGGTGATCTCAACAAGACCTGGCGCATACATGATGGCGCATTTGTGGGTGGCTCATTGTCCACGACGGTGCCGCGCAATGAATTCCTGGGCACCACCCACAACTATACCAACTTTGTTTTGCGAGTGAAGTTCAAGCTGGTCGGCACCGAAGGCTTCGTCAATGGAGGCGTGCAAATCCGCAGTCAGCGAACCAAAAATCCACCAAATGAAATGGCTGGCTACCAGGTGGACATCGGCGGTCCAGAATGGTGGGGGTGCATCTATGACGAATCACGTCGTAATAAGGTTGTGGCGAAGTCAGACATTGCCGCGATCAACAAGGTTCTCAGGCTCCAGGACTGGAACGATTATGTCATCCGGGCTGAAGGAAAGCGGGTGCGCGCCTGGATCAATTCTGTCCTGACCGTGGATTACACCGAACCCGACGATTCAATTCCGCAGTGGGGAAAATTGGGTCTTCAGGTGCATGGTGGCGGTAAAACCGAAGCGTGGTACAAAGAAATCATGGTGGAGGAACTACCGTAACTCAATGCGGCGACAACTTGTCGGCATGAGGCTCATTGTCGTTATTCCAGCGCCGAAGAGCCGAGTCGTCCTTCTTGAACAGGCGATCCGAGCGAATTGATTCGGTGTGAGCGTCGCAGAATGCGACATTGTAACGGCCCCCGTGCCGTTTGAGCGTGGCGCGAACCACACCTGCGCTGCCAGCGTACGACGGCCTCTCTTCAAGATTGCGGACGTTGATGTCCAACAAGGCCCAACCGTCATAACCGTCCTTGGTAGTGTCCATGCCATAGAGCTGGCGCAGGAACACTGCTGGCGTCCAGGAGAGATTCGCGTCGCCCAAAGCGATCATGTCAGATGGAGCCTTCACTTTGGATTCAGGAATACGGAGCACCCCGCCATCTGCGAGGTCAAGATCTCCATTGAAGACCACTTTCGATAAAGCTCCTCCGAGTCCAAGGTCGCTCGGCGTGTACCTCACGCCGTTGGCATTGTAGCCGTAGCTTCCGAGCGGCACACTGCCTTCATTCCCATCGAATGTCAGTCCCTTGTAGTCGCCGCAACGGTAGAGCTTGTTCGTCCAACCGGCATTCGTGTAGGGGAAGAGCGCCTGGTGCCAGAAGAGATTCGTGGGGCCAGAGCCCGGATCTTGATTGAAAACCGGATAGTAACCGTAATCCGAGATGTGAAGCGCCAAACCAAGCCCAAGCTGGCGCAAATTGTTCACGCAATTGATCTGGTGGGCTTTTGATTTTGCGCTGGCAAGTGCCGGTAGGAGCAGCGAGGCCAGTATGGCGATGATGGCGATGACAACCAGAAGTTCGATCAGAGTGAATCCGGGCGATGTGGTAGGCCAGTCCCGCGAAACTAGATCCTCCAGAACACCCCCTTTTCGGGGAACACCGTTCCGTCCGAACTCGGGCCACTGCCGGGATTTCGTCGCCCAACTCTTATGGGTCGGTTGGGTGAACTTGGCTGTTTGCATCACGTTCACTTTTAGGCAATCAATTCTCTGAGTCGAACTGCCGCTTTCGTTACTTGAGCGACACAACCCGATAGAACCTGATCTGATCAGCGGCGGTGTTTTCGCCCAGCCAGCGCAGATTGGATGTTGGCACGCCCAGAGGTGTCCAGGATCCTGCGACTGCTGGATTTGATGTGTATTCGACGCGGTATTGGGAAGCGCATTCCGCCTTGCTCCAAGTTAACAGAATGCTGCCGCCATCCAGGCGTATTTTGAGATCAGTGACCGAACCCGGATTGTTACAGTTGCCGCCCGTGGATGCTTTCTTATTTGTCTCGAACATGCGAAGGAATGCTGTCGCTCTGGAAAAATTGTCCGGTGCTAGCGAAGAGTTCTGTGTCGAATTTAACTGAGCAACAATTCCAAGCCCCGGCATCAACCAGTAGTAATTCCGGGTGTAATCGGTTTCGATATGTTGGAATTGTCCCTCTCCCAGATCGACGGCGATGTCGATCGTCTGTTCTTCGTTGATTCGGAGGCCTTGTCTGAACGCGCCCAGTGAATCGGGCAGGACGATTGTGCCGTAGGCATCCGCTTTGAATTTGCTGCTCAGAGTGGTCTGTTGCCGAATGTTAAACAGTCCTACGCCATCCGGGTCCGTAGGGTCCGCATTATTGATGCTCAGGTCATTTTCGAAGGTCGTGCTCGTAGTCCATTCCAGCCCATAAGTGATGCGATCTGGAAAATCAAGAATTGGGGGTACGAACACGTTTGATGGGGTGAACAGGGGATTGTCCGCATAAAAACCATACACCTTTCGGCCTTGGCCGGGAACCTGTTCAAAAAAGAGCCACTGGACCGATCCATCGAGTTCTTCCGTCTTCTTCTCGGCGACCTTTGCTGCTGCAAAATCCGCCGCCGCCTCAATCCCTGCTGGAGAGACGTAATCAAATCGCAGCACCTTTTCCTTGGGCCCGGTGGAAAAGTCCCAAAATTGGTCCGGCCCAGCCGATCCGATGAGATCACCCGGAACTATGTACGCAGTCCCACCGCTGATATCCATGGGATCGAACTGGTTGGAGTATGCGCGATAGTACTGGCCGACCTGATTGAAGAGATCGCCAGCAGTAATGACGGGTTGGCTTTGGCTAAAGAATGTCCCAGATGCGAACGCGAGAACTGTTGAAAACAAGCGCGTTACCTTTGAAAGCTGTGCGCCAACGGCACTTTGAGTTGAGTCATGCTTCATTTTTCACCCTTCTGCTCTAAACGCTGGAGGATGATTGTCCCCCAAGTCTCTGTTTTGATCTGCGCGAGGCCTTCTCGAGCTTGTTTGGCTGATGATACACGAGTCACGATGCCTCAGTTATACAGATTTGCTAGCCAAAACTGGGCCAAGAGGTCCCGGGGGAAGCACATTTCGAATATCGAGCTGCAGGACGGTCCGATGAGCGCTTGGCGGGTTCGGAATGAACGGTCTCAACCGACTCATCCACAGGCTTGTCTCAGAGACTCTTATTTGGAAATTCACGGTTTGACGTTGGCCGGACGTTTGTGCATGAGCCGGATCATGCGTCAGATATATCTTCGAGGCGCTGGATTTGGTCGCTGTTTTGTAATCGCGGACCAGCCGCCGAGCCTCGATCAACCAAACCAGCGTGCGCTCCACGATCCACCGCTTGGGGAAAATGTGGAACCCACTGACGCCCTCCAAGCGTCGGACTATCTCCAGTACGCAGTCGCGGTTGGATCACCGGTGAATGATACACAAATCAAGAGGATGCTTCGCGCGTCAGGAGTTTCAGCAGTGCGCCGTGACGGATTGTATGTGTCGCCTTTGGATGAACGCCTGTTGGTGATTCCAAAGTTCAAGAATTGACAGGAGGCAACACCCACTGGCCGTCGATCATCGCCGCCGCGACGGGGCCTCGATGGTTCAAGACGGTCTCGTAAGGGTCGGGATTCCCCGTGTTGCACGGTATGGAAATCAGGTCCGCGAAGGCACCGGGAGTGATTTCGCCGATTCTGCCGGCCCGACCGAGCGCGCGTGCGGCGTTGAGAGTGGCCATCTGAACGAGGATGCGCGGCGTAAGGTCACTCGAAGACGAGGCCATCGCCCGCATTTCGCTGAACATATTCAGTTTTGGCAGCTCGCCGCGCATGGTCCTGGTGCTGGCGAGGCTGTCGGTGCCAAGACAAATGTTCACTCCTGCACGTTCCAGTTCGTGACGGGGGAAGCATCGATGTCCGAAGTAAGCGTGGCTTTGCGGACAGTGAACGACATGACTTCCGCTTTCACCAAGCAACATCGCGTCCCGGTCCCAGAGGTAATTCACATGAACCGCGAGAAAGCGGGAGCCCAACATGCCGCATTGCGCGACGTGTTGCACCGGGGAGCCTTGTCCGCAGTCGCTCATGTCGCGCTGGCTGTGGAGCAGATCGAAGAGAGGACCGCGGCGGTACATGAACATTTCAAATTCGGCGGCGGATTCCGCGAGGTGCGTGGATACCAGCAGTTTTCGTTCACGCGCTTTGGCTGCTGTGAGTCTCAAAAGGTCCACAGCGGTGGAGTATGGGGCGTGAGGAGAAAGACCGATACTGCTGTTACGTGGAAGTCGGTTGATGTGCTGAAGGGCTTCTTGAAGAATGGTGCCTGGAACAGCTCGTGACTTCACACCCGTCATCTCGATAAGCGAGAGCACGCGAAGTGGCGTGGATTGCAAGACTTCAGGAAGGAGCTCGGGCACAGCTTCGATGTCCATCACGGTTGTGGTGCCTGATTCGATCAACATGCGGGCCCCCTGAAGCCACGACTCCGCGTATTCCGAATAACTCCATCCGGCTTTGAGACCGAGAATGGCCCCGATCCAGTCAGGGAACTTTCTCGGTGGCGGAATCATTCCGGCCATCGCCGTGTAATCGAGGTGGCAATGAGCGTTGATCAGACCGGGCAGAAGAATCGAAGCGCCAAGATCGATGATCTCGCCAGAGTGTTGAGCCAGTTCCGTCCATCGACTGACCGCAATGATGCGATTGCCTTCGACGAGTACGGCACCGTCAACGATTGGTGGACTCGATACGGGAAGTACTGTGTGGGCTCGAAGAAGCATGGTTCAAAAAGGGCGAAACCAAGGCAAGGCCGTGATTGCGGCGTTGAACAGTTTATCCATAACCATGCAGGCTCTGACAGGAAATGGCTGCCTCGGACGTTTCGTGTGAGGGGGCTTACCGGATCCCGTATTGAGCCCGAAAAAAACGGGGTGCGTCGCGACGCGCCCCGTCCAGAATTGAGTTTGCGCCTTGGTTCGATTCGGCTCACAGGGGAGCGCGACTTCAGACTTCAGATACCGGAGTCCTGACGCTTGCGTTTTTTCGCGGCGGCTTCGGTATGGCTGCGCGCCTTGTACTTGCTGTGGCGTTTGCGGATCTGTTGCTCGATCTTCTTTGCGACAAGATCGATGGCAGCATAGAGATCGCTCTCAGAATCTTCAGCGAAGAGGTCAGGTCCAGGCATTGAGAGGCGCATGGAGCACTTGAACGCCTTATCGTTGGTCTTGGTGCTGTTATGTTCCAAGGTTACACGCGCGTCGATGGCGAATCGGTCAAGATGTTCGAGTTGTTCGATGCGGCTGACGACATGATCTTCGATGGCCTTTGTGAGCGTTACGGTGTGCGGAATCAGAATCAATTTCATACCTGAAGCAATAGTGTCTCGATGAAGGGAGCAAATCCAGCTAAACTCTGTCAATTGGCATACTGAAATTGGTCGCGAGTTTTCAGCGCAGAACAAATTGCCGATGTTTGTCGAACGCGCCACGGAGAGACTTCGAGACGTCATTCTGAAGCGCCTGGAGCTCCTGATAGACCGCTACGTTGGCTTTTTGCGGCAAGGCGGTTTCAGAATGGTTCACCTGAACAAATTGATCCGTGATGTCGCTGATCGAAATCTTCTCCCCTGCGTCCCGCCTCCAGCACCAAAGTGCTTGAAGCGCGGCTCCGTAGGCCGCTCCTTCACCAACCTTCAGCGTGACCACTTCCGCGTTAAATACGTCCGCCATGATCCTGCGCCAGAGTTTGGATTTGGCGCCGCCGCCAGTGGCGCGGATTTGGCGCGGCTTCACGCCGAGTTCCGCGAGGCGCCGCAGACCGTAGTTCATTCCAAGAGTGACTCCCTCCATTGAGGCTCGCGCGAATGCTCGGGCGGTGAAAGTGCGAGCGTTGACCCCGAAGTACACGCCAGTGCCGCTGGCAACGTTCGGAGTTCGTTCGCCTTCGAGATACGGCAGGAGCATCAAGCCGTTGCAACCGGCAGGTGCTTTGGCTGCTTCGGCGGCGAACTTCTCGTGCGACCATCCAAAATCCTGTCGGACCATTTCGGTGGCGACAGTGACGTTCATGGTGCAGAGCAACGGCAGCCAGCGGTTGGTCGAATCGCAGAAGGCGGCGATCTCGCCCTGAGGATCAATGACTGGTTTTTCGGAGCAGGCGTATATGGTGCCGCTGGTTCCAAAGCTGGCGGTAATGACTCCAGCGCGCGTGTTGCCGGTGCCGATTGCTCCCATCATGTTGTCGCCGCCACCCGCACTGACGAGAACATCGGTCGAGAGCCCCAGCGATTTGGCAGTGGTTGCGCTCAGGTGCCCAACCGGGCGGTCGCTGGAGATCAACTGTGGCAGTTTACCTGCAAGTGAAGGATCGATTGCACGGAAAATCTTGTCGGACCATTTGCGCGTTCTCACGTCGAGGAGGGCCGTGCCGCTGGCGTCGCCGTATTCCATGACCTTCTCGCCAGTCAGCCAGAAATTCAGGTAGTCGTGCGGGAGAAGAACCGTGCTCAGGCGAGCGAAGTTTTTCGGCTCATGATTTTTCAGCCAGAGAATTTTGGGAGCGGTGAAGCCTGGCAGGACGGCATTTCCGATCGTCCGGATGGTGGATTTCAGTCCACCGAGTTTGGCTGTGATTTCTTCGCACTCCGCGATGGTGGATGTGTCGCACCAGAGTTTGGCGGGCCGGATGACTTCACCAGATTTGTCGAGCGGGACGAACCCGTGCTGCTGCCCGCTGACACCAATGGCCTTGACTTCGGCGGCGGTGGCTTTCGCGGCTTTGAGCGCGGCTTTGATGGATTTCGCAGTCGCATCGCGCCAGGTGTGAGGATGTTGTTCCTTCGCTCCCGGCGGCAGATTCGGGATTAAGTCATAAGATTTCGATGCCGTTCCCAGAACTCTGCCGTTCCGGGCATCCACAATAAGAACTTTTGTGGATTGTGTGCCGCTGTCGATGCCGATGATGAGTGTGCGCATATCAATGCTGCTTCGAGCGGCGCGTAAGATGGCCAAGGCAGCGGAAGCTGTCCAACATTTCCTTCCCTGATTTGGCGCGGATCAGAGCTCATCCAAAGTCTAAGAAAAACCGCTGGAAGATCACACCGCTGGCTCGCTGTTTTCGGCGGTGGTTCGAAAACTTTGTCACTTGCTGCAACCGCTGCAATTTCGTCCTCGATCCGCCGAACCTTTTTGTTACAAGGCAACATGCACACGCAGTCTCGCCGCACATGGATCGCAAGCCGATCAGTTGCTGTGATTGGCATGGCGGTCGTGGCAACAGTGCTTTGGTCGTGTGGTAACGAGCCGCAAACCAAAGAGCCACTCAGTCTTGATCGTCAGGGGATCGGGGGTGCTGGCAAGGGATTCACCGTTCCAGCCACCAATGTAATTCCGGATTTCTTTCGGATAAAATATGACCCGGCAAAAAGAGCAGAGTTCCACGTGACCTCCAGCCAACCCGTTGCGATCTTTGTTGTGACGACGGGAGTCCAGATCCGCACAGATTCAGAATGGGAGCCGTTTTCCGAAGAGACACGACACGAGATCTGGCGACTGAAGCCCGGAACTGCGAGGGAAATTTTTGTAGGGCGGCCACAGAAGGAAGTAAAGGAGACATGGCGGGCGTACGTTCGTTACGGTACGGAAATGAAAGGACCACCGTTGTGGAAGGCGCAGTTACGAGAGGCTTGGCTGATGCGGAGCTTCACCAATTGGACGGGCAAAGCCTGGGGTGGTGGCCGATTCAATGGCAGGCATGAGTTTTACAGCGAGGAGTTTCAAGAATGATGTTTAGCCAAAGCCTCAAAGAGTTAGCAGTCCTGTTCGCCCTCGTCATGCAGGGAGCCTTGATGGTTTCGGGACAAACGGCTGCGAACAACCCCACGCAGATCGACCTGTTGGTAGGCACGCTCTGCGTTGCGTCGCCTCCAGACTATCCACATGTCACTCAAGATGAAAATGTTGATCCGTTACCTCAGAGTCCGATCGAAAAGAACGAGCTGGCTAGGAGCCTGTCGGACTTAGCTCGTTTTCGGACAAAATCATTGATTTTGGACCATCAAAACACCTTCACCGAAAATCAAAACGCGTCATATCGAATCGTAGAGCGTCGGATTTAATACGTGTACGTAAGTCCGACAGGCTGCTAGC
>SIBF01000059.1 GCA_009695275.1 Pedosphaera sp. | reverse complement strand
TGGCCAGTCCATAGACAGTGTTCGGTGAAAAATCCGCCGTGGTTTTGTTCCCACCACAATGCACTGTTCTCATTCAGATTTCACTCCCCGAGAGGGAATCCAACTTGTCCGCGCCCTTTGCCCCAATCAGATCAAATGCTGAGGTCTGACCCTATACCACCGGAAATGGAACGGGAAGTTTCGCGGAAAGTTTGGGAATCGTCTGAACACCACAGCGGCACTTCCGGGAGTTGACCACGGATTTCACGGATAAGACGGTGCTGGATTCCGGCCCATCCGTGATCATCCGTGAAATCGGTGGTTGAGACCTTCCGGGAAGTGTCGTGGCAGTGCTGATCGTAAGCGATTCGCGCCCCGCTATCCGGCTCAACCCCGAATGACTTCGAGGAGGTAGCGCAGTTCGTCATCGACGTCAGTGAACGCCGCGACGGTCTCGGAAATTTCCTCGCGAACAATCTGTTGGTAGCGTTGACGCAGACGGAAGATGGCGGACTTCATCGCGCTCTCGGTCATGTTGAGTGAAGCAGCCACCTGGAGATACGTGGGCGGCTCCGCCGAACGGGAGACGAAAGGTTTCAATTGCTCGTAAAGATGACTGCGCCCTTCATCGGCGTACGTGGAACGAAGCCGCGCGGCAGCGGCATCCAACACAGCAAGCGCCCACTCTCGGTCGAACATCTTCTCTGGCTCTTGTTGCGCAGCGAGCGCTCCTTCGAATCTTTTTTCGGCCAGTGCTTCATCAAGCGGGATAGGTGGGACGCCGCCGCCACGCTTTTGCGCGCGAGATTTTTCCCATTCATGCGCGAGGAAATGATTCATCACCACCAGCAGCCACGAGCGAAACCTGCCGCCGGTCGGCTGCACTTGCGACAGAAGCTGGCCTTCAAGAAGTCGTCCGAAGAACTCCTGGGTCAGATCCTGCGCGTCATGAGGCGAGTGACCGCGGCTCCGAACGTAAGCGTAGAGCGGAGGCCAGTAGGCGCGGCAGAGTTTCTCCATGGCTTCATGCGCGTAAGGCGAGTTTTGCCTCCCGGCCGCCAGCACGACACTCCAATGAGTGGCGCTCGCAGGTCCGGCTGCCGTCATGGCATCCGGCGCTCTGATGTTGTCCGATGAAGTGGCCATGTCCGCTGGATTGGTGGTGTTCGAGAGAAGAGGCGAGGCCTCGCGCGTCAGGCCCTGAGACGGCGGAACTTTTCTCGAACCATATCGAGAACCTCAGTGGCCTGCGGGACCTTCATTAGCAGCAAAATTCCCCAATAGATCACACCGGCGAGGATCGCTGGAACGAAGACGGCACCGAGCTTTGCCGCAATGTTTGGGTGGCCAATGGAATTTTCCCAACTCCTGTGCGTCAGCCAGGCGGCGGCACCAGCCACAGTGCCAGCCACGGCGAGGACGATCAGAGTTCGCTTTAGCATGGCGAGATCAAGGTGCTTGAGCTTGCGTCGCAGCGCGTAAAACAAAAGCCAGGCATTGACGACAGCGCTCAAGGTGTTGGCCAGCCCCATGCCCCCTTGTTGAAACACAGGCACGAGACCGAACGTGAAGATGACGTTGATCGCCAGGCACACGCTGCTGATGAGCATCGGAGTGCGTGTGTCGCCCAGAGCATAGAAAGCGCGGGCGAGGATGTTCACCATCGAGAACACGATCAACCCTGGCGCCAGGCACGCCACAGCCAGAGCCGCCCGCCGTGTTGACTGCTCGTCGAATTCTCCACGCTCGAAGAGCAGGCGCACGATGGGTTCCGCAAGCAAAACGAGCAGCACCGAGGCGATCAAATTGGTGAACGCGAGATAGCCCAGACCCTGGCCAAGAGTGGACCGAAACTCGGGATACTTCTTATCCACAGCCAGTCCCGTAAGCGTGGGCAGCAAGTACGTCGCGAGCGAGATGCCGAAGATGCCTTGGGGCAATTCCATCAACCGGACTGCATAGCCAAAGGAAGCGACGATGACCGGGCTGACGAAGAAGTAAGCGATGCTGTAGGTGATCAGCATGTTCAACTGAAACGCGGCGACACCCATCATCCCCGGCACCATCTTGCGCATGACCTGCCGCACCGTTTCATTTCCGAAGGGAGACACCCACCGGAAACGAAATCCCTCCGTGCGCAGAGTTGGAATCTGATAGGCCACCTGAGCCACGCCTGCCACCAGGACGCCGTAGGCGAGGATGAAGATCTTCTGCTCCAGCTCGCCCTTTGCGAGGGGCGCAAAAATCAGCGCCACCGTGATCATCACCACATTCAGCATGGTCGCTCCCATTGCGGGGACGAAGAAATGTCCGCGCGAGTTGAGAACGCCCATGAACAGCGCCGCCAGGCAGACCGGCAGCATGTAGGGGAACATGACGCGCGCCAGTTCCAGCATCAGCCGCGTCTCGGCTTTCAAGAATCCGGGATGGGGAAACTGCGGCTCGTAGCTTTGCGTGAACACTTCTTCCGGATTTGCCATCCGCACTCCCTGCAAGCCCGCCGGAGCGTCGAGCCTCAGCGTCACCGTCAATCCGAGCAGCACCACCGCCGTGACCACGCAAGCCGCGATGACCAGCCCCGAGATGGTGGCGTTGGCCGCGTGCCACATCGCTTCCTCACCTTCCTTGCGTTCCTTCTCCTTGAAGATGGGGATGAAGGCGGCGGTGAGTGCGCCCTCGCCGAGCAGGCGGCGAAACAAATTCGGGATCATGAAGGCCATGATGAACGCCCCGGCGACGGCTTTGTCCCCCATGAAACTCGCGTAGGCCATCTCCCGGACAAGACCGAGAATCCGGCTCAACAGCGTTGCAGCGCCCATCGCGCCCGAAGATTTCAGCATTTGCGACATGTATCCCTGTTAACGCGTTGAGTTAACAGGCAAGGGGATCAAAGTGTCATGCGGAAAATGGGCGGCACTGCGTTCGCTACCGAGTGTGCCCCTCCCGCGTCTCTGGGTCTGGGTTTCTACTCATCGGTGCAGATCCTTGCTCATAATCCTGCTCATGAACTTAATCATTCGCGCCCGGCGATTACGATTAGGATGAAGAGCAAGATCAGGACACCGCCCTGATTTGACGTTTCTGTGACGATCTCTTAACTTCCGTTCACAGCACGCCAAATGAATCCCATCAACCCATACAAGGTGCCTGCCGGCGCCGAACTCGACAGGGCAATTCACACATTGCTTTTCGAGAGGGAACCGACGTCGTCCGATTGTCCGAACTACTCGGACGATGTTACGGAAGCTCGTAAGGTGGTGGCGAAACTGAAAAGCCGATTTGGCGAATCCATCATCACCGGTAGGACGCGCATCAGCAAGAAGCCCTGGTTCGCCCGCTACGACAAGGATCCCAGCACGGCCACGGAAGTGGTGGCGGAAACCCCCAGTCTTGCCATCTGCCGCCTCGCGCTGCTGCGTGTGCTGAGGGATTCCGATTAGGGAGCCCGGCTATTATTCTGATCCTTTCCAAGTTCGAGAGGATCCACCTCCAATGGAAGGGATCTGAACGGAAACGAAACGTAGCTTTCAAGCCAGGCGAATCTGCGTAATCCCCCTGAACCAGGCACGGAACTTTTGGCCTTCTAAGTAACGCAGGTTTGTCCCACAGATCGGTGATCCGCACACGGCAAGCTGGTAATCAGTGCTCCCCAGGTCTCGTAAAATAATCTGATCAGCCGCGGACTGCCGGGCAGGAGTCGAGCGAGGCATTTTCTCCGCTTCCAATAGAAGCTCCCGTGACCGCCTATCAGAGCGGGCCTTAATTCCAACGGCTTGCAGACGAAGCTGGCCGACGACTTGCGTTGTCATGACGTGAGGCACTGCGCAGAACCGGGAGTGTCCAATTCCCGCTGAAGTTTTGCGCGGAAATGCCGATATACAGGACATGACCGGTGGTAACACCCAGATGATTATGAATCAGATCGACGAATTTGCTCCTGCGGAAACGCTCGATCAACTGCTCGGCACGTGCCAGCAGTTGCGTCATCTTTTTGGTCGGGCCAATACAGCGCTCGAACGGGAGAAGTTGTTCCTCGCCAGGCAGCTTCATGATGATTTCGCGCAAAAGCTCACGGCGCTTTCCATTGAAATGACCCTCCTGGACCACACGCTCGGAGCGGGTGACCCGGTGGAAACCTCTGCCGAAGCGGTCCGGCAGCGCTTGAAAAACATGTCAAGTGTTGTCGCCAGCTTGATCAAATCCACACGAAAGCTCACCACAGAATTGCGTCCAAAAGTACTCGAAGAATTCGGACTCGTTGCGGGGCTTCAATGGCAGGCGCAAGAGTTTACCAATCGCACCGGCATTAAATGTGAGTTTATTTCCGAATCCGACGACCTTGGTATCGATCTTCAACGATCCACTGAGATCTTCCGCATCCTGCAGGAGATCCTTCTTAATGTGGCCCGCCACTCCAGGGCGACCCGGGTTCAGATTAATATCAGCACCGAAACCGAGACGCTTTTCGTGCGGGTGCAGGATGACGGCTGTGGCATCTCAGAGGATGACATTTCAAGCTCCGAATCCCTCGGGCTGGCGGAGATCCGCGAGCGCATCCATCTGCTTGGCGGAGAATTGAAAATCGACGGTGTTCCATCTGACGGGACACTGGTCACTATTGAAGTTCCCATGACATCCCTTTCGGCCGGCCTCGTGTCGAGCCAATAGAACTGAAGTATGCTTAACATTCTTGTAACAGACGATCACGCGGTCATCCGCCGCGGCCTCAGGCAAATCATCACCGAAGGATTCGGAGCCGACGCGGCAATCGAGGAAGCCCAGAACGCCCAGGAAGCGCTCGATCATGTTTGGAAAAGAGAATGGGACGTCGTCCTCCTCGACATCACCATGCCGGGCAGAAGTGGCATCGACATTCTCAAGGACATCAAGCTCGCGCGCCCGAACACTCCGGTGCTCTTCCTGACAATGCACGAGGAGGATCAGTTTGCCATTCGCGTGCTCAAAGCGGGGGCTTCCGGATTCATCAACAAGGAAAGCGCCCCGGATGAACTCGTCCGTGCCATCCGCAAGGCCGTCTCCGGCGGCCGTTACGTCAGCACCGCCCTCGCGGAGAAGCTCGCCCTCGGTCTCGGGAGCAACTCGGACAAACAACCGCACGAACAGCTTTCCGACCGTGAATTTCAAGTTCTCTGCAAGATCGCTTCCGGCAGAACCGCCACACAAATCGCGCAGGATCTCGGCTTGAGCGTCAAGACCGTCAGTACTTACCGTTCGCGCATCCTCGAAAAGATGCACAAGGACAACAACGCCGAACTCACCAGCTACGCCATCAAGAACAGGCTGGTCGATTAGCGGTTTGGTGCGGTCTTCATTCCGATTCTGGCCTGGTATCAACCGAGGGCTGGATCTGGAGTTCCGTTATCGAGGAGTTCCCAAGTGGTGGGCAGGCGTCCTGTTCAACAGTGATGGTCGGACTAATGGTTAAGCACGAACTCTG
This sequence comes from Pedosphaera sp., assembly GCA_009695275.1. GTDB lineage: Bacteria > Verrucomicrobiota > Verrucomicrobiia > Limisphaerales > F1-12-MAGs170 > F1-120-MAGs170. The sequence goes on along the minus strand of SIBF01000059.1, from coordinate 18,772 downwards.
GAGAATTCAACAACGCCCACAGCACGTCCTCCGTGGCTGTCTGCCGGACTGCTCCTGGAGTTGCGAATGGCGATGTTGCCACTTTGAGTTCCTGATCCGCGGGTGGACGGCTCAATGTCGCTAGATACAACTCCCTGACAATTTCTTCAGGCGTCCTCGTGCTGTCCGCCAGTTTCCGGACACGGCCCTGGCTGTCGCTCAATTTGCCATGAAGGTTCTTCGAGTTCATTAAATGGAGCGATTGCACGACGCTCAGGCCTCGTTCACGTTCGCAAGGAGGATCGCTGCTGGGGTTCGGCCTGCTGAAAGCGTCCATGAACTGCGAGTCGATTTTGTAACTCCATGTTTGCATGGCGCGCGTGCCCGGCGCAGTGGCGACAAACGTGTCTTCCACTCCGGTCGCTTCGCTCACCGCATCGAGCAGCACTTCCGCTGGAAGACGGCGTCGGTAAGAACGGGAGAAGTTTCGGGTGTCCGCGAGATTCGATTCGTTTGGCGTGGAACTCAATTGATAGAGCCGCGATTCGACGATCGTCCGGATCAGATGTTTCAGATCGTATCCATGGTCCGTGAACTCCTTCGCCAAGGCGTCCAGCAGCGCTGAGTTCACGCACGGATTTGAGATCCGGAAATCATCCACCGGCTCCACCAGGCCTCGTCCAAAATAATTTGCCCAGATGCGGTTCACGGCGGCACGGGCAAAAAAGGGATTCCGGGGATCAGTAAGCCAGTCAGCCAACGCTACGCGTGGATCCGTATCACCACGCAAGGTTGTCGCGGTCTCGTCAGGCGCTCTCGGGGTCATCACCGCGCCCGTGATAGGATGCTTCACGCTGCCGCCGGGCGCGAAGAAGAAACTCTCCATTCCAGCGGAGATCGGTGGGGAAACTCCTGCTCCCTTCTGTTTCAAGGGACCGAAGAAGGCCGCAAACTGATAGAAGTCATCCTGGCTCCATTTTTCGTTGGGATGATGATGGCATTTCGCGCACTCGAACCGCGTGCCGAGAAATAGCTGGCTGAACATTGTGGTCAGATCGGACGGCTCCCGCCTGTCCCGATAGATCACTGAGGGGCCATCTCGATGATTGGTTCCTTCGGCGAGGAGAATTTCCCTGACAAATTGATCATACGGTTTGTTCTGCCGGAAACTTTGCCGAAGCCATCGATCGAGAGTGAAGATGCTCTTGACCCCGACTCGGTCCGGATTTGGCCTCACTAGATCAGCCCACTTGTTCGCCCAGTAATCTCCGAATCCAGGTCGTTCCAGCAAGCGCGAGATCACTTCCCGGCGATTTCCACTCTTGAGGAAGTCCGTTACTTCCTCCGGCGTTGGCAATAATCCAACCGTGTCGAGAGAAGCCCGGCGCAAGAACTCCGCATCGGTGCAAAGCCCGGACGGGAACAGACCCAGCCGTTGAAACTGCGCGTAAGCCAGCTCATCAATGAAGTTGTTCTTCGGCAGTGCTGCGTAATCGGCCGCTGGCAATAATTTTTCCGCAGGCACCAGAATCTGGGAATCTGTAACAAAACCCATGTAGCGTGCCACCACCACACCTTGTCCCGTCAACGTGCCGATCGTCACCCGCCCATTCTCGTCCACTTTCGCGATTTCCTTGTCGTTCGAATCGAATGAGGCCAGGTGCGTCACATCCCGTGAGGAACCGCCGGAATAGTGCGCCCGGACTGACACCCTCTGCGCTGCTCCCTTCTTGTAGCGACGCTCCTTGGGGAAAATCTCGATGCGCGCCAGCACCGGTTCATTCGTCGCCGAAAACTTCACGCCCTCGCGCAACCATCGCACGAGCAACTGATGAGTCTCGGAGCCGCGCGCGAATCGTTGACCGCCCTCATGCGGAACATCCGTGAGAGGCTTTTGAATAATCAAACTCGAGTCCGGAGCCTCGGTAAACACTCGCCGACCCCGCGCATCCTTCACAATCTCGGCGTAATCATGCTTCGGATCGTACGAGAACACGGATAATTTGAATCCGTTTTGCCCATCCGCCTTGGCATGGCAGGCGCCAGCCGTGCACCCGGCCCTGGCCATGGCGGGAAGCACATCACGAACGAAACTAGAGGCAGGTGGAATGAGAGGCTTAGAAAGAAGTGCGCTGGATGATCGCGCGGAAGTTTCGGGGACGACTGGCACGCCGGCAATGTCCTCCTCCATGCGCCGGGCCGAGTCCTTGGGTGCTTCAGTCACAGCAACGGGAATTTCCAGAGTGCGTCCACCGAATCGAGCCGTAATTTTTCCGGTGCCTGTGGCAAGGACCGTCACGCTCCCGCCATCCGCCACGACAAAAGGCGAACGCCGGCCGGCGCTGAACTTAGCCGCATCGGTCACATCCATCTCGAAACCATCCACCAGAGTCGCCGTGATCAAGAGCTGCTGCCTTGGAGAATCCGCAGTCAAGCGGACTTCGGCGGGCTCCGCTTTCAACGATGTGACAGCGGACTTCGGAGCAGGTGTTGAATTTGATGATTTTGGAGTGGGAGCGAATCGGGGAATTGCAAGGGCAGCAGGGCTTCTGGGCGCAGGCACCTTGGAGTTAGCTGTAACAACACTTTCTGCCTGAGCTGGAGGAGCGAGTCTCGCCAGCAATTTGCCGTCTGAATTCCACACGTGAACAAACCCGTCGTGGCTTGCGGCGCACACCACCTGGGCATCACTCGTCGCGGCGACGGCAAACACGGAATCCGTGGCTGTTCCTATCAGTCGCTCATCGGCGGTCGCCGAACTCTGCTCGCCGGTGTGCGCTTTCAAGTTTGAGTAGCTGAGAACTCCTCCAGCATCCGTCGCAGCCACCACCGCCTTGCCGTCGCCCGGCCATGCCACCGATGTGATCGCCGCGGTGTGATTACCGAGCGAAACGATCTTCTCCCGAGTGGCGATATCCCAGACCTTCAGTTGATTGTCCGCGCCGCCGCTGACCACCTGCGTTGCATTCGTGTTGAACGCCGCCGCCAGCACTTGCGCGGTGTGGCCTTCCAAGCTGGCCATCTCCTTTCGCGTTGAAGCATCCCAGACCTTGATCAATCGGTCGCCGCCAGCCGTGACTAATCTCCTGCCATCCCGGCTGAAATCGATGTCGAACACCGCGTCACTGTGCGCCCGCCACGACGCCACGGTCTTGAGCGCTTCAAGATCGACGAGGCGGATCCAGCCGCCGCGACCCATGACACTGTCTCCCATTGCCAAAAGGCCATTCGTCGCGAACTTCAGCGCGGTGATCTGACCGACAAGGCCGTTCGTCCAGACCTTTGTCACCAACAGGCTCGTTGCGTCCAGCGCCAGTGTCTTGCGAAATCCACCCGCTGCCAGCCATCGGCCATCCTTGCTCCACGCCAGCGAACGCACCACGCCCGGCCCAAGATCGACGCGCGCAAGTTCCACCACATTTGTTGCCGACAAGGCGTGCATCAGCACGATGGTTCCGCGCGCCACGGCCAGGCGGGTGCCATCAGGATTAAGAGCCAGCGCAGAGGCAGGTTGGAAACCTGGCGGTAGTACTTCGAGCTGCACTGGCTTCAGTTCTGTTTCATCATTGGCGAGAACACTGGAATCCCATGCCAGGCCGCTCTTGATCCAGTTTCGCAGCACCTTGATTTGATCGTCTGGTAATTGCTTCTTCGGCGGCATGTGCGGATCGGCACCGGCACCCAGGGCGCTGATCAACTTGCTTCTTTCCGGACTTCCCACGATCACCGCCAGCCCGTCATCCCCGCCTTTGAGCACCGACTCCCGGGAGGTGAGCAGCAAGCCGCCCTTCTTCTTCTCCTCGCCGTGGCATGAGAAGCATTCTGCCTTCAGAATCCGGAGCGCGCCGTTTGCTTCGGTTTGCTTTGGCGCAGGTTTCGATGTCGCGCTCGCCGCGCAGATGCCCATGACCAGCAGCACATGCATTCTGATCGCTGTGGCGGCAAAAGAGTTGGCGAGTCTTGAAATCATTCGGGCTACGCACACCTTCTTACTCCAGAGAAGACCTTGACCGCAAATCCAAAAACTCACCTGATTCGTTCAAAACGGTGCCAGCCAAATTGAGCAGGCTCCCTCCGCATCATCCAGCGTCCGGATGGAAAGATTGTCACCGTCTGTTACTTGCACGATGAACCGAAAGGGGATCGCCACATCGCGGCGACGATCTTGTCCGCTGATGAAATCCAATAATTTGAGTTGGACACGGCAAGTCCTCGGCAGATCAAACCAGCAACTTTTCAATCACCTCACCCGCCACGTCGGTAAGGCGATAACGCCGGCCGTTGTGGAAGTAGGTCAGTTTCTCGTGATTCATTCCGAGAAGATGAAGCATCGTCGCGTGCAGATCGTGGACGCTCACGCGGTCCGTCACGGCTTTGTAACCAATTTCATCCGTCTCGCCATAGCTCACCCCTCCCTTGACACCCGCACCTGTCATCCAGGCCATGAACCCATTCGGGTTATGGTCACGCCCGCCGTTGCCCTGGGAGACGGGCATACGGCCAAACTCGCCACCCCAGATCACCAAAGTGCTGTCCATCAGGCCGCGGCGTTTCAGGTCGGTGAGAAGGCCATGTATCGGCATGTCAGTTGAGGCGCAATGGTGCGAGTGATTGCCCTTAAGGTCGCTGTGAGCGTCCCATTCGCCGTCGCTGTAAACTTGAACGAACCGCACACCACGTTCGATGAGTCGCCGAGCCATCAGACATTTGGTGCCGATGTTTTTCGAGACTTCCTGGTCGAGCCCATAGAGCGCAAGGGTCTCCCTTGACTCGGTTGAGAAATCAGTGAGATCGCTGGCCTCCATCTGCATTCGATACGCCAGCTCGAAGCTTTGAATGCGGGCGAGCAAGTCCGGTTCGCCTTCGTGCTCCTTGAGATGTTCGGTATTGACCTTCTTCAGGAAATCCAGTTGCGCCCGCTGGTCGTCACGGGTGACGTGCTCAGGCCGTGTGAGATTGAGAATAGGCGCGCCGGACGATCGGAAGAGCGTGCCCTGATAGCTCGTCGGGAGAAACCCGGCACTCCAGTTGAGCGGACCACCCTTCACGCCTTGATTGTTGCCGAGCACCACATAGCCGGGAAGGTTCTGGCTTTCGCTGCCCAGCCCGTAAGTGATCCAGGCACCGGCGCTGGGAAAGCCGGGACGCGGGATGCCCGTGTTTATCTGGTAAAGTGCAGGCACATGATCGTTGGATTCACTGTAGAGCGACTTGATGAATGCGAAATCGTCCACGTGTCTGGCCACGTTCGGATACTTCTCACATACCCACGCGCCTGACTGGCCGTATTGCTTGAAGCTAAATGGGGACTTCATCAGCGGCCCTGGATTTCCGTTGAACACATCGATGGTGATGCGTTGTCCGTCGCGCTTCGTGAGCTCCGGCTTGGGATCAAAGAGGTCCACCGAACTTGGCGCGCCTTCCATGAACAGCCAGATGATTGATTTGGCCTTGGCCGGATAATGCGGCTGGCGCAAGGTCATTGGATCGAGCCCCCGTGCCGGTTCGCCATCCGAGCCGGACAGAGTGTCGCCTTGCAACAGGTCCGCCAAGCCAAGCAGCCCGAAGCCTGCGCCGGCCTTCTTCAAAAACTCGCGCCGGTTCGTCAAACTTTCGTAGCGGCCGCAGTGGTGGCTCATAACAATCTTTTAAGTGTTTGGGTTGAGCTTGTTTTCAGGCCTTCATCATCACCTGGGCTGGATTGATCGCACGATACCTGCCTTTGTTCGCCGTAATTTCAAAGGCTTGCGGAACCGATTCCAGCCCGGAAAGGACATGCGTGATCGTGGGGCCTAGTTTGACGCGGCCCGAGGCGACGAGGCGGACGGTGTGTTCAAGATGGGCCTGAGTGCTGATGTCGGGAAAGAGATAGCGCAGACTGCGTTCACGCAAACCATCCACGTCCAGTTCGAATGGTCCTCCAAACCACGACACACCCACGAGTTTGCCCCCTGAACGGACGGACTGGATCGCCTGGCGCAAAGATTCCGTTCCAGCGAGACCTTGCTTGGGACTTCCACCCGCGCATTCAAACACAACATCGGCGCCGTTGCCTCCGGTCAACTCCCGGATGACGGTTGCCGCGTCGCAGGCGCGGGCATTCAAGGCATGATCTGCGCCCAACTCCGCTGAAATGAGGCAGGACTCCTCGCGGACATCTACCGTGATAATCAATCCGGCGCCGCTGATCCGCGCGATTTGAAGGCATTCCAAACCCATGCTTCCCTGGCCGAAGATGGCGACCGAGTTGCCTACTTGAATATCCGCCGTCTCGACCGCCGCAATGCTGTCGCTCAAGGATTGCAGGCACGCCGCCTCGCTGTCAGAAATCCTATCATCGACCTTGACCAGTGCGTTCTCGGGCAGCGACGCGACTTCACAAAAGCATCCCGGCAGATCGAAACCGATGACGGGACCGCGCCGGCAAAGAAAGCTGCGTTCCGACAGGCAAAGAGAACATTCGCCGCACGGAAGTTTTGCACGGGCTGCCACCCGTTCTCCCGCATGGAATCGAGTCACACCCGGCCCCGTCTCAATGATCCGGGCACAGAACTCGTGGCCGAAAAGCTGGACAGGAGCCTCAGTCTCAAGCCGGCGCTTTATGCGTTCATACGCCAGCGTCGGGATGCCGAAGGCCAGTTGTGCCTCCGTCACGCTCGGTTGAACACACAGAGGCTCAGCAAGCACATGGCCGGGCTTGAGTTGTGGACGCGCGACTTCGTCCAGTCGCATATCGCCAAAGCCATGAAATCGCCATGCCTTCATATTCTGGAAAACTTTTGGAGCGCGTGGCATGTCGGAGAAACGAGGCCCCGATTGCCGCCAGCGGACGCAACAACCTCGGCGACATACAGGTCACCGCGCGAGTCGAGACACAGATCGTGTGGCGCGAAAAAATCTCCCGGAGCTGTCGGATTCCTGCCACCACCCCATCGCGCCAGGAGCGATCCGCTCCGGCTGAAAATGCTGACACGTCCGCCTGTTGCGTCCGCAGTGGGGGCTTCGATTCCAGGCCACATGCCTGCGCGGTAGCCCAGTTCCGCCACGATGACATTGCCTGTCGGGTCGAATGCCACCTGGCATGGGCGCGCAACGTCCGGCCATGACTCCAGGAATTTACCTTCGGGTGAAAAGAACTGGAGCCGGCTGTTCTCGCGATCCGCGACGCAAACAATCCCCTGATCATCAACCGCAATTCCGTGCGGGATGCCAAACTGGCCAGGCTCGCCGCCCGGTTCGCCCCACGAGGTAATCAATCCGCCATCCGGTGTGAACTTGTGGACGCACGCATTGCCGTATCCGTCGGAGACGAAAATCTGCCCATTCGGCCCCAGCGCCACGTTGGTCGGATAATGAAATGGTGGCCCGGAGCGCGTGATCGTCCGGAAATCCAGACTGGTGGCGCCAGTGAGCGAAGGTTGACCGCTCGTTCCGAGCGTCAGGAGCAGCCGGCCATCTGGCGTGAACTTTCTCACCGTGTGATCCAGATAGTCGGTACAATAGACCATGTCATCCGGCCCGATGGTGATGCCATGAGGAGAGGTGAAAATTCCTTCGCCCCATGATTGCAGAAATGTGCCATCAGATTCGAAAACCACGACAGGATGCTCGCTTCTGCTGAAGACATAGACCCTGTCCCGCGAATCGCACGCCACGCCCGCGACTTCGCTCCATGCATAGCCCGGGGGGCAATGATGCCACGAGTCGGCGGCTGCGAAGCGAAATGAGTCTTTACCGACCTCTACATCGACTCGATCTGATTGAGTCACCGCGAGAGTGGGGCTCGTCGTGACAGGTGTCATTATTTCGTCGCCAGGTGAGGATGGAAGCCACGCGTTTTGGCTCGAATGCGATGCAGCCCTTTATCGACCGTGACATAGAGGGATTGTGCGTCGTCGCCGATGCCAAACTCGATGTTGCTTGGAATTCCTTTCCAGTCGTCAAACAATCCCGACTGGTTCCGCGGCCCAGTTTCGACAAAGGCCAGCTCCCGACCCGTCGGATCAATCACCATGAGGCCAGGCCGCGCAAGACTGCGACAGGCCAGGTAGATATTTCCACGATCATCCACGGTCATGCCATCGCAGCCGTTCTCGCGTCCGAAATCGACGATCGTTCGGCGCGGTCCGTTGATCCGGCCCGCCGCATCCAGAGGAAACGCATAGACCTTCATTGCGCCGCGCTTCGGTTCGGGATCGGTCGGCTTCAGGCGGTTCCCTCCGTTGTTGTGATCGCCGATATAAAGCGTCCGCTGATCTGGACTCAGGACGATTCCGTTCGGTTTCTCAACCTCGTGCGAGATTTCGATCACCGTGCCGTCGCGTTCGAGACGATATACAGCCTCCCGTTCCAATTCGCGCGGCTCGGTACCGCCGTACCGTGGATCCGTGAAGTAAATCCGACCTTTCAGATCGACACAAAGATCGTTCGGTGAGTTGAGGCGGTGTCCTTCGAAACGATCAGCCAGCGTGGCTCCTTTCCCGGTTTTAAGATCCCACCGGATCAACCGGCGACCTCCGCCATCGGCACCGTCGCATGAGACCATCGAACCCTCCGCAAGGAACGTGAGGCCGTTCGATTTTCCTGAATCCTTGGTGAAGACGGAGACCTGGCGAGTCCTCGGATCGAAGCAGAGGATCATGCCGCTGTCCTTGCCGAATGGCATGTCCGTGAAATAAATGCGTCCATCGGGCGCCACCGCCGGACCTTCCGTCAACCCGCTGTTCAACTGAACAGTGCGGGTATGGAGCAGTTCAAGTTTCGAGTCCGGGTAAAAGATGATATTTTCCGCGCCGCCGACCTGACACACGTTCAAGGTCCAAAGCGCCATCGTGGCAACTACTCTCCAAGTGCAAGCATTCATAATTGTTTTCGAGTCCATTGACCGATTTTCGGTTCCGAAGCACGAGCACGCAAATGCGCCATTCGTGCAGGCGCGTGATCGAGCTGGGAACTGATGCCCCAATCAATAGCAACTCCACGTGGCAATGGAACAGGAAAACGGATTCCTTCGATCGCCACCGGAGAATCCGCTCAACAGAGCTCCCGGGGTCAGAGCCGGAATCGATCACGCAGACAAGGCAGGTCACCGTAGGCCCGACGTTCAAGGAGTTTTCGATTGAAGTGGAGCTATGGGTTGGCCCAGCGATGTTCGGCTGGTAGTAGGGTGTCCATCGCATCCACTCCCTCGGTTCCCAGCATTACTTCAAGCCGATCGATGAAGTGCATTCGACGGAAATGATCCGCCGCTGCGTGGTCGAGAACCTAAAAGTTGGCTGCGCGCTCACCTGTGGGGCCGTGCTTTGACTACCGGAAGAAATTCTTGACCGGCCAGAATGAAAAGGTTTCGCGACCCTTCTGTCTGCTGCATTTCAACGTCAAGGTGTTCCAAGGCGATTGCCCTCGAATCAGGGCAATCCTGTCTGATGCGTCTTGAGAACCACGAATGGCATGGATACGAACGCCTCGCGGTCAGTGGTAATGCTTACTTGAACGGGTCAAAAGCAGTCGAACATCCCCGGAAACAAGAGCTCTCAAACTCAGTGTTGCCTATTTCACAGTCACCGCCAGTTTGCGACGATCAAGGGTGGTTCCCTCTCGAAATGCAAGTTGCGCCAGGGAAATGTTATACTCAGCGAGCGCCCGAATCTCCTGGAATCGGGCAGTAGTGAGGTCGCGTTGGAACTGGAGCACGAAGAAACTGGTGCTTTTGCCGTTCGCCAACTTCTTTTGCTCAGCGTCCAGAGCTGCCTCCGCGAAGGTCCTGGCTTGCCGGGTCGCTTCGACACGCTCGAAATTTGTCTGCACCAGTTTCACGGCATCATCAATCTCCACCATCACATCCTGTTCTTTTTGTTTGAGGAGGAGTTGCACCTGTTGCTTCTGGGCCTTGGCGATCTTGTAGTTGTTTCGAGCGGCACGACTGCCGATGGGGTAATTCAGTTGAACGCCATAATACCAAAATGGATTGTCCTGATTCTTGACCTGTCCATACCCGCGGGAAAACTCAGGCCCCGAACCCGCATAGCCGTATTGGCCCACTACATCGAGTTGCGGAAGCAACTGATTCTTGTCCAACCGCACATTGATGTCGCTGCGATCAACATCCAGGCGGGCTTGGACGAGATCTGGACGCTGTTTCATCCCTTTCTGCCAGCTCTCCTGAAGATTAAGAACTTCCGGTACGGCGACCAAGTTTTCGGAAGGTGCGAGATTTACGGCGTGCCACTCCGTGTAATTGTCCGTGATCAGGCTCTTAAGATTGTTTTCCTGCACATCCAGCAAACGCTGTGCGCCGAGGAGATCCGCCCGGCTCAACGCCAACTGAAATTCAGCCTGCTTCTCGTCCAGCGGCGCCATGGCACCGACTTCCACCTTTTTCTTGTTGTCGTCGAGCAACCGCCGGGCGAGTGCAAGAGCGGCTTCCTGCACTTTCATGTTCTCTCGCGTGAAGATCAGGTTGTAGTAGGCCTGCTCGACGGCATTGACCGTCAACATGAGCTGAAATCGGAACGCTTGTTCGGAGTGTTTGAGGCGGTTCCGGGCGACGTAAATGTTGGCCCGTGTCGTATCAATCCAGAAATTTTTGAGCAACGGCTGGGTTAGTGTGACGGCTCCCGCGCTGGCATTGGCGTTCTCGAAAGGGAAGCGGACTCCGGTGGTGCCATAATTTGTGGAGGTCGTAAAACCGACGATACCCAGGTCATTAAGGTTCCGAACATAGTTGGTGCTGATGTTTTGAATACTCCCGAAGTTGAGAATACTACCCGGCCGCGTGCCGTGGGTGTCGGCAGCAGTAGTGTTGAGGGTATAAGTCATCCCGCTCGGAAGGCCACCACTGAAGCCAGCCCTAAATGTGTCCGTATCCGTTTCGTTGCCAGAGAACGTGCGCGCCTGGGCATCAATACCGCCGGGAGACAGCGAGTATGCATGCTGGGCTGACATGAAAAAGGTAGGGTCGTAGGAGGCGGATGATATCCCAAGGGTGTAGCGAGCTACCTCCGGGTTTATCTTCTGGATTTGGATGTCATAATTGTGCTGGAGGGCGAGGGAAATGGCTTCATCGAGGGTGATAGCCCGCGTGGTGTGGGCGGTGCCAGTCTGAGCAGATGCCGACATCGCGCAGCAAAGTATGAGGACTAAAAAATTTCGCTTCAGTTGCATTGGGGCGGAGGTTGGTTCATTTGGTTCTGTTCGTCAAATCTTCGTCTCTAACGCCATGAGACTCAGCCGGAGGCGCTGAGGTTTCGAAAATCTCATCCGCAGAACTTGGGGTGAGGAGAATTGCATCCGACGTGTTTCGATTGCCAAACACAGATACTGCTTCGTCACTGTTTCGATGACACCAACAATCTGCAACAACTCCAAGCGCGCTTGCGCTCAGACGTCCGCCAGCAAATTCATATTGTGGTTTCCCCTGTGACGAGTGTCCCCACCTTTTCGCCTTGCACCACCTTGACAAGATTGTTTGGAGCAAACATGTCAAAAACAATGATCGGCATCTTGTTATCCTGGCACAGCGAGAAAGCGGTGGAGTCCATCACTTTGATTTGTTGGACCAATGCTCGGGTGTAGGAAACCTGATCGTAGCGTTTCGCCTTGGGATTCTTCTTGGGGTCGCAATCGTAAACCCCATCCACTTTGGTTGCCTTTAGAATCACGTCCGCCCCCATTTCGTTCGCCCGCAATGCCGCTGCGGTGTCTGTGGAAAAGTAAGGGTTTCCAGTTCCAGCAGCGAAAATCACGACGCGTCCTTTTTCCAGGTGACGCACCGCGCGGCGGCGGATGAACGGTTCTGCAATCTGGGTCATGTTAATAGCACTCTGGACGCGTGTAGGAACATTCAGTTTTTCCAAAGAATCCTGAAGCGCGAGCGCGTTGATCACCGTCGCGAGCATTCCCATGTAATCACCTGTGGCGCGATCAATACCGCGCTCGCTTCCCTGGAGACCTCGAAAGATGTTCCCGCCGCCAACCACAATGACGACTTCCACCCCCATCCGTCGTACCTGCTGTATCTGCTGGGCTATACCATGCACCGCTTCGGCAGAAATGCTGTTGCCATCTTTGCCGCCCAAAGCCTCCCCGCTGAGCTTAAGGAGTATCCGCTGGTATTTTGCTTTAGGTTTTTTGCTCATAGGTTCAAATAGATATTCGCTCAAGGCGTCGTGTTGCCAGCTTTTGGGTCGCAAACTGGCTGGAATGCCACCGGAAAGAACTGGCGATTTCCGTTCCAAACGACGTGACACCAAGCTTCTAACAAACCGCATTCAGGCCGTCAACTCACGCTGGTAGCCCCAAATCCGCGCGTAAGGAATCGAAACATCAATGGCGAAGCGGCGGAGTCGATGAGGAACGGGCTGGCCCAGTTAGACAACCTGTATGAGAAGCACTCTGCACGGGAAGCCGATGGTGCTTGAGCCGGACAGGGATTGTGAATTCTTACGCGGGGATTTGGGGTAGCGCGGCAGAACAGGTGGAGTTCACGAACATCTTCAACCAGTCCAATCCATTACAATACTTTTCTTGCCATGCCCTCTCGATACGCCGGAATGCCACACCCAAAAAGTGTCTGGGCTGACACTCCACTAAATTAGTTGACTCGCCGTTCAATCCCATAGTGCGGTTGGGTTTTGGTTCCCAAGGTTCTGGGTTGGCGTGCCCAGGACATCTTTCGCCGCTATTGCATGGAGCGACTAAATGCGCCAAAGTATCGGCAGTTTACCAAACAAGCTCCGGCACATCTCTTGCGAGCAAAGTTGGTGTTCAAACACAGGCACAGCGTTACATGAGGAATCTTATGAAGAATTATTCTGCTCTCCTATTGTCAGGCATTCTCTCGCTCTCAGGGTTTGCGGCCCGAGCCCAAAATGCCTCAGTCCCACCCCTGCCCCCGCTTCCACCGGTGACGGTGGTGACCGTGTCCGCCTCGACGGCTTCCACGGAAGAGGGGGGAGCCAAACCCGGGGTGTTCACCATCAAGCGCACCGGATCAACCAGCGGTCCGTTACTGGTTCTCTACAAGGTGGGTGGCTCGGCCTCCAAAGAGACCGATTATAAACGACTCCCGGGTTCGGTAATCATCCCTTCGGGCAAGGAATCGGTGGATGTCCAATTGGTAGCCGTGGACGACAAGGTCCGCGAACTAGAGGAAAATGTGATTCTGACGGTGACTTCGCGAATCCAGCCGCTGGCCGGCACTCCGATTTCCACCGTTCTTTCATATTCCGTTGGTGAACCAGCATCGGCCATCGTGACAATCATGGACAACGACTTTGGCGTGACACTGCCAACGGTGATGATTGCAGCCACGTTCCCGGAAGCTTCCGAGCAAGGACCAAAAAATGGGGAGTTCACCATTTCGCGCCTCGGGGATGCCAAGGCACCACTTGAAGTTGGCTACGAGATTGTCACCACGCCAATCACTTCGCCTGACGACCTCATTGGAATTATCGTGAACATCGCCGCGGACCAACCAATTCAGCTCCTGCGCTCGGCCCAGAACGGGATCGATTACAAGCAGTTGTCGGGGACCGTGACCATTCCCGCAGGCGAGCCGACGGCAAAGATCCTGATCAAGCCAAAGAATGATTCCACCACGGAAGGACGCGAACACGTAACACTCCGGCTCAAGACCAGCGAGCGTTACAACATCAATCCCCCGACAAGGGCGACCGTCCTTCTCGATGACAACGATCCGAACATCGGCAACATCACGGTCAGCATCGCTCGTCCCGAGAGCGATGCGAAGTATGTGCTGGGTGAAGCCGTGGCGATCGCCGCCGTGGCGAACAGCACCCAGGGCTCAATCAAGTCGGTCGAGTTCTTTGCCAATGGCAAGAGCATCGGGCTCGGCAAACCCAACCCGGCGATCAGTTCTTTGCTGAATCCCTATATGCTCACTTGGACACCAGATGCTCCCGGCACCTATGAACTGGTGGCTGCGGCAATGGATAATGAAGGCCGCAGCGCAAAGTCCCCGGCGATCAAGATCATCGTCAGCGGCGCTCCCGGAACATCCATTGTTCGCATCTACACGTCCGTGCCTGAAGCCCCGGAGGGCCCGCTGGACGCGCGTGGCGGCTTCACAGTGGTGCTTAACGGTGCCTTCAAAGTGGCGCGTGAAGGTTCCCTGAAGTCGAAACTCAACGTCCGTTACAAGATCGAAGGCACCGCATCCAACGGCAGTGATTACAAGGAACTCACCGGCCTCGTTACGATCCCGGCTGGCGAACAAAGCGCGCCCATTTTCATTACTCCGATTCCGGATAATATCCTTGAAGGTGACGAAACCGTGACACTCACGCTGCAACAGCTCGTCTTCATTGCGCCTCCCGCGCCTGAAGATGATTATCTCGTTGCCGAACCGAGCAAGGCAACCGTCACGATCACGGAGAGACCCGTCCGCAATCTGCCACCCAAGGCATCCATCGAGCAGCCGAAGAACGGAGAGTCCTTCCCGGAGCGCACCACCATCAAGGTCGTGATTCAGGTGGCCGATGCGGATGGCTACGTGCCACACATGGAACTGTACGACGGCCTGAAGCTCATCGATTCGGAAACGAGGCAGTTTTTCGTGAAGCCGCCTCCGGGCCAGATCGAGTCGTTCGTGTTTGAATGGAAGGATGTTCCCGCTGGCGAACATGTGCTGGTGGCGAAGGCAACCGATGATGGCGGACAATCGGCAACTTCGAGCGCAGTCAAGATCGTCGTGAAGAAAGCGGATGCGGACATACCCGTCGTCACTGTCGTTGCCTCCGATGCGGAAGCTTCCGAATCCGATACCAAGAACATAGGCATCTTCAAGATCGTCCGGACAGGCAGTGCTCAGAACGCCTTGAACGTTCACTTCATGCTCTCGGGGACCGCTCAGAACGGCGTGGACTACTCGAAGCTGCCTGAAATGGTGGTTCTTCCCAAGGGCAAGACTTCGGTTACGCTTGACGTCAAGGCAATCTCCGACAAAGCGATCGAAGGAAAGGAAATCGCCACGCTTACGTTGGTGCAATTGGTCTTCATCGCGCCACCTGGTCCCGAGGACAACTTCCGCGTCGGTGAGCCGCGCGCGGCAAGCGTCACCATCATTGATGGTCCAACTCCTAATCCGCCTCCCAAAATCGTGATCATTACTCCGAAGAGCGGTGCCGAGTTCCCAGCGGGCTCCGACATCGTCGTGGAGGCAGAGGCGAGCGCAGCCTCGGGGAAAATTGCGAAGATCCTCTTTTTCGCCAATGACAAGGAGATCGAACAGGAAACGACACTGCCGTATCGCTTCACCTGGCACAATGTTGGCGCCGGAGATTATGTGCTGGTCGCCAGGGCGACCGACACGACTGGCGCAGTGGGCTATTCGGAGCCGGTGAAAGTCATCGTGAAACGCCCGGTGGACCAGAAGTTCGTAACGCGTGAACTGCCAGACACGTTCAGCCCAGGGGAAGCCTTCAAAGTGCTGCTCGTTGCCAGGCCATCCGGCGACACTCAGGTGTACGCCGTGGAGGATCACCCGCCAAAAGGATGGTCAGTCGGCAGCGTGAGTGACGGTGGCGTATTTGACGAGAGCACGGGCGAAGTAAAATTTGGCCCATACATCGACGGGAAACCGCGCACGCTGGTGTACGAGATCAAACCACCGGTTTCCGAGAATCCCAGACCGCAGGAGTTCAATGGAAGCGCATCCGCCGATGGCATCGAGTCAGTGATTGGCGGCGATCATCTGATTTCGCCCGGACCGACACGCCATCCGGCGGATATTGCCCCCGCTGACAACAAGATCACGCTCAACGAACTGACCTCTTATATCCTCGCCTGGAAGAAGGGCGAAAAATGGAGTGTCGGACCAAACCCAATTCCACAAAACTACGTGACCCGTGCAGGGGAGATCTGGCGTCGTGGTGAAACATACACCTACGATCCATCACAAGGGGCACCGCCTCTGTGTTGGATCCCAAAGGCGAAACCCGGAGTGCTCTCACTCCATGCACTTGAACACGACGGTCCACCCAAGGATGTCGGACGCGCCAGCCGCACAGTCCGTCGAACCGGGACGGACGCGACTTTGGAGTACGTTGTCTCATTGGTTGCGAGTCCACGAAGCGGGATTGATGCCTACACCATTGAAGAGCACGCACCCGCTGGATCGGTGATTTCCGATGTTACCGGCGACGGCAGCGTGGATGGAACGAGCAGCACCATCCGCTGGGGCATTTTCTTCGGTGACAAACCGCAAACGTTAACCTACCGCGTGGAGGCTTCGGCCAATGGCAAGGGGAACAGCCTGACTTTCACCGGCGTGGCCTCGTTCGACGGCTCGGATGAACCAATTCGCACTGGTAATCCTCCACTGTGGGGTCGTACTGAGGATCGCGGCAAAGTCAAAGGCGTCCACCGTCACGATGATGGTGAATGTGAGGTTTCTTTGTCAGCTGAACCAGGACGCCGTTACCGCATCCAGACTTCTGATGATCTCGTGAATTGGAACGATTTTGGCACCGTCACCGCCGAGGGCGATGAAGTGCAAATGATCGATCCGTCAGCGAAAGGATTAACCATCCGTTACTATCGAGCCATCGAGGTCGAGTAACGGAGCTCTCCTCGGGAGAGCAGGTGCGACGCGGGCGAACACTCCTCCTGGTTCGCCCGCGTTTTCGTTTTTCGGGGTGCCTGCATGGTCTTGCAAGCACACATCGCGAACGTGACCGTCTGCGCCGCATCCGAGCGCGCAACTCGAATCGTGACTATCCCTGAAACCGTCTGGCGATGATACTCGCGTTGTGGCCGCCGAAGCCGAAGGAATTGTTCACCACCACATCGACCTTCATCTCCCGGGCTTTGTGAGGAACGTAGTCGAGATCACACTGAGGGTCAGGATTGTCCAGATTGATCGTCGGCGGAACGATGTTGTTGTCGATCGCCTGGACACATACCGCCATCTCCACGGCACCCGCCGCGCCCAGCATGTGACCGGTGGCGCCTTTTGTGGAACTGACAGCGAGTTTCCTGGCGTGCTCGCCGAATACGGTCTTGATCGCCTGTGTTTCGCAAATGTCACCCTGAGGCGTCGAAGTCCCATGGGCGTTGATGTAAGAGACGGCATCCGGGCTCAACCCAGCAGATCGAAGCGCCATCTTCATGCAACGCGCAGCGCCTTCGCCTTCCGGAGATGGTGCGGTCATGTGATTGGCGTCGGCGGTGTTCCCATAACCAACAATCTCACAGTAAATGCGGGCACCGCGCGCCGTGGCGTGCTCCAGCTCCTCCATCACGATGACTCCCGCGCCTTCGCCCATGACAAACCCATCCCGTCCGACATCGAACGGGCGCGAGGCACGCGAAGGTTCATCGTTTCGCGTACTCATCGCCCGCATCGCGCAAAAGCCGGAGATGCCCAGTGGAACAATCGTCGCCTCCGAGCCGCCGGCAAACATCACTTGCGCATCTCCCATTTTGAGAGTTCGCCAGGCTTCGCCGATGGCATGCGTTGAAGTGGCGCAAGCGGAGCACGTCGCCAGGTTCGGCCCGCGGAGCTTGTTGTACATCGAGAACAGGCCGGAGCTCATGTTCAGAATGAGCATGGGAATCATGAAGGGCGAGACGCGGCCCGGTCCTTTCGCGAGGAGGATCTTGTGCTGTTCTTCCGTCGTGTGCAGACCGCCTATTCCCGATCCGATGAAGACGCCGATTTCATCACGGTTCGACTTGTCGAGATCGAGACCCGAGTCCTTTAGTGCGAGATGGCCGGCCATGATCCCTAATTGAGCGAAGCGGTCGGCTCGGCGGGCCTCTTTCGGGGAGGGAAACGCGGGAGCGGCATCGAACTGCTTCACTTCGCCGGCAATCCGGCAGTCGTAGCCTGTGGTGTCGAACGCGGTGATCTTGTCAATGCCGCATTGACCGGCGAGCAGGTTACGCCAGAAGGTCTCGATGCCTGTACCGAGAGGTGTTACGACTCCGATGCCTGTGATCACTACTCTGCGATCGTATGCCATAAAAAAGAAACGGGGCAGCCGACGCTTTCGCAGGCGTTGCTGCCCCGCTCAAAGGAACTAAACTTACTTGGACTGCGATTCTTCGATGTACTTGATGACATCGCCCACGCTCTGCAGCTTCTCAGCATCCTCGTCGGGGATCTCATGGCCAAATTCCTCCTCCAGCGCCATGACCAGCTCAACGGTGTCGAGCGAATCAGCACCGAGATCTTCAATGAACTTGGCTTCAGGCGTGACCTGGTCTGCGTTCACGCCGAGTTGCTCGACGATGATGTCTTTGACTCGCTGTTCGATGGATTTATTGGCTGCCATTATCTTCTTCTTGTTTAAGGTTGTTGTGTGTCTATGCGACGACCATTGGCCCGTCAAGCCCTGAATCGGCCTTGTGATGGCAGCCGATAAATCCCCTCGATAACAGGTGATTAAGCTTCTGGATCACAATCGATTGCCTCCGCGAGTTCCTCTTGATTTCAGAATTCAGAGCCTGTTTCCTCGGTACTTCAGTGTCAGTGCGATACGGAAGCCACCTGCGGGAGTCTCGGGTGCCGGCCTATTGAGAAAAAAACCGCGCAACCTCGGAGGACAGACTGGCTAGAAAGGAGGTGAACGGATTGATCACCATGAAAATACATTTCTCACTGCGAACACCGCCAGCCCGGGCCCACTGCCATTGAATTAAGCGCAATCACCTTCAAAACACGGCTTTTTTGACCCGCCTTTGAAAATGATACGATCGGTGAAACGAAGTCCTGCGACGCACGGGCACTGGGCGATTGGGGCGCACGGGCACCGGACTGCCCAGAAAGAGT
>SIBF01000058.1 GCA_009695275.1 Pedosphaera sp. | reverse complement strand
CTCCTGCGCCTCCCGCTTCAAGGTCACTCGCCCCACTTCCCACGGCCCACTCAATCCCAAAAGCTGCTGATAAAGTTGTATGTCTTGCATCCGCTTAACCTGATTTCACTCAATGAAAATCCCAACGCTAAAGTTTGAAGAACCCGAAATTGCGGCCGCCGCGATTTGTTCTGCGTTGTCACGATTGAGCGACCTGTTTACATATTGCGCATGAACCTCGTTTTCCGACCATGAACTCCCGCGCTGCGACTGAATTCCGTTACGAGAAATTGACCTGGCCCGAGATCAACGATGCCGTGGATCTCGGCAAAGTTTGCATTGTGCCGTGCGGCGCAGTCGAACAGCACGGTCATCACCTGCCGCTCGATGTCGATATCGTTTGCCCCACCGAAATCGCACGCGGCGCCGGGCGGCTGGTTCCGGACAAGCTGCTGGTGCTGCCGACCGTGTGCTATGGCTACACCGGGCACGTGATGGATTTTCCGGGCACGATTAATAATCACTACACACACTTCATCGACCACGTCCTCGACATCACGAAATCGCTCGCCTACCACGGATTCAAGAAGATCGTCCTGCTGAACGGGCACGGCTCGAACATGCCCAACCTTGATCTTGTGGCGCGTCGCACCAATCTGGAGACGGATGCCGAGTGCATCCTTGCAGCGTGGTGGAATCTGCTCACTGTCGATAAGGAATTCCTGCCGCGCTGGCGTCAGAGCAAATTCCCCGGTGGGTGTGCCCATGCGTGCGAACTGGAAACTTCGCTCTACCTCTACCTTGATGGCGACAATGTGCGCCGGGATCTGACCAGGAGCGGTGTCATCAGTTTCAACGAGGAGAATAGCGCGTTCAACTGGGTGGATCTTTTCGCCGCCGGACCCGCCACGCTAATTTCGTGGACTAGCAGTTACTCGGAGACTGGTGTGCTCGGCGAGGCGGAACTGGCAACAGCCGAGAAAGGTTGCCAGGCCTACGAGGAAGCGGTCAGGCAACTCGCCCGCTTCGTGAAGTGGTTCAAGGATCGGCCAGCCGATGCGCGCCGTGACCTGCATCGCAAGCCTCCGACGATGCCGATGCCGTGGGGCCAAAGGCCGTCGCCAAAGCCCCAATGACCATCGCCGAAATTCCAAGTTCCGAATATCAAGTTCCAATGAATATCGGTGAGCACATGGCCTTTGTTCATCAACCAAGACTGGCAGGTGTTGATGGTTTGAAGAAATCTTGCCGTTGTTTGGACTCTGGAACTTGGATCTTTGGAATTTCTCCAAACGTCCTGACAAATGCGCTCCATCTTTTTTAAACCATCATTCTTCGCCGCATTGGCGCTCCTTCTCATCCCTGTCCTGAGGACGGATGCCGGGACGCTCGTGCCTCTAAGTGAGGCATGGAAGTTTTTCCGGGGCACCGCTGATCCATCGCCCGGCGATGCCGCCGCCTGGCGTCAGTTGAAGTTCAAAGACGCGTCCTGGGAGACCGGTAATGCGGCGTTCGTCTATGGTGAAGCCGGTTTCAGCGGCACGGACCTCACCGGGATGCAGGGGAGTTACACCACGCTTTATCTGCGAAGGAGCTTCAATGTCCCGAATCCCGCAGCCATCGCCAGTCTGCAACTCGCCACCGTGGTCGATGACGGTTTCATCGCATGGATCAACGGCGTTCGAGTGGCTTCCACCAATGCGCCAGCAACCGACTCGGATCTCAATCAATCCAGCCTGGCGACGACCACGATCGAGCCATTTGAATCGGCGTTTGATTTGCCCAACCCTTCCCGATATCTCGTCGCAGGTGAGAACACGATCGCGGTGCTGGTGCTCAATGGAGCGATTTCCAGCTCGGACCTGGTCTTCGACGCCGAGCTGACTTCCCTTGAAAGCATTCCTGTCGCGCCCGTCATCACGGGAGTTGATCCAGCCCCGGGATTCGTCAGCGAGTTAAAAACCATTTCCGTAACGTTCAGCGAACCTGTCACGAGCGTTCGTGCCGGAGATTTTCTTCTGAATGGCATCCCTGCGGAGAGTGTCGCCGGCAGCGGTGTCAGCTACACTTTCTCATTTCCTCAGCCCCCGTTCGGTCCGGTGGACATTGCCTGGGGGCCTCTGCATACGATTGCTGACCTGGGCAATCCTCCCCAGCGGTTCGACGCGGGCGTCGTTGGTTCGACATGGGCCTACCAATTGATCAATCCTGCCGGGCCGAGTCTGACGAATGTCTTTCCAATCCCCGGCACGCTTCTGCGGCAGCTGGGTGCAGTGGAAGTGAACTTTTCCCGGCCTGTAGAAGGTGTTGATGCCGCTGATCTGCGGCTCAATGGAGTCAGCGCGACCAACGTAACGGGTGTCGGCGCTGGGCCTTATCGGTTCTCGTTTCCCCAGGCAACCGCCGGTGAATCGACCATCTCATGGGCTTCAGGCCACGGCATCGCGACGGATGAAGCGGTGCCGGTCGCGTTCACGGAATTCTCGTGGAAGTATCGCGTGGATCCAGCTCAGCCCGCGCCGGATGTCGTCATCAATGAGATCATGGCGGAGAATCAAACGGGCATTGCGGATGAAGAACAAGATCCCGAGGACTGGATCGAGCTGCACAATCGGGGCTTGCAGATGGTGGATCTCGGGGGCTGGTCGCTCAGTGTGGATCGCGAGGAGGAAGGGCAGTGGATTTTTCCACCCACCGTCATCCCGGCCGGTGGTTACCTGGTGATATGGGCCTCGGGCAAGGACCGGCGCGATCCTACAGCCGGCAAGCGCCTGCACACCAATTTCAAACTCAACCCCAATGGCGACGTGCTTCGACTTTTCGGCCCGGAGTCGCCGAGAGCGGTCGTTGATGAACTCATTTTTCCCGAGCAATCACCCAATTTCTCTTATGGGCGGCAACCTGGGAATGCCCAATCTGGCTGGACTTACCTTGCCCAAGCCACGCCCGCAGCCGCGAACAAAGCCAGCACCATCACCGGCAAGGTGGAGGAGGTTCATTTCAGCGTGGAACGTGGCTTTTTCAATGCGCCCTTCAGGCTCAGTCTGGCCTGCCGCACCCTGGGCTCTCAGATTCGTTATACGACGAATGGCAGCCCGCCCTCATTGACCAACGGTGTTGTCTATCTGGAATCGATACCGATCACAGCAAACCGGATTGTTCGCGCGACTGCATTCGCGCCCAATCAGCTCCCGTCGCGCGTGCGGACGCACACTTACCTGATGAACCTGGCGAACAACCGCCGCCTGCTGCCGGTCCTTTCGCTCGTCACGGCGACCAACAATCTTTACGGTCGCAGCGGGATCATGGAGTACAACCCACGCAACACGGACAAGCACGGTGCCTCGTGGGAACGTCCGGTTTCTGTCGAATGGATTCGCCCGGAGGACAATGGAGGGTTCCAGCTCGACGCGGGACTTCGTGTGGCCGGTGGGGATTATATTCGCGGACTCTACAATTATCGCGCGACATCGGCACCCGAGAACAAATACTCCTTCCGCCTCTATTTTCGGGGAGACTATGGTCCCGGACGGTTGAACTACCCTGTCTTCTCCGCTTCAACATTGGATTCGTATAACACGCTGCATCTCCGTGCCGGCATGAATGATAACACCAATCCGTTGATCAAGGATGAGTTCGTCCGGGCCTTGAGCCTCAATGTCGGAATCACCGCCTGCCACGGCACATTCGTTTATCTCTTTCTCAATGGAGTCTATAAAGGGATCTATAATCCGACGGAGCGTGTGGATGACGATTTCCTCCAGGCGTACCACGGCGGCGGCGAGCTGTGGGATGTGATGGGGCCCAACAACCAGGCGATCCGCGGCGATCTCACCGCGTGGAATCAGTTGCGCACGGCGGCGCGAAAAAATCTCACGATCCAGACGAACTATCTCGATATCGAGGCCAGGATGGACCTCGCCAACTTCGTCGATTATCTCCTGCCACTGATCTGGGCCGACAACGACGATTGGCCCCACAACAACACCCGCGCGGCTCGTGAGAAGGCGCCCGGCGCGAAGTTCCGCTTTTATCCGTGGGATGCCGAGTTTGCCTTCACCAGCCACGAAGTGAGCTACGACACCATCGCACGAACCCTTTCGACCTTGAGCCCGCCCTGGGGCACGACGGATTACCAGGCAATGTTCAACTCGCTGAAGAAATCGCCCGAGTTCAAACTTCTCTTCGCGGACCGTGTTCACCGCGCCTTTTTCAATGATGGGCCGTTGACCGATGCGCGGATTCGGGCGCGTTACAACCTGATCAAAACCCAGGTTGCTCCTTCGATCGCCGGATTCAGCGACGTCGTCGGAACTTGGATCACCGGGCGAAGGAGGCCTCTGACGAACATCCTCCAGAAGGCTGGTTTTCTTGCGTCGTCGAATGCGCCGGTTGCCAGCCAATTTGGAGGCCGCGTTCCAGCGGGCTATCAGCTCAGCCTTCAGAACCTCACCGGCGCGATGTTTTACACAACCAACGGGACTGATCCGCGAGCTGCATTCACCAGCATTCCAAGTGAAGCAGCGCAAGTCTACGCCTCGCCGATCACTGTGGGCGCTCCTTTGCATCTCATGGCGCGCTCCCTCGAAAGCACCAACTGGAGCGCGATCATCGATCTTGATTTTGATGTCACGCAGCCTGGCAATCCGGTGCGCATCACCGAGATCATGTACAATCCTCCGGGCGGAGATGCCTTCGAGTTTATCGAACTCCAGAACACGGGCGGGCTTGGGGTTGATCTGAGTGGATGCAGCTTCTCGGGAATCGGTTTCCGGTTTCCGACTCCGTTTCCAGAACTGGCGCCCGGTGCGAGGATGGTCCTTGGCAGCGACGCGCGACCGCCGGATTTTCAACGACGCTATCCGATCATTTCAGTCACGGGCTGGTTCTCAGGATCGCTCGACAACGGTGGCGAGCGCATCGCTCTGCTTGACACCCTTGGACATGTCATCACCTCGGTCGAGTATCGCGACACACAGCCCTGGCCCATCGGTGCCGACGGCGGGGGTGCTTCGATCGAGGTGATCGATTCGCGGCGCGAACCGGACGACGCCTCAAACTGGCACGGAAGCGAACCGGGTGGCTCGCCCGGAGCTGCGAACAGTTTGCCCGCACCACCGTTGATCCGAATCAACGAAATTCAAGCGGGCACCGACCGCGACTGGCTTGAGCTTTACAACACGAGAATGAGTGCAGTGCAAATAGGAGGTTGGTCCCTCACAGATAATTCCGATCCGCGCCAGTTCGTGTTTCAACCGGCAACAACGATTCCAGCCGGTGGCTACCTCCGGATCGATTGCAACGCAAGTTCCGTCGATCTTCTCGTTGCGCCCTTTCAGTTGAATCGTGACGGCGAAACGGTCGCGCTCTTCGATTCCAGCACGAACCAGGTGGATGTTGTGTGGTATGGGCCGGTGGCCGACGGTCACACGGTAGGGTTCGTGGATGGACGGTTGCTTCTCTGTGACGCAACCCCGGGCGGGCCAAACGAAGCGGCGCCCCTCGGACTGTTGTCCAGTGTGAAGATCAATGAATTCCTTGCGAATCCGGATGGCGGCGCTGACTGGATCGAACTGCACAATCTAGGAACCATGCCGGTCGCACTCCAGGGTTGCGCCATCATCACGAGCAATTCACTCGCGCGGATTGCCTCGCCCACGTTCATCGGCGCTGGAGGTTTCGCTGTTCTGCGCGCGGACGAGAATTCGGGGCCTGATCATCTGGATCTCAAGCTGCCTGCGTCCGCAGGCTTGATCGCCTTGCTCGCGCCTAACGGCGAAGAACTCGATCGCGTGACCTACGGGCCGCAGGCGACAGGCATCACATTCGGCCGGCTCCCAGATGGGACAGGCGCGTTTCATCAACTCCTCTTCAGCGCGACTCGCGGCGCGAGCAATTACCTCGCGGAACTTGGAACGCGCCTTCGTATTTCAGAATTCATGGCCCGTTCCTCGGCTGGTCCGGACTGGGTGGAAATAGAGAATGTTTCCGGGGTTGTGATTTCGCTGGCTGGAGTTTCACTGGGCGTGAACGCGCCGGGCGAGCCATTGCTTCGGTGGCCGTTCCGCCCGGATGGGCAGATTGGTGCCGGTGAACGATTGCTGATTTATTTCGGACTGATGCCGGCGAACTTCACTCAATTGCCGGGCTCTCACTCGTTTCCCGTGCCGCTTGATGACGATGGCTCTGTTTTGAGCATCCGGGATTCTCGTGATCGCATCCTGGACCGCATCGAGTATGGCTTGCAGCTTGTCGATCGGTCCGTCGGACGTGTCGGCCAGCAGTGGGTTCTTCTCTCCACACCCACGCCCGGCCAACCGAACGCGCAATCAGCGGCGCTCGATTCTGGAAATGGACTCCGCCTTAACGAATGGCTCGCTGGCGGTGGCGGGACCAACGACTTTGTGGAGATTTACAACCCCACCGCGCTCCCTGTCAGCTTGGACCGATGGATTCTTACGGATGATCCATCGATCAGCGGCGCCACGAACAACAGGTTTGGCTCGCTGATGTTTATCGACGCGGGAGCATTTCTCCGATTCCACACCGACGGACATGCAGGCCGTGGTTCACGTCACACGCTGTTCCAGTTGGATCAGTTCGGGGAAACGATTCGCTTGCTCAACGCGAGTTCCCAGATCATTGACACTTTCGATTTCATCCCGCAGCTCGACGGTGTTTCCGAAGGCCGCTATCCGGACGGTACCTGGGGGATCGTGCGTTTTCCAGGCCCGCCAACTCCCGCCGCTCCGAACCACGTTCCGCCCGGTGACGCTGACAACGATGGCCTGGACAACATTTGGGAAGCGCTCAATGGCTTCGACCCGACTTCGCCCGACGATGCCAAACGTGATGCGGATCAAGACGGCGTATCCAACATCGACGAATTCCTGAGCGGCACCAACCCACGCGACGCGATGAGCTATTTCCGCGTCGAGGCGGTTGATCTAAGCGATGGCATTCCGAAAATTCGTTTCATGGCTCAGCCGGGACGCGCCTATCGCTTGGAATACTCCGAAGAGCTGGCACCTCCGGTTTGGAACTTCCTGTCCGAGGTGTCATCGACTCTCGTCGCCGGTGAGAAGGTCGTCATCGACCCGGCGCCGGTTGAGCAAAGGCCCACTCGTTTCTATCGGGTCTTGATTTTGCGATGACAGGTGAAGAACGGACATCGCCAAATCAACAATGTGCCCGGATGATTTGATGAGTTCGAATGTAATGACCCGGCAGTAATTTGGATCAGATTGCACCATGATGTCTTTGGATGGAGGAAACGAGAAAAGAAAATCTCCAAACGAAGGCCCAAGACAGCGAAACCACAGCTTGAGGAACTGCCCCGGGAGCTCGGCTGTGTCGAAGACCAGCCGCAGCAGCGTGATCAGACTGAAGCGGCTCTTTCAAAACCCGGCACTTCTTCTACCTCTCATCGCGATGAACGAGCAGAGAGGATTGAGGAGAGGGAAATCCAAAACAAAACGCGCCTCATTCCCCCGGTTTCCCGGTGCTGATAAAGGGATCGTTTATTATCGTGCTGGAACAACGGGGTGGGGCACGACTTATGGCGGACGACCGACGGCACTCTGGGTGGATCCATCCTACAGTGAATGGGCTCAACACTTCGGTCTGGCCACCAAATACCCCAGTGCCAGCGGCGAACAAGATGATGCCGATCAAGATGGCCTGCCAAACATTCAGGAAATGGCCGCCGGCACTGACCCAACCAATTCGAAATCCGCTCTGATCTTTGAACCACAGCCCAGACCTGATGATCTGAGTGATGGCGATAAGAAACCGCCCGGCCCAGACCAGTTTGCTCTGCATTTCCAAACCATTCCCGGCAAGACCTACGCAATCCAAAGCGCCGAAACGCTCGGCGCCGCATGGAAATCAGAGACCACCGTCACCGCCAGCACCACGCAGAAACGCGTCCTGCTGAACAAACCCGCCCGCAACGGCTTTTACCGGGTGTTTATCACGGCGCCATTGAATCCGTAGATGATCTCGCTCCGGGCTTCCGGCACATACTGGTGAGTCGGCGGGTTGGAACGCGGAAACACGATGAGAACGTTGGATGCCGCGCCAGTTTCTCCCTCTTCTCATCGGATGGGGAGAGGGCCGGGTCCAGCGTGTGGATGCGCCTGAATCGCGGCAGGTTCGAATCGATCAGGGAGACTGGCGGGTGCGTTTGAGGATTCGCGAAGTTGCCAATGCCCCGATGGTCCGCCATTGTCGCGGCGCACATGAGCAAGAGCTATTACATCACGACAGCCATCGATTACGTGAACGGGCAACCGCATCTGGGCCACGCCTACGAGAAGGTGATCACGGATGTCATTTCACGGGCGCGGCGAAGCCTGGGGGAGGGGGTCTTCTTCCTGACCGGGCTGGACGAACACGGCCAGAAGGTGCAGCAGGCCGCTGTGGCGGAAGGCAAAGAAGCCCAAGCGTACTGCGATGAGCTGGCCGCGAGTTGGAAGGCATTGTGGGTGCGGCTGCAACTGACCAATAACGATTTCATTCGCACCACGGATGCCCGCCACAAGAGTGTGGTGCAGGCGATCCTCACGAAACTTCACCGCGAGGGACATTTTTATCCGGAAGAGCACCGGGGATTTTACTCCACACGGCAGGAAACCTTTCTGACGGACAAGGATCGCCTTCCAGACGGTTCCTTTGACCCGATCTACGGTGAAGTCGTGGAGCTGGTTGAGGAGAACTATTACTTCCGCCTTCGCGAGCATCAGCAGTGGCTGATCGATTACATCGAGGCCAATCCAGAGTTCATTTACCCGTCTTACCGACGGAACGAAATCCTGGGTTTCCTGAGAAGCCAACCCTTGGAAGACCTTTGCGTCACCCGACCGAAAGCGCGCCTCGAGTGGGGGATTCCAGTGCCGTTTGATGACAAGTTCGTCACTTACGTGTGGTTCGATGCGCTGGTGAATTATCTCACCGTGCCGGCGGCGCTGGGCGATCCGCTGGTTACTGCGGCGCTGGGCGTGAATTTCGGCTCGGCGCAGCACGGCACGAGCGGAGGATCTTCGCTCTGGCCCGCGGATGCTCACGTCATCGGCAAGGACATCATTAAATTCCATGCCGTCTTCTGGCCGATCATGCTCAAGGCAATGGGCCTCCCGCTGCCGAAACAGATCCTCGTGCACGGCTGGTGGCAGAAGGACGGCCAGAAGATCAGCAAGAGCACTGGCAACATCGTTGATCCCATCAAGGTGATCGATGAATGGGGAGTGGACGCCTTCCGGTTTTACGTCACCCGAGAGCTCGATCTGGGACCGGACGGCAACTGGACGGATGCAGGATTCCAGGCTCGATACGCTTCAGAACTGGCCAACGGTCTCGGCAACCTCATCAACCGCTCGCTCTCGATGCTCAAGCGGTATCGCAACGGAGTCGTTCCGTCGCGCTCCGATGAACTGGCGCCCGAGGCGAACCGTCTTATCGCGGAAACTATCGCTCATCTGCGGGCGTATCGCTTGCAGGGTGCCTTGCAGTCCATCTGGTCGCTGGTCACCCGCGCCAATCAGTACGTGGATCAGACCGCTCCGTTCAAGCTGGCCAAGGATCCGACGCAGGCTGCGAGGCTGGATGAGGTGCTCTACAACCTCGCCGAGACGTGCCGGATTCTTGCGGTTCTCTTGTGGCCGTTCCTCCCTGGAACATCAGCGAAAATCTTTGCTCAACTGGAGCTGAAGGAAGATGTGAGCAGGATGATCGGGGCCGAATGGGGTCATCTCAACCAAGGCCACGTGATCGGTGAACCAGCACCGCTTTTTCCTCGAAAGGATCAGCCGAAATCCGAATCGAAATAGCATCTCCCTTCACCATCAAGCCGCTCAGGCACGATGCTTACTGCTGTGAAATGGCCGACGCCGGCATGGTCAAGATGGAACGTTACTTTTGGCAGAAGTCTTTGCCAATCTTAGAAACAAAAAGCCGCTCCGGTTTCCCGGAGCGGCTTTTGAGTTTTCACAATTGAATTACTTCTTCTTCGCCTTCGGAGCGGCGGCTTTGCGCTTCTCCTCGATCGCGGCTTGCGCGGCGGCGAGGCGGGCGACGGGGACGCGGTAGGGCGAGCAGCTCACGTAGCTGAGGCCGAGCTTGTGGCAGAACTTGACGGAATCGGGTTCGCCACCGTGTTCGCCGCAGATGCCGAGCTTGATTCCAGGACGGGTCTTGCGGCCCTTCTCGATGGCGATCTGCATGAGCTGGCCGACGCCGGTCTGGTCAATCGTGGCGAAGGGATTCTTCTTCACGATTTCCAATTCCGCGTAGCCGGGCAGGAAGCTGCCGGAATCGTCACGCGACATGCCGAGCGCGGTCTGCGTGAGGTCGTTGGTGCCGAAGCTGAAGAACTCCGCGGTCTGCGCGATCTCGTCGGCGGTGAGCGCGCCGCGCGGGACTTCGATCATGGTGCCGACGGAGTAGGCGATCTTCACCTTCTTCTCCTTCTGCACGAGGGCGGCGACTTCGTGAACGACCTGGACCTGGAGGTCGAGCTCCTTCTTGAAGCCGACGAGCGGGATCATGATTTCGGGCCTGGCCTTGAAGCCCTTCTTGTTCGCGTCCGCAGCGGCCTCGAAGACGGCGCGGGCCTGCATGGCAGTGATCTCGGGATACTTGATGCCCAAGCGGCAACCACGGAAACCGAGCATGGGGTTGAACTCATGTAACTCGTGGACGCGGTGCATGATTTTCTCGACGGGAACTTTTAGTTTTTCGGCGAGATCCATCTGCGCTTCCTTCGCGTTGGGCAGGAATTCATGCAGCGGCGGATCGAGGAAACGGATGGTGGCGGGATAGCCCTTCAGTTCCTTGAAGATGCCGAAGAAGTCTTCGCGCTGATACGGAAGAAGCTTGGCGAGCGCGGCCTGACGGGCTTCGAGCGAGTTCGCGAGAATCATCTCGCGCATCGCGTCGATGCGGTCGCCCTCGAAAAACATGTGCTCGGTGCGGGTGAGGCCGATGCCGACCGCGCCGAACGCGAGCGCGTTGGCGGTCTGCTCGGGGTTGTCGGCGTTGGTGCGGACCTGCATGCGGGTCGCCTTCGCGCACCACTGCATGAGCTGCGCGTAGTTCTTGAATTTCTCGGTCTTCTGCGCGGCTTTGTCGCCGTTGATGAGGCCGGAAACGATCTCGGACGGAGCGGTCTTGATTGCACCGCCATAAACGAGACCGGAGGTGCCGTCGATGGAGAGGAAGTCGCCTTCCTTGTAGGTCTGGCCGTCCACGGTGACGGTCTTCTTGTCGTAATCGACATGAAGCGCCGCCGCGCCGCAGACGCAGACCTTGCCCATTTGACGAGCAACGAGCGCCGCGTGCGAGGAGACACCACCGCGAGCGGTGAGAATGCCTTCCGCAGCGATCATACCGCGCAAGTCTTCAGGTGAAGTCTCGACGCGGACGAGGAGAACCTTCTCGCCCTTCTCAGCGGCGACCACAGCGCGGTCGGCGTTGAAATAGATCTTACCCGTGGCCGCACCAGGACCAGCCGGAAGACCGGTGGCGATGGCCCTGGCTTTCTTCACCTCGGCGAGGTCGAAGATGGGCGCGAGCAACTGTTCGAGCTGGTCGGCCGGGTTGCGGAGAATCGCGGTCTCCCAGTCGATGAGCTTTTCCTTCACCATGTCGGCGGCGAACTTGAGCGCGGCCATTGCGGTGCGCTTGCCATTGCGCGTCTGGAGCATGAAGAGCTTGCCTTCCTGAATAGTGAATTCGATGTCCTGCACGTCTTTGAAATGCTTCTCCAAGGTCTTGCGGACGGTAAGCAGCTCGGCGTAGGACTTGGGCATCACGTCCTTGAGCTTGAGCACCGGCTCAGGCGTGCGGACGCCGGCGACGACGTCTTCGCCCTGGGCGTTGACGAGGAATTCGCCGTAGAACTCATTCGTGCCGTTCGCAGGATTGCGGGTGAAGGCCACGCCGGAACCGGAGGTCTCGCCCGTGTTACCGAAGACCATCGCCTGCACGTTGACGGCGGTTCCCCATTCGGTGGGGATGTTGTATTTAGCGCGATAGACCTTGGCGCGGTCGTTCATCCAGGAGCCGAATACAGCGCCTGCCGCGCCGCGGAGTTGATCCCACGGATTATTTGGGAACGCCTTGCCGGTGCGTTCCTTGACCAGCGCCTTGAAGCGCTTCACGAGTTCCTGCTGGTCGGCGGGAGTGAGCTTCGAGTCTTCAATGTCGCCGTGATATTTCTCGTGCTTGAAAGTGTGAATGGTGTGCTCGAACGGATCGTGATCTTCGCCTTCGCGCTTCTGCACGCCCATTACCACGTCGCCGTACATCTGGATGAAACGGCGGTAGCAATCCCAGGCAAAACGCTCGTTGCCCGTGGCCTTGACGAGCGCGACGACGGCTTGATCATTCAAGCCGAGGTTGAGAATGGTATCCATCATGCCGGGCATGGAATCGCGCGCGCCGGAGCGCACGGCGACGAGCAGCGGCATGCCGGAGGTCGAGCCGAACTTCGTGCCCATGATCTTCTCCATGTTCACGACGCCGGCTTCCATCTGTCCCTGGAGGACGGCGGGATAGGTGCGCTTGTTGGCGTAGAAATAAGTGCAGACCTCGGTGGTGATGGTGAACCCGGGAGGCACCGGCAGGCCGATGCGGGTCATCTCGGCGAGATTCGCGCCCTTGCCGCCGAGGAGGGGCTTCATGCTGCCGTCGCCGTCAGCCTTTTTGTTGCCCCAAGTGTAAACGTATTTCGTGGATTTGGATGCTTTAGCCATGGAATGAGTTTGAATTGTGTGATTTTCTTCGAAAAATCTGTGGAAAACCGAGCGGCGACGATAACAATGATCGAAGACGTGTCAACGGCTGATTTGGCCCAATGCCCGATGCCTTGAGGCGTCGCCAAAAACAGATGTACCGATGCCCGGAAAACACCTTTGAGCCGACGTTCGTTTGGGATCTTGGAAGCCCGGCGCCGCCTCTCGGAACCTGCGAAGCTCAATTCTGGTTGGGGCCACTGGATGTTCCCGTTCTAGCGCTGCCTTCCTTGGCAGAACTCCTCCCTGACGATGAGAGGGACCGCGCCGGGCGATTTCACTTCGCCGCGGATCGACATCGATACATCGTCTCGCATGCCATGCTCCGCCTCATCCTAGGCGCTTATCTGGAGCAATCCCCTCGGTTAATTCGATTTTCCACGAACGCCTTTGGAAAGCCGTTCGTAGAAGCCGTGACCAACAGCGGGCAGATCGAATTCAGCCTGTCCCACTCCGGAGACATGGCGGCAATTGGGATCGTCCGAGGACATCCTGTCGGCGTCGATGTCGAGCTTGTCCGAAATGAGGTCAACATCGAAGAACTTGCTCCGACGATCTTCACGGCTGGCGAGCTGGCGAGTTTGAGAACGTTTGAAGGCGCGGCTCGCGAAGAAGCATTCTTCAATGGTTGGACCCGCAAAGAAGCCTACATTAAAGCGCGGGGCGCAGGGCTCTCATACCCCTTGCAAGAATTCGATGTCAGCATCGATTCGAGCCGGACCTTTCAAGTCAAAGATCAACACGCACAAGGCACCACTTACACCGGTTGGGCGACTCGCACGACACACAGGGCGATGGTATATCCAGCAGCCATGATCGTTCTGGGGGAAGGGATGCTGGTCAGACATTTTAGCTGGCGAAAACCTTGAGTTCCAGCGGACGGTGCCCAGTAAATAATATCCTGATATCCTGCGACTGACGGCCAACGCACCCAACCGAGCCAACATTCGGATGAGAGAATTTGTGCGGCGGTTCAAAGGGCGTTTGGGCAACGCCGGAGGCATCGTGGGTGGCGCGCACACTTGAGCGGCTTGGGAAGCCTCGGAAGGAAATCGGTGGAGTCGAAGGACCGCAGTGCCGACTGATCGGGAGCGAATGAGCCCAACGGACGCGAATCCTCCTGGGCGCTGATTTTCCTGCTTCTTGACTTGAAGACTGGGGCTCGCCGGACGATTATCCACATCGACCACCAGAATCGAATCGGCTGAGGTCGGTTCCCTTTGCTGCCGTTCTGCGAAGCGGATCGGCGAGCCGGGCCGGTGGGATGTTGGACGGATACTGTTTCATGAGCCTGCTCCAAAGCGGACATTACTGTAACGAGTGCGGAACACGACCGGCAGGCAACACCAGCCTGTCCAGGCTGGTGCTCGCGGCTCTCTGCGCGTTTTTCCTGTTTTCGGAGAGCGTCTGTGCAGCGACGGCCACCAATGGCGGAAGACACTGGACGTTCGAGCCGGTGAGAAAGCCCGCCCTTCCAGTCCTCGCCGCCCGTGTCGAACCGACGCATACCGACGTTGACCGTTTTGTCGTCGCGGCGCTTCAGGCACGGGGACTCTCCCTGTCGGCGCCGCTTCCCCGGTGGCAATGGATTCGTCGTGCGACTTTTGATCTCACCGGACTGCCACCCACATGGGAGGAGGTTCGGGCATTCGTTGAGGACAAGTCGGCGGATGCGAAGGGAAAGGTTCTGGATCAGTTGTTGAACTCGCCACGCTACGGTGAGCGCTGGGGACGGCACTGGCTGGATCTGGCGCGCTACGCTGACACTCTCGGCGGAAGTGCCATTGGGTTTACCCGATTCCCGTTCTCCTACACGTATCGGGATTATGTCATCTGTTCCTTCAACGCGGACGTGTCTTACGACCGCTTTGTGACGGAACAATTGGCTGCGGATCAACTGGGACTGAAAGAAAACGATCCTGCGCTGGCGGGGCTTGGTCTCCTGACGGTCGGGATGCAATACCGAAACCGGCATGATGTGATCGACGACCAGATCGACGTCGTTTCACGGGGTTTGATGGGATTGACGGTCGCGTGCGCGCGGTGCCACAACCACAAATTCGATCCAGTCTCCACTGAGGACTACTACGCACTCTACGCAACCTTCGCTGCCAGCCGGGCTCCAGAGATGCTGCCGGTTATTGGCAAGCCGAAGGATGATGAACCGCAACGCGATTACCAGCGTGAGCTGGCGCGTCGTCAGGAGAGTCATGACGCCATGGCGGGCGAACAGAATGAGGTGATGCGTGGTCGTCTGCGGATGCAAGTCGGACTGTATTTGCGCGAGATCGCGAAAGGGGTGCCGGAACAGGATATCTCCACGGACTTCCTGTCGTATCGCACCGACGACGTCCGGCCTCTCGTGCAGAATCGTTGGCGCGACTACCTTCAGAAAATGCCCGACAACGATCCTGTGTTCGGGATTTGGGTCCGACTGTCGCGGATGCCCCCGGCTGGATTTGCCAGCGCTTGCTCGAACCTGGTCCAAAGTCTGGAGAAGGAGAACGGCGATTCGGCGAAATTCAAGGACCAGCATCTGCTCGCCACTCAGGCGCCCGCATGGAATCCGCGAGTTCTGGGCTCGATTGGCCGAAAGGCTCCCCAATCAATGGCCGACGTTGCGGATGCTTATGGGGATCTGTTTGCCAGCGTGCATCAGGCCTGGCTGAAAAGTCTGCAAACAGCGTCCGCTGAAGCCGGCGCCGGCGACGAGATCATTCCCGATGAGGACACGCGGCAGCGGGATATCAATAGTTCGATCCATCGCCAACTGCGTCGCCACCTTTACGGAGACAACACCCCAACCGCAGTTCCCGAGAACTTGGCGGCGCATCTCTTGAACCGGACGGTGAATGACAATTTGTCCGGGCGTCGAGGGGCGATTCACGATCTTCATCTGAACTCGCCGGGGTCGCCGGCGCGGGCCATGGCGCTGCAGGAGGAATCGTCGCCTGAACCGTTTCATGTGCTGAAGCGTGGGAAGCCGCTCGACCGCGGCGCGGTGGTTCCCGCGAGGTTTCTGACAGTGATCGCTTCGACGAATGCCGCACCGTTTCCGGACGGTCACCGCCGTTTGGGGCTGGCGCGGGAAATTGTTTCTCAAGAAAATCCCCTGACGCGTCGTGTTCTGGTGAACTGGGTATGGCAGCATCATTTCGGACAAGGCCTGATGAAAACTCCCGACGACTGGGGAACACGGGCGGGCAAGCCGACACATCCCGAATTGTTGGACTACCTGGCCTCGGTGTTTGCCGAGGATCAATGGTCCCTCAAGAAACTGCATCGTCGCATCATGCTATCCGCAGTGTATGCGCAGGGCTCGATTGAGGATGGGCGGTCACGCACTGCGGATCCAGAAAATGAACTCCTGTGGCGGATGCCGCGTCGCCGGCTGGAGTTGGAGGCGATGCTGGACTCGTTGTTGGCGGTGTCCGGAGAATTGGATCTCACTCTGGGCGGAAAGCCTTACGATCGCGATGCCAAACCTGCGGTGTTGCGCCGCAGCGTGTATGCGTTCGTGAACCGGGATATCGTTTCCAATCTTTCGAGCACGTTCGACGCGGCGAATCCGAGTTCGTGCACAGCCCGGCGTCCGGACACCACCGTGCCACAGCAGGCGCTGTTCGCATTGAACTCGGAGTTCATCCAGGACCGCGCGACGGCACTGGCGGCACAGGTTGGCAAGATCGCAGGCGACGACGATGTCCGACGAATTCGTGAGTTGTACTGGCGCGTGTTCTCGCGCGAGCCCGAGGCTGCCGAACAGGAACGCATTCTTCGCTTCGTGCGCGATGCCGCCCAATCGTCCCCGGTGAACGCGTGGCAGCAGGTCGCTCACACGTTGCTCGCTGCGAACGAATTTGCTTTTGTGGACTAAATCCAATGAACCCCATGTTTCCATCCTCGAGGCGGGATTTCCTCAAACGCTGCGGCATGGGAATTGGTTCGCTGGCGCTGGCGGACCTGCTTTGCCAACCCGCATGCGGCGGCGACCTCTCTCCGCATTTCGCGCCGCGCGCCAAGCGCGTGATCCATGTGTTCCTGAACGGAGGCATGTCGCAGGTGGACACGTTCGATCCCAAACCCGAGCTGACGAAGCGCGGCGGGCAGATGCTGCCCTATGAGAACCTGCAGACCGAACGCAAGACCGGGGTGGCGTTGCCCTCGCCCTTCACCTTCAAAAACCATGGCCAAAGCGGGATTCCGATCAGCGATTTGTTTCCACATTTGTCGCGCTGTGCGGATGACCTGGCGGTGATCCGGTCAATGCATGTCGAGCTGCCCAGTCATGAGCTGTCGCTGATGTTGATGAACACCGGTGATCAGCGGCAGGTGCGCCCGAGTTTTGGTTCATGGCTCACCTGGGGCATGGGTTCCGAGAATCAAAACCTGCCTGGATTTGTCGCGTTGTGTCCCGGAGGAATGCCGGTGGGCGGCGCGGCGAACTGGCGATCCGCGTTTCTGCCTGGAGCGTATCAGGGTGTTCATGTGGACACGTCTCAGGCGGATCCGCGAAAACTGATCGACCACATTCGTAACGGACGTCTGACTGCCAATGCTCAACACGATCAATTCGAATTGCTGAGGGAGTTAAACGCACAGCATTTGGCGGCGCGCCCAGGGGAGGCGGCATTGGAGTCGCGGATCAAATCCTTTGAGCTCGCCTATCGAATGCAGATGGAGGCAACCGACGCTTTTGATGTGGATCAGGAGCCGGAGCACATCCGCAAGGCCTATGGCGAGGGGCCTCAGAACCGGCAGTTGCTCATGGCCCGGAGACTTGTGGAGCGCGGAGTTCGGTTCGTGCAGACGTGGCATGGCAACCTGCAACCATGGGACAGCCATTCAAACATCCGCACAGAGCATCGAAAGGTGGCGAATGAGTGTGACCAGGGATTGGCGGCGTTGATCATGGATCTCAAACAGCGCGGGATGTTGGACACGACCCTGATCTTGTGCTCAGGGGAGTTCGGTC
The DNA here is from genome assembly GCA_009695275.1 of Pedosphaera sp. Taxonomy (GTDB): domain Bacteria; phylum Verrucomicrobiota; class Verrucomicrobiia; order Limisphaerales; family F1-12-MAGs170; genus F1-120-MAGs170. The sequence goes on along the minus strand of SIBF01000058.1, from coordinate 6,824 downwards.
GCACGCCTTCCGTTGAAATGGGGCAGAACGGTTCAGGCGCCGCGCAGGGACGCGATCACAATCATTGGGGATTTTCGTTGTGGCTGGCCGGGGGTGGCATCAAGGGCGGAACCGTTTACGGCTCGACGGATGAGTTCGGGTTTCGCGCGGTGGAGAATCCTGTTTCCGTGCATGACTTGCACGCCACGATGTTGCAATTGATGGGCTACGATCACGAGCGGCTCACGTATCGCTACGCAGGTCGTGACTTCAGATTGACAGACGTTTACGGGCGCGCGGTGAGCGAAATCATTGCGTGAGTCTCGGATGGTCTGACGTCCTGCCACGACACGCCGGAGAGATCGCTTCCGGAGATGCGATTTGTGGACTCGATTGCCACTAAAGGATCAAAGCACCGTTACGAAGTCCAGACAGTGAACAGCGCGAGGCTGAAATCGAGGCCGGCGAGGACGAAATGAAGAAGCGTGGTTCACACTCCTTCAGGTTTCATGTGAGAACGCCGCGGGTGGGAGTCATGCGCACGTCACGACCGGCGATGCGCCCTGCTATACGGGCATTGGGGTTGTATGTGCTTCGCGTTGAGGATCGATTCCGCAGATCGAGACGGGTGTCCATCCATTCATCGACATCCGCCAGCATCTTCTCACGGAGTGCCAACGCCCTCTCGACACGCACCAGCGCAAGACCTCCGGCAGCGCTGGCCTCGGCTTTGACCGCTTCGGTGGTGGCTTTGCGTGATTCCATCAGACGCTCCACAACAGTCTCCACGCAGCCGATCCTGAAGTTGTTCCAATAGGTGCGACCGAGCCCCCCGCAGTGTTCACAAGCCAGCCGGTCCACTTCCTGTTTCAACCAGGAGTAGAGGTAACGCACGGTCTGCGCGTCACTGGCGCGTCCTACGATGGCGAATCCGGACCCGTTCACTGTTCGCAGGATGTAAACCTTGCACTCATTGCTGGCGGCAACGTGATGGCAGAGGCGGGCACGCCACGTTTCAACATTGGCGCCGGGATCGAGTGGGTCCGCCCGAAAATCCTCAATCGCTTCGGCTGGTTGTGCTCTCGGATCAAAGTCCGCGCTCAAGCCTTCCAGCTTGAAGCGGTCCATGATTTCCTGCGCTCGGGACGCAGCCAGTGCGGCTTCGTGTGGATTGGAACTCTGAGCGAGGCGAAGGAGTTTGACGGCCTTCTCGATGGCTTCTTGGTGTGTCATGCTGGCTGCCGGTTATTTTCACGATCACGGTCCGGAAAGCCATTCCAAAAACAAGCTTACGAAAACAGAGCCTCGCAGGACAGATGCAGATTGGGGGGTGCGAGTCGGTGCTGAAACCAATTCAAAACTCAAATCGGCTTGCGGTGATCCTTCAGCGCTGCATATTCAGACCGTGATGGCGTCTGACTGGCAGTGAGGCTCGACTTGCATCGTGCATGCCGGCTTTCGCTCTGTCAAAAAGCCATCACGTCAGAACACGGCTTGCGCCCGTAGCTCAGTTGGATAGAGCATCGGATTTCTAATCCGGCGGTCGCGCGTTCGAATCGCGCCGGGCGCACCATTTCAAATCCAGTTCATTTCTTCCTCCTTATTTTCCCATCCAATGATGGGTTGCATCTGTGTGTGCCGGACATGGCGCTTTTGATAGGACCCGGTCGGAAGTCGGTCGCTCGGTAGAAATGCGGGGCTGGCTTCACGCCTGTTGGTCGGCTATCAAATCCTCGTGAGCAAACTCGCAAACAAAGTCATTCTGATCATGGGTGGCACCGCCGGGCTTGGATTATCTGCCGCTCGCGCATGCGTGGCGGAAGGGGCACGAGTGGTTGCCATTGGCCGTGATTCAGAGGTGGCGGCAGCCGCCCAGTCAACGCTCGGTGAGCAGGCGCATGTAATGACCGGGGACGCGACGAATCCCGAGGTGGCGGCACGTGCGGTGAGTGAAGCCGTAAAGCGCTTCGGCGGTTTGCACGGACTCTATCATGTGGCGGGCGGCAGTGGCCGCCGCATGGGAGATGGCCCATTGCATGAGATTTCTGACGAAGGCTGGGCTTACACGATGAATCTGAACGTGACGTCGGTTTTCTACTCGAACCGCGCGGCGGTGCGGCAGTTTCTTGCGCAAGGGACGGGCGGGACCGTCCTCAACCTCGGCTCGATACTCGGAGTTTCACCCTCACCGCACTATTTCGCGACGCATGCTTATGCGGCAGCCAAGGCTGCGATCATCGGATTGACGCGATCTGCCGCTGCCAGTTACGCGAAGCAGGGAATTCGCTTCAACGCCTTGCTTCCGGCGCTGGTGGATACTCCGATGGCGCAGCGTGCGATGAACGACGCTGAGGTCATGAAGTTCATCGCCACGAAGCAACCGCTCGAAGGCGGTCGGGCCGGGAAGGTCGAGGATCTCGATGCGGCGGCGGTTTATTTTTTATCGGACGATTCGCGGTTTGCCACCGGTCAGGTGCTGGCCGTGGACGGCGGTTGGTCGGTGACGGAGGGGCAGATTCCTGGGAAGTGAGCTCGAATATGAACTACGCGATTGGACTGGATCTGGGCGGTTCGAGTGTGAAGGCAGTGGCCGTCACGATGGACGGACGGCGTCTGGCCGGGAGGAATCGGGATTTTGATGCGAATATTCCGATGGCATGGGCAAAGACCGTGAAAACCGTGGCCGAGGAACTCCAGCGCGAGTGCGGTCATACAGCGGAATCGATGGGGCTTTCAGCACCTGGATTGGCATCGGCAGATGGACGTTCCATTGCATTCATGCCGGGACGACTTCATGGTTTGGAGAATTTTGATTGGACCGAAGCTCTTGGTGCGAGCAAGCCGGTGCCGGTGTTGAACGATGCGCACGCGGCACTGTTGGGTGAAGTGTGGGTGGGTGCAGCCCGCGGCGTTCACAATGTCATCATGCTGACTCTGGGCACGGGCGTGGGCGGTGCGGCGATGGTGGACGGCCATCTTCTGCGCGGGCAGATTGGTCGCGCGGGTCACCTCGGGCACACGAGCCTGAACATCGACGGTGTGCCCGATATTTGCGGGGCTCCAGGGAGCCTGGAGTGGGCCATTGGCAACGCCACGATCGGTGAGCGGAGCGGCGGGAGGTTCGCCACGACTCATGAATTGATCTCGGCTGCAACGGCAGGGGACGCGGGAGCGAACGAGATATGGCTGCGTTCAGTGAAACATCTGGCGGCTGGAGTGTGCTCGTTCATCAATATACTCGATCCGCAGGTGGTGCTGATCGGAGGTGGCGTCGCGAGGGCGGGAAAGTTTCTCTTTGAACCTTTGCGGCGGTTTCTCGATGAGATGGAATGGAGGCCGGGAGGGCATCAAGCCGAGCTGCGTCCAGCGACGCTTGGGGAATACGCCGGGGCGTTCGGGGCGGCGGCGAACGCGGTCAAGGCCGCGTGAGAAGTTCTTCTGCGCTTCTCAGCCGTAACAATTCAATAGGAGCGCGGAATTTATTCCGCAGCATCGTGGAATACCCAACTGGGCCGGAGATTTTCACCGTGGCACCTTGCTCTCCTCGCTGGTCACTTTCCAGTGCCCCGATTTCCGACTGCCTGGCATGTCGTCGAAACCGCGGCCCTCGCAGTGTTCCTGGATCCGCGCGGAATGAATTCCGCGCTCCTATCGCATGGATACGGCTCGGAACTGGTCTATCCCGACAAGCTGAGACCGAGGATAGACCAGTCGAGCTATCGGCTGAGGTAAAACTCAGCGCAATTGCCGCCAAAGAGACGATCCTTGTCAGCTTCGGAAAAGTTACCGCAGTAATCGGCGACGAGTTTGAACACACGCTCGTAGCTTCCCGCCAGCAGGCACACCGGCCAGTCAGAGCCGAACATCAAACGGTCCATTCCGAATTTCTCGAACACCACATCGAGGTAGGGTTTGAAATCAGAGGCCTTCCAGGCCGAGTGATCCGCTTCCGTGATCATCCCTGAAACTTTGCACCACACATTTGGCGCGGCGGCGAGTTCTGAAATCTCCTCGGCCCACGGGGAATGTTTGCCGTCTTTGATGTGAGGCTTGGCGATGTGATCCAGAACGAAGCGTTGCTCAGGAAACCGGCGCGCAAGCTCGATGGCCGCCCTAAGTTGCTTTGGATAAATCAGAATGTCGTAAGCAAGGTTGAACTGCTTCAGTTTTCCAATTCCACGCAAGAATTCAGATCGCAGCATGAAGTTGTCATCTGGCTCGTCCTGCACAACATGCCGCACTCCGACGAATTTCGGATGGCTCACAAATTCCCTGAGCTGTTCTTCGACGCGATCCGAACGAAGATCCACCCAGCCAACAACGCCCTTGATATCCGCATTCCGTTCCGCCAGTTCCACCAGCCATCGTGACTCTTCGAGGGACTGACGGGCTTGAACAGTGATGGAGCCATCCAAAGCGACTTTGGCCTGCTCAATTCTGAGATCGCCCGGCAGCCAGTCTTGCTGAAGCGCCGAGCCCGGCGGAATCCAAGGATACTCTGCGGCGCTGTAACGCCAGAAATGTTGATGAGCATCGAGTTTCATAGCGAGGTGAAGTCGTGGCGCGAGTTCAGAACGGTTGGTTTCATGGGTAAATGGTAACCACAGATCTCAACGGCAGTCGAGCGGGCCTTGAGGTCGGTAGTGGCATAATTTGAAGGCGCGCCGCGTTCACGCCGCTTCAATGTCCGTTGCAGCAGGCGGCTTGAAGCGGTCTAAAGCCCGCGCTCCTAGATGAAATTAAGACACTGCCTTTAGGTCTTCTGATTTTGGGTAAAGTATTGCTTCGTTGTTGCAGTCTGTTGGTGGAGAGCATCGGTGGAACTCTTGTTCCCTCTGGCGTTTCCGGGAGAGTTGCGCAAGATCCGCTCATGAGCGAGAGGGTCGTTATCAGCACCAATCAGAAGGCGGTCGAGATCAACCTCGACGACAGCAAGTACGGGACGTTCGCCGAGATCGGCGCAGGCCAGGAGGTGGCGCGCTGGTTTTTCCGTGTGGGCGGCGCCTCTGGCACCATAGCCAAGGCCATGTCCGCTTATGACATGAAGTTTAGCGACGCGATTTACGGCCCGTGCGAGCGCTACGTGAGCCGGCCGCGAGTCGAATCGATGTTGAGCCACGAATACGGGTTGCTGATTGAACGACTCGCGGCGACACGAGGATCACAGACGAAATTCTTTGTGTTCGCTGACACTGTGGCGGCACGCGGACATTCGCAACGCGACGACGCGCACGGATGGATGGGAATCCGTTTTCAAAGCGAGCCTCTGCAGCCGCCCTCGCAAATCCTGATGCACGTGCGGCTCTCGGATCGGGACGCTGTGCAGGAGCAGGAGGCGCTTGGCGTTCTGGGCGTAAATCTTGTGCATGGAGCGATGTATCTCTTCAGCGATCCGGAGCAGCTCATCGCTTCCCTCGTGGACAATCTGACCACCAGCCGCGTGGAGGTGGACATGATTCAATTCTCCGGTCCGGCTTTCGAGCGCGTGGACAATCGCTTGATGTCGTTGAAACTGGTTCAAAGTGGATTGAGCAATGCGGTCATGTTCACCTCTGATGGCCAGGTGGTGCAGCCGGCGGACGTCCTTTACAAAAAATCAATTCTCGTTGAGCGCGGCAGCTTTCGCCCGATCACCAATGTGACCATCGACATGCTGGAATGTGGCCAAGGGCAGTTTGTCCAGGAGCCGAAGGTGCAAGGCGAGGAAGTCGTGGTGTTGATGGAAATGACCATGAAGAACCTGACGACCGAGGGTGGAATCGATCACAAGGACTTCCTCGCACGAGTCGATGTGCTCGGCACACTCGGCAAGACGGTCCTGATCTCCAATTACGGCGAGTACTTCCGGCTCGCCGCGCACCTGTTCCGTTACACGAAAAAAATGGTTGGCTTCGTGATGGGCGTGCCGAGCTTGAGGGAGATTTTTGAGGAGAAGTACTACACCAGCCTGGACGGTGGCATCCTCGAATCATTTGGCCGGCTGTTCAAAAACGACCTCAAACTTTACGTTTACCCTCTGCGTGAACAACGCAATGGCGCGCTCATCACCGCCCAGAATCTGCAAGTGGCGACGAACCTCACACATCTCTACGCTCATCTGCTGGAGAATCGTTTCATCGCGCCCCTGCGCGGCTACAACCCGGATTGCCTGCCCATCTACTCTCGCGACGTCCAGGCAAAAATCCAGTCCGGCACCCCAGGTTGGGAAAAACAAGTGCCCCCGCAAGTCGCCGCGATCATCAAGCAACGAAGGCTCTTTGGCTTCGCCGGGTGAGACGCGTGGCGCACCGCGGCAATTCCGCAGGAGTTTGAACAACCGCGTCCCCAACCCCGCAAGCCCTCCTTTACGCGACTGTGCTCTCACAGGTATCGTCACGACAACTTTAACCTTGGCCTAAGCCGGATCAATTCGATGGGAGCGCGGAATTCATTCCGCCGCCATACAAGAATTGCCCATGCCGAGCGGGTTTTGCAAATGACTCGCCATCAAACAGGAGCTCACTCGGTGGCGGCAACGACGAGGATCAATGAGCGAGAGAAATTGTGTTTCACCATTGAACCTAAAAACGGCAGATCAGAAACCACGGATGACACGGATGACACGGATAGAAACAACTTCAATTGAATCTGTCCTGCAAATTTGCCTTCACCCAGTGGGTGAAGGCGACGCGCGGCGGAAGCAGTTCATCATCCGTGTTACTGAGGAGACGGTGGGATAGGCTACAAATCTTGACGGCGGCACAGACGCACCTGCTTCGTTGCTCACTCAGTCAGAGGCCGCTGCGGGCATCTTCTCTCGTTCGCGCCTCGCATCTGCATCCGTGGCGCTCGCCATCATTCGTAGC
>SIBF01000057.1 GCA_009695275.1 Pedosphaera sp. | reverse complement strand
CTTATACGCATTTCCGGATTGCAGGACAAACAGCGAATCCCAACGGGATTCCGTCTCCAAGCCCAGGGTTGCGAGGAACGAGCTACCCTGGGAACCCATCGCAGAATGGACCTCAACCCCAACGGGGTTGCGTCCTGGATTGTGACCGCGCCGCCGCAACCCCGTTGGGGTTGGCGGGTGCGGGTTCGCGCCACCCAGGGTAGCTCGCAAGCTCGCAACCCTGGGCTTTGAGGCGCAATCCCTTTGGGATTGTCCTCGGATGACGCAAAATGCGTGTAAGGAGCAGGCGCTTTGCCACCGCACTCCAAAAGTTTCGCCACTATGAGCCGGCATTGGGGGCGCGAAGTTATGCACCGCTTGCTGAGAGTCCAAGCTGGGGTCATACAATCCCGCTGCCCGCCTTGTCCGATCGCCGTGGCCGCACCGGGCCGAGGCGGATCACATTGTCCGGATCGAAATCCGTCAGCTTCATCCAATCCTCCGTGACGTCCGTGGTTGGGAACAGATCGTTCTCGTCATACTCGCGCTTCAGGGCCAGCAGCAGGTCATCCCGATTGATGGATGTTTCCTGTCCGGTGTCAATTGAGCGCCGGATGGCAATGCTCTTCGCTCGTTCCACAACTGCCGCGATGATGGCGCCGCTCGCGAGATCACCGCGGTAGAGCAGGTCGCGCTTGCCGCTGCGATAGGAGACTTCGAGGAAGGCGTTCTCCTCCTTGCGGGCGAACTGAGCCGCCGCCGCCGCCGCTGCAAGTTCGCCTGGTTTCTCCGCCAGCGGCAGCGACTCGGTGAGATAAATCTCGTAGATCTTCTGCGCACCCGCCTGGTCCGGACGACGCACGCGAATCTTCCGATCGATCCGGCCCGGCCGCAAAATCGCCGGATCGATCAAGTCCGCGCGGTTCGAAGCCAGGATGATGACGACGTTGTGCAGCGGCTCGATGCCATCCATCTCGGTGCAGAACATCGGCACCAGAGTGCTGAGGATGCTGTGGTAACGACCCGCACGGCGGGTGCCGAGAATCGACTCGGCCTCGTCGATGAAGAGAAATGCCAGCGCGCCGTCGCTGGCTCGTTCCCGGCATTGCGTGAACAAGTCGCGCACTTGTCGCTCCGATTCGCCCACCCACATGTTGAGGATTTCCGGGCCTTTGACATGGAGAAAGAATTCCGGGTGATCCTGGCCTGTTTCCTTGAGGATTTGCTGGCGGAGATTGAAGGCGGTTGCTTTTCCGAGCAGTGTCTTGCCGCAACCCGGTGGGCCGTAGAGCAAAAATCCCTTCGGCACCGTGTGCTGGAAGCGCCGGAACAAATCGCGATGCAAAAATGGCAGTTCGATGGTGTCGCGAATGGCTTGCACCGCCTCGTCCTGACCGCCGATAGATTGCCATGGCAGTTGGGACACCTTTTCCAGTGATCGCTCGATGCGCTTGCCCATGCCCACGACTTCAAGCGCCACGCGTTGATTGGCGTCGAGCCGGATTTCCAGGCCGGGCTTGAGCTTTTCCTTCGAGAGCAATTGGGATCGCTGGATCACGAGTTGCGAAAGGCCGCTCTCCTGTCCGATGCGGAGCCGTCCATCGGAGAGCAATTCGTCAATACGGACGATCGGGCCGCTGCGGTCGAAGCCGAGTCCCTGAACGATGACGAACGCTTCATTGCACAAGACGCGCTGCCCCACCTGGAGGCTGGACAACGGAATTTGCGGATCCAAGCGGCAGACGTAATCCGTGCCACTCACGCACACATGCGCCGTGTCCGGCAGGATCGGCATGAGGAAGGTGCCAACGCGAAACGCTGGCGACCGAAGCTTTTCGACGATGGCATCCAGCTTCTCGATGGCTCGTTGAGCCTCAAAATTCATTTCCTCGATGCTGGTGATGCGTTCGCGCAGGTAAACGAAGTCCAGCAGGGAAGGATGCCGCGGCGGAAGCTTGGCAACGATCATGTCCAGCAGTTGCAGCGTCGAAAGCGAATCCAACATTTCACGCGGGAGGAATTCGTGCGTCGCCCCAGAGTCTGCGGCTGGGGGATGGTTGGGAGACGATATATCCGAGGGAATCGAGGAAGCTGGTTTCTTCTTGTGCTCCGCCATGGGGAGGAAGGTAGCTTCGCTTGCCGGATTTGCAATTCGAGAGAATGGCACGGTCACAGTGCTCCGGGAAGTTGACCACGGATTGCACGGATACGATGATGGCGGATTCCAACCAATCCGTGAAATCCGTCGAATCCGTGGTCGAAATTTTCGAGGAAGTGTCTCTTCGGTGTTAGACCTGCGGGATCATGATGATGGACTGACGAACTTATCGCGCCGCTTCCTTCACCTGAATCCACGGCGGCCAGGTGGGATCCTTTTCCATGCGTTTGAGGATGGCCCGGGAAAAATCATAGTCGCTGTAGCCAAACATGGCGAAGGCGGTGGCTTTCTGAAAATATTCACGGGCTTTGGCCCGATCACCTTCGCCCAACCGCCTCATGGCAATGATATGGAACGCGCTTAATTGGTCCGCCCGCGAATTTTTGGCCAGTTGAATCAATTCTTCATCGGAAATTTCACCACAAACGTACTTTTCCCAAGGCTCAGTGAACGGGCTAAATATTTTGGAGTAAGGTGGAGTGCTTTGGCGTATTTGGCGGGAGGTGGCCATCGCGCGCTGAGATTGACCAAGAATCAATGCCATCCGCTGAACTCCCATCAGGTCGTTTCTTGTCGTGTAGCGCTTCATCGCGGCGTCATAGATTTCGATGGCGGGGGCGCTGTTGGAGTTCACTTCGGCGGCAATCATCGCCCGCAGGAGATCAAAAGAGATGTTGGAGGTGTTCTTGGCTTTGTCGAGGAGAGCGGCTGCTTTCGTGGTCTCTCCTTCCCGAAAATGGCTTACACCGCACATGTAAGCGTAGGTCGGCACCTCACTCCGCTCGGCCACCGCGTCGAGCAAGGCGAGAACCTTGCGCTCTTCGTGAACATAATTCCAGTAGGTCCAGAGTCCTAAAGCCGGATCGGGCAAATGGACGAAGGCCTCCAGCGTTTGGGCATCGCGCCTGGCCTCCTCCAACATTTGTTGGACCTTGGCCGGCTTTCCCGCCAGCCGATAAATTTCACTCGCCGAAACGCGCGCAAAGAGGTTGACGAAAAGCACATAAGGATGGTTGGGTAAATTCTCCCGCGCGACCGCCCCATCCAGCAACAGTTGCTCCGCCTCCTTCTCGCCCCCGATGTCCATTATCGCCATCGCCCTGACCTCCATCCGGATCGCCCGGGCCATCGAGGTGTCGTGCATGCGAATGGATTGGTTCAGGGAGTTCAGGGCGCGGACCGCATCAATGAAGGAGAGGAGGTATCCCTTGAAAAGATGATCTTCCGGCGTGACGGGCGCAAGCCGGTCCGCCTTCTCCGCTTCCGCAAAATACTCCGACCAGCGCCACGCGTGATTGTACACCACTCCCAGAAGGCTGCGGGCCGCCACGTTGTTCGGCAACAGGGCGACCGCCTGGCGCAATTCGTCGATGGCCGCATCCAAATTCCCGTTTTGAAAGGCGAGCAGCCCGCGCAACATCCGGACCTGCCCCGGAGAACCACCCACGACTTCGATATCCTTGATGGCTGATTCCGCTGAGGCGAGATTGCCGCTCATCGAGGCGGCGAGCGCGGAATCCAGGGCGCGTTGCCGCTTCGCCGCCAAAAGTTCCTGCTGGCTGCGCCGGGCCTGCACCGCAAAGCCGACCGCGCAGAGACCGAGCACCACGCATCCAGCCAACGCCGCTGCGACTGCAGGATGCCGCTTCGTCCACTTGATGACGCGCTGCACCGGGTTCGCTCGCTTCGCCTCAATGGCGAAACGGTTCACGAACCGCCGCAAATCCTCCGCCATCGCTCCGCCGGTCTGGTAACGACGGTCGGGATCCTTGTCCATCGCCTTGAGGCAGATCGTTTCCAGGTCGGGCGGCACCTTGCGTTCGACGCTTCTCGGCGGCTTGGGTTCCTTGTGGACGATCTGCCCGATGATCTGGTCGCGGCGTTCGCCCAGAAACGGCGTTTGCAATGTGAGCATCTGGTAAAGCGTCGCGCCCAACGAATAAATGTCCGTGCGATGATCCAGCGGCGCGCGGCCTGCCGCGATCTGCTCCGGCGACATGTAAAGCGGCGAGCCCATGAAATCGCCTGTGACGGTCATGCCCGGCTCTTCGAGCACGCGCGCCAGGCCGAAGTCCGTGAGGTGCAGCCGGCCCTGGTTCGAGAGCATCAGGTTGGACGGCTTGATGTCGCGGTGAATGACGCCTTCCTTGTGCGCGTGATCGAGAGCATCGGCGACTTCCGCCAGCATCCGCGCCACGCTGTCGAAGTAGCCGCTGCCGGATTCAAGCGATGTCGTGGACTCACCAACTGTTTGGGATTTGGAACTTGGAATTTGAGATTTAGAATCGGCGATCTCCGTGGCGGCGAGGTTTTCTTCATTCGGTCCTGGGAGCGCTGGCATCCTGCCGGCGAGTTCGCTTTGTGCCGGCGAGACGCCAGCGCTCCCAGAGGCGTGGTCAGAAGACCCGCTCTTGGATTTGGAGCCAGGAGTTTGATGTTTGGAACTTGGAACTTGGAGTTTGGAATTTGACGTCTTGAGCTTCGTCCCCTCGGCTGCTGCCGGATTCTCCCGCTCTTCCCTCAACCTCCGAATCACCTGATCCAGCCCCGGCCCTTCGATCAATTCCATCGCGTAGAAATGATGATCGCCATCCTCGCCCGTGGCGTAGATGGGAACGATGTTCGTGTGATGGAGTTTCGCGGCGGCAGCGGCTTCGCGTTGGAAACGAGTCACGGCCTGCGTGGTCAACCCGAGGCCGACCTTGAGCACCTTGAGCGCGACCTTGCGGTTGAGCGAAACCTGGCGCGCCTCATACACGACACCCATCCCGCCGCGCCCGAGTTCGCGGATGAGTTCAAAATCACCGAGGCATTGGAGAGCTGTCGAGTTCATCACGCGCGTGAATTCATGTTGTTCTTAATTAAACCTGTCCCAAGCTCGACACGAGGCCAAAATTGTTCGCAAACTACGAAGGGGCTTGGATCCGTGCATGGAAAGCTGATTGAACAACCAAAGATCCACCTCTACTTTGGCGATATGGAAACTGAAATCGTGTTGAACGTAAAGTTGGAAGCCCTGGACGAAGGCGGCTTCCTCGCGACCAGCCCTGACCTGCCCGGTCTGGTGGTGCAAGGGCGCACTCGTGCGGAAACGATCGAATTAGCGCAGGCCAACGCGCGAATTCTCATGGAAGTTTATTTGTCCGAGAAATTGCCATTGCCGCCGCCACTGCGTCGCCTGTTCAAACGTAAAGCCAAAGCCTGGAACCTGCCGTTACCCGTTTCGCTTCCCATTCCCGCATGAGCCGGATGCCGGCGCTGAAGTATCGGGACGTGGTAGCGTGTCTGCGCAGCCACGGCTTCGAGTATTTGAGACCTGGCAAGGGCAGCCACGAGTTTTGGTTTAACCGTCGCAGCGCCAAAATAACAATGGTTCCCTGTCACCCTGGCGACATTCCACGCGGAACACTGCGCGCCATCATCGCGCAGACGGGACTGACGGTGGAAGAATTCTTGCGGTGATTTTCGTTCCGTCGTGCCTCGGTCCGAGCAGCCGGAAGGCTGCGGTGCGGTTGCCCGGTACCTCCATCCTTCGGTCTCATTTCTTCACCGGAATCCACGGCGGCCAGGTGGGATCCTTTTCCATGCGTTTGAGGATGGCCCGGGAGAAATCATAGCCACTGAAGCCAAACATGGTGAAGGCGGTGGCTTTCTGGAAATAGGCGCGAGCTTTGGCCCGGTCGCCTTCGCCCAACCGCCTCCAGGCAATGCTGGCGAACGTGGATAGCTGGTCTGGCCGCGAATTTTTGGCCAGTTGAGTCAGTTCCTCGTCGGAGATTTCGCCGCTAGGGGGAGATCGACTTGACACGGTAGTAACGCTCTCCCTCCACGGGATGTTCGTCTTCGACTTCATGGAAGTAGTCGTCACCCATGATCGGTGCGCCGACGGAAGACCATTTGGCTTGTGGGCCAACCGCGTCCGATACTTCCAACTGCCAGTTGCTTCCCGCCGGCGCGGAAAAACGAACGTGCGAATGCCCTTCCTCCGCGTCCGGTTCGAGTGAAAGTATATTCACGCCTGCTTGCAGATAAATCTTGAACACATCCGACGGTGTATGAATTGGTCCACCGTTCACACCATTGGTTGAAGTGTCGAATAACTTGAAACCAACGGTATAAATACCGGGTTGCGTGGCTGTGAAACGGCGTCCATGGATGTGTCCGTAAGGATCGGCTCCTGGAGAGCCGTCGTTTTGAGTCAAGCGCCACATGTTCGTGCCGGTCTCGCCGCTGGAAAGGCTGATGGTTGGCTTCGTCGCACCCGTGTCCCAAAATGCGAATGATCCACCCGCCGGCCCTTCCACAGATACCAACTGCACTTGGATCAAGGAACCAGGCGACGGAGCGTTGGGAACTGGTCCGGCATTCAGAGGTGTCTGCGCCAGTGCCGTCAGTGTGATGTTCGCCTGGTAATAACTCGCATAGGTCGCTCCATTGGTATAAGTCAGTGTCTTGACGTAGCCGGAATTGCTGGAGAAATCCGCGCCGTTGTCGAAGGTGAGCTTGTCACCTTGTTTCGTGCCGACGGACCTGGCGTTCAAGTGGCCGTGATCCGCCGCGGACAGGTTGACGTGAGCGGAGAGCGCCAGCCCCAAGACGAGCGCAAGTTTCATGGCTTGGTAATTTTTCAAGGTTCAATGTTTGCCAGCCGGATTCACAAAACGTGAGGCGGTTTGGTTCAGTTTCGGTTTTATTAGGTTCCAGTTCAGCCGTTCAACATGGCCTTCCACAAACAGGTAGTTGGCCGTGTTCAGATGCCGTTGCACCGCGATGAGCGCCATGAAACCCGCCGGCGAATAATCGCCGTCTTCAGGATCCGCGAAGTGAAAATGATCGCTGTTTGCGTTCTTATCCGCGCACTCCACCATGAAGAAGGTTTCGCTTGGCGCAGGCACTGTGGTGATTTTACAGAAGTTTCCCCGGGTGGGGTTGTCTTCGTCCGGCGGCAGCAGAAAATCGTTGAGGGCGTAACTGTAGGGACGGGTCTTGTTGGGATCACGCGGACAACGCCAGAGATTGGTGCCGCCCACGTAAGGCTGCAGCGTCCCGACCCACGACGCGGTCTGATGCAAAGAGAGGGGCAGGAAATCATTGTGATCATCCGCGTACATCACGCTGGCGAGGCCGATTTGTTTGAGATGATTCAAACAAGCCGTGGCCCACGCCTGCTGCTTCGCCCTGCTCAGAGCAGGTAAAAGCAGGCCGGCCAGGATCGCAATGATCGCGATCACCACCAATAGCTCTATCAACGTGAACCCACGCTGACCGCGTCTCTTCATTTTTATTTCGCCGGAAACACAACGGGTGTACAGGCATCGGAAGTGGAAGTGATTCACCAAAAGCCACACCTGGCTTTGGGAAGGGAACAACTCAGGCGCACACGCCTTGAGCCGACGGCAGGAATGGATTACGCCGCGCGAGGAGGCGGAGTGGGCGGTGGGAGAAACCGCTCCGGGGCGGGATTGGAAAATACGAGGGACGGCTCAAAACTTTCGCCGGCGGGCTGAACCCAGAAAAGCTGCCGATCCGTGATGAAGAGATCCAGCTTGGTCTCCACCTTCACGGAATCCCGCTTCTCCTCAGACTTCTTGCCCTCCTGGACGACGATGCAAATCTTGCAAGGATTCTTCCCGCTGAACGTCTTCACCAAAGCTTCCGAGACGGAGCAGGTTTAAGAGAATTTAGCGAACATGCCCATCCAGGCGACCGATTGCAGAACAAACCAATGCCCGCCAATCGTCAGGATCAGCGAGAGCGCAACCACCGTTTGAGCCAGCTTGTGCCGCACGGCAGGAACGTGAAGAGAAGCTTTGTGGAAATCAAACTTCGACCGCATCTGTAAAAAAAGGGAATGCACCTTTGAGTGCGTTCCCTTGGCGTGTGGCGGGCTTGGCGGACTTTATGCAGCGAGCGCGAGGCCCATGGCGACGTCTGCCACGGGGCTGGCTTCACCGTCGCGGCGCGTTTTTGAATCAATGACCTCAGAGGGAGCCCAATTACGCTACAAGGCTGGGGGTCAATGTTTGTTTTTCGTTCGGTTGTTTTTAGCCGGGTTTTTGCTTTTGGTTTTCTTCTCTGCGCCGGCGCTGCTGAGAAAACTTTTTGACACGTCGTTGATCAACGATTTGCTGTCGGAGGCCCTGGTGGGCTTGCTGAGGGGTGACGTAGTCGATGCCTCAATGATAGTGCTCGGTGTCGTACCAAGTAAAGTACCGACCGAAATAAGTGAGGGCCTGGTCGTCATCCAGGAAACGGCCGGGGTACTGTGGGCTCGTTTTACCGTGCTAAAGGCCGACTCGATAAACGGATTGTCATTGGGGGTTCGGGGGCGAGCAAACAACTGGGGCATGCCGTGATCTTCACAGAGCCTGCGGATCGGTTTGGCTTTCATCTGGCGGCCACGGTCGTTGATGAGTTCTGGCCGTTGGTCCTCAGGGAGATCCAGGATATTTTGTTCAACCAGACCTCCCTCCAGCAGGAGGCGAGACTCCTCGGCCGTCTGCCGCCAGCCGATGCGCCATTGGATGGCTTTTCGGGACCACTCATCCAGCAGCAGATAGAGGTAGAGATACACTCCTTTTTGGAACGTCATCAGGTAGCTGATATCCCAACACCATCGCTGATTTGGACCAGTCAGTTCTTTTCGGACCGGAGCTTTTGAGTTGCCGTTGTGAGCCCCGCCGGGACCGCGCGCACTCATCAGATTCTGTTCTTTGAGGACGCGGTAGACGGTGGAGAAAGAGGCCTGGAATAGGCCTTTATCCCAGGCCGTAACCGCCATGATTCGATGGGACAAGTCGACATACTCCTGGCTCTTGGCCATCGCAATAATCTGGTCGATCTCCCCGGGCAACATCCGATGCAACGGCTCTTGAGAACCTGGCGCCAGATTGGCCAGGCTCTGTCCTCGGCGAACCCGATGTTGCCAGCGAATGATGCGGCGATGTTCGATCGCCAGGATCAAGCAGCTGCGTCGCACCGAAACGCCTTGTTGCTGGGAGGTCTCAATCACCGTGAGGATTTCCAATTTGGTTTGCTCGTTGATCCACTGCTTGGCTATCGGTCCCACGAACCCCCATTCGTTTTTTTTCGCAAGATCGCCAGTTCGACCGATAAATCGGCCATGGCCCGTTCCTTGTCCTGGAGTTCGCGCTTGAGGGCTTCGTAGACCTCGGTGCCGACCAGGTACTGCTTCTTCCCAGGTTTGGCGCTAAGGCGTTGGAGAGCCCCTTCCTTGACATGCTCCCGGATGCGAGCCAGATCGGTCGAGAAGAGGCCTTCCCGGCGCAGCAACTCGCCTATGGGTTTGGCGTTCGACTGCGCTTCCAGGTAGATCTGAAACTTCTTCTCTGCAGACAGAAACCGCCGCTTCTTGGGGGAATTTTTTTTAGATTCTTCGGATGGATTGGTATGGGTCATTTTTCCGCTTCTGTTTGGGACCGCCTGGGGGAGGGAATGGTTCCGGTCGCCCTTCGGGCTCCCTCCACCATTCCCTCCCCCTCCACCTTGTAGCGTATTGCTTCCCTCCTTTGACGTCACGGACTCAGAAACGGCGGGGTCGCCTCGTGAATTCTCGCCGATGATCTTGTATTCGTCTTCGCCGCCGGACAAGCCAATGGCATCGTAAACGCCGGGCAGGAGCACATCGGCCACCTGGCTGAAGCCCTCGTCGTTCGGGCCTTTGTGCCAGACCTGGAAGCTCGTCGCGTGCGGCGCGGTGAATTCCAGATGCACCTCCGTCGGCGCGGGACTGGTGGCCACCGTGATCTCCGCCTGACCGGGCGCGCGCGTGGCAGGTTGCGTGGGAATGGCATCGATGTAACCGCGGCCTTCCGTGCCTTCCGGGAAATTCGCGCGGCCCTGGGCGAGGGCGGCGGTGACGAAATCTTCCCAGACATCATTCTGCGCGCGCAAAGCGCCTTCGAACGTCCGCACCACGGCGTTGAGGTTCGTGTACGTTTGCCAGCTCGTGAGCGAAATCCCAGATGGACGCGCCCGATGATGGAGAAGGGAGTTTACGCGATCATGCGTGACAATCTGATACGCGCGTTTGGTTTTCCACTGGCATCAACCAACGTCCGCCCCATCGGACCTGACGCACGCTCTCACACCTCCGCGCCCAGTTGCTGCAGCAGTGCCTGGATGTAACCGAAGCAGAACGCGAACGCCTTCTGCCCGCCAGGATCACCGGCGATCTGCGGCACGTGGTCGGGCATGATCATGCCGTCGTATCCGACCTCACGATAGGTGCGCAGTGCGCGCGGCATGTCCACATCACCGTCGTCGGGGAACGTCTCCGCAAATTTAAGGAAACCTCCATGAATGTTTCGAAAGTGGACGTTGAAGATCTTCCCGCGGTTACCGAACCAGCGGATCACGTCATAAATTTCCTCGCCTGGCTTCTCCAGCATTTCGGAAACCGTGCCCTGGCAAAAATTCAGGCCGTGGTACTCGCTCGGCATCGTTTTGACGAAACGCTTCAGCCCATCGACTGTGCCGAGCACGGTGTGGACGCCTCGGAAGCCTGTCTTCTTCGGCATCGCGGGATCCTGGGGATGCAGCGCGATCCCCACCTTCGCTTCCTCGGCCACGGGCACGACGCGTTTCAAAAAGTAATTGATGCGTTCCCAATAAATTTCCTCGCTGATCGGCCCCGCCTCGGTGAGCGGTGGTTCCTGCTTCGCCTGCGCGTAGTCGAACGCGCTCAAGCTCGCGCCGCCACGGCCTGGGACACGCCTCGTGCGTACGACGCCGAGGAACGTGAGGTTATATTTAACGAATTTGATTCCTGCCGTGCCGGCGTTGCGGATCATCCGGCAGATGTTTTCCAAGGCTCGGTCACGCTCGGGATCCTTCGCCAGCAGAATCTCAGGCAACTCTGCTTTCGTGATGTAGCTCGAACTTAAAGGCAGCGGAACAGCGTCGAGCGTGATGCCGAACGATCCCACGTGTTTCCGCAGCCGGGTGAGTGCGTCCACGGACCAATCCTCCATGTTGGCCGAGAGATGGCCGCTGCATATATGATTCACTCCAAACGCCGCCAGCGCCCGCAAAGTGTCCGGCGAGTGGTCATGCTGGTGTCCCGCTTTCATCAGCATTGGTTGCTTCTTGAGTGCAGCACGAGCTCCGAGTGGTTGCATTGCACAACCCGTGACACCGAATGCCGTCGCTCCCGCGGCGACATTGCTCAAGAATTCGCGACGTTTCATAGATAGAACTTTTTGGTCAGCACAAACCATCAGAGCGGCAAGGAAGCGAAAATCAAGCGCAGCTCCAGCCGCTACAATCCAGATCTTGTCAAGCAAACGGTCGCTCTCTACAGTCCGCCCTCGCCTAAATCATGAAAAACACATCCAAGCCCGGTTTTCCAAAGATTCCAAAAATCCAGCACGAAGGTCCGTCGTCCAGGAATCCGCTCGCGTTCAAGCATTACAACCCGGAGGAACTGGTCGAGGGAAAATCAATGAAGGAGCACCTCCGGTTCTCGGTGGTCTATTGGCACACGATGTGTGGGAATGGCTCGGACATGTTCGGCTGGGGAACCTTCGACCGGCCGTGGGACAAGGGCGTGCCCGCCGGCTCAATCGAACAGGCGAAGCGCCGCGTCCCCGTATTCTTCGAGTTTTGCGAGAAGCTTGGCGCGCCTTTCTGGGCTTTTCACGACCGCGACATCGCGCCCCACGGCAGGACGCTTCGTGAATCCAACAAGTATCTCGACACGATTGTCTCCCTTTGCAAACAGGAGCAAAAGCGCACCGGCACCCGGCTGCTCTGGGGCACCGCGCAGAATTTCGTACATCCGCGGTACATGCACGGCGCCGCGACCAGCTGTAATGCCGACGCTTTCGCCTTCGCCGCTGCGCAGGTCAAAAATGCCATGGACGCCACCAAGGAACTCAATGGCGAGGGTTATGTCTTCTGGGGCGGACGCGAAGGTTACACCACGCTTCTGAATACCGACCTCAAGCGTGAGATGGACCACCTCGGTGGATTCATGCACATGGCGGTGGATTACAAGAAAAAGATCGGTTTCAAGGGTCCGTTCTACATCGAGCCGAAGCCGAAGGAACCCACCAAGCATCAGTACGATTCCGACGCCGCAGCGTGCCTCAACTTCCTGCGAGAGTACGGACTGCTTGAACATTTCAAACTCAACATCGAGACGAACCACGCGACGCTCGCGGGTCACACGATGCACCACGAACTGGAAGTGGCTGGAGCCGCAGGCGCGCTCGGAAGCATCGATGCCAACACCGGCGACGTCCTCCTCGGATGGGACACGGACCAGTTCCCGACGGATCTTTATCTGACCTCGCAGATCATGCTCACCATTCTGAAGTACGGCGGCCTTACCACTGGAGGCACGAATTTCGATGCCAAGGTGCGCCGGGAAAGCTTCGAACCGGTGGATCTCTTCTACGCGCACATCGCCGGGATGGATACCTTCGCCCGCGGACTGAAAATAGCCGCCGCCATTCGCAAGGATGGACGCCTCGGCGACTTCATCAAGAACCGTTACCGCTCATGGGACACCGGCATCGGCAGGCAAATCGAACAGGGGAATGTCGGCTTCAAGGAGCTTGAAACGCACGCGCTCAAGCTGGGTGAGGTCACCACCAATGAAAGCGGCCGGCAGGAGTACCTGGAGAACCTCTTCAACGAGTTCATTTGACTCTGGGAGCCAAGGCGTTCTTGGAATGCTTGCGACGGGAGCACTGAATCCATTCCGGGCTCCAGTTGAAGTGAATCAATTCCTTTGCAGTTCAAGTCAGCCCTGCTGAGTATCCCGACTGAAACGATAACGACGTGCCGAATTCAATTCCGGAATTTCAACAAACATTCCTGCCGCTGGGAGGCGGAGGATCCGGTCCTGCGACAACCAGGATCCTTCCTATCAGGGAGCAGCTTGCTGCCTTTGATGAGTTTGAAAAAAACACTCAGATCTTTCCCACGCGCTACGAGGCTCCGACAGGCGGCACACAAGAGGTTCAGACCTACGTCAACGAATTCTGGACCTCGAAACAGCGCGCCGCACACTCTCTACATGAGATTTCCTATCGCGCGTGCTTCAAGCCGCAGCTTCCCCGGTTTTTCATTGATCGGCTGACGGAACCGGGTGACGTCGTCTATGACCCGTTCATGGGCCGGGGCACGACACCTTTGGAAGCTGCTCTCGCTGGCCGGGTGCCGATGGCGTGTGACATCAATCCGTTGAGCATCTCACTGGTCCGGCCGCGGCTGAACCCTCCGGAATTGACGGATGTTCAAACCCGCTTGCACGGGCTCGAACTGAAAGATCACGACGAGTGCCCGGAGGATCTCCTCGTTTTCTATCATCCCGACACACTGAGCGAAATTGCGGCGCTCAAGAAATACTTTCTCGTGCGGCAATCCGGCGGCGAAATGGATGGCGTGGATGAATGGATTCGGATGGTTGCGCTGAATCGGTTGACCGGCCACTCACCGGGCTTTTTTTCTGTTTACACACTCCCCCCAAACCAGGCCACATCGGCCGTCGCTCAACGCAAAATCAACGCCAAGCGCAACCAGATTCCTCCACGCAGGCATGTGCGCGAAATCATTCTGAAGAAAGCGCGGAATCTTCTCAAAGATTGTGACCCAATCACGCGCCAGACGCTTGCTCGAGTCGGGGCGAATGCGCTGCTGGTCACCCGTCCAGCCGCCTCCACGCCGGAGATTCCCTCAGATAGCGTCTCGCTTGTTGTGACTTCACCTCCGTTTCTGGATGTCGTGAATTACGCAGGGGACAACTGGCTTCGATGCTGGTTCCTCGGCATCGATCCCAAAACGGTGGCCATCACGGTACCGAAGAAACTTGAAGTCTGGCAGGAGGCCATGACCGGGGTATTCCGGGAACTTCACCGTATTTTGAAACCTGGCGGGCATGTGGCGTTCGAGGTGGGCGAAGTGCGCGGCGGCTCCGTCAAGTTGGAGGAAGCCGTGCTACCATGTGGAATCCGGGCGGGCCTGCAGCCCGAGCTGGTATTGATCAACGACCAGGAATTCACCAAGACCGCGAACTGCTGGGGTGTGGACAACCGCGCCAAAGGCACCAACACCAACCGGATTGTGCTTTTCCGAAAGAACTCCTGACATTGAGGCTCCACCCCTGAGCACCAAGAAGCTCAGCTAACGGGATTGACGCACGACGCGGAATCGATGTAGCTTAACGTCCGTTCCAAAAATTAAAAAGACAGGCATCGCCTATGAAGAAAATTGCAACTCTATCGTCATCCACGCGCGTTCGTCGCTTCGGGTTCACGCTCATCGAGCTTCTCGTCGTCATTGCCATCATCGCGATTCTGGCAGGAATGCTGTTGCCAGCTTTGTCCAAAGCCAAGACGAAGGCTGGCACGACGCGGTGCGTGAGCAACCTCAAGCAACTGGCCCTGGCTTGGTACATGTATCCCGGGGACAACAATGAATATCTTGTAAAGAACTGGGTTGGCGACAAACGGGCGTGGATTGACGGCACCGTTCACGTAGGCAAATTACAATCCGGCATGACCAATGTGGAAGTCATCAAGGCCGGCACGCTCTTTCCATACAACACTTCCGTGGAGATTTACCGTTGCCCCAATGATCCTCAGGAATTTCTGAACGGCAAGAAGGTGAATCGGGTTCGGACCTACACCATGAACGGCCGTATGGGAGGTGCGGACCCAGCAGATGCGACACGCTACGGCGCAGCTGACACATCTTGGGTACAAGATCCCAAAGCGAAGGAGTACGGCCCAAACAAAAGAACTACTGACATCACGCGGCCAGGCCCTTCCAGCGCCAATGTTTTCATCCACGAACATCCGAACACGATCGAGGACGGATTCTTCGCTGTCAAAGGCTTCCAGAACATCTGGCAGAATCTTCCGGCGAGCACTCATGGGAACGGCGGCACTCTTGCGTTCGCCGACGGGCATGCTGAGTTTTGGAAATGGATCGAGCCGGAGACTTCCAAGCGGAAGAGTTGGGACGAACCGGGCAAGAAACCGATCGACCGCGATCTCGTCCGTTTCCAGAAGGCAACTGCCTACGACAAGTAGTTGATTCTAGAACCGGAATGACAGGCATTTCTTATGAATAAAATCTCAACAATATCGCCACCCAACTGCACCCGCAGCATCGGCTTCACCCTCATCGAGCTTCTCGTCGTCATCGCCATCATCGCGATTCTGGCAGGAATGCTTTTACCCGCGCTCTCCAAGGCGAAATCGAAGGCTCAGGCGATTTCCTGCCTGGGCAATACCAAACAATTATGTCTGGCTTGGATCCTTTACAGTGTCGATTTTCAGGAGAAACTGGTTCCGAATTATCTGGGAACCCCCGAGGCATGGATTCTTGGCGACGTAAACGCCGCTCCCGGCCACACCAACATCAACGACATCAAGAAGGGCAAACTGTTCGCTTACAACGAATCGCTGGGCATCTATGTGTGTCCCGCGGACGACTACAAGGTCAAAGGCAAATTATTCAAGCGCGTTCGCAGCTACTCCATGTCCGGACAGATGAACAGCAATGTCGAATGGGTTAACCCGAAATACAAGATTCGTCGAACCACCGCCGACATCATCAATCCGTCCCCAACCAAGGCATTGGTCCTCCTTGATGAGAGCACCAAAACTTTGGAGGACGGCTATTTCGCGATCCAAGTGGACAACCGCGTGTGGCAAAATGATCCCTCCGACCGGCACAGCAAAGGCGCCAACATGACATTTGCAGATGGTCACTCCGAGATCTATCGGTGGGTCGAGCCCATGACGGGCAAACACACTTGGGATGCCCCCGCGAATAAACCCAGAGATCGAGACTTTGATAAGATTGCGGCGACGATTGCCACCAAAGAGTGATTGTTTCCAGGCATTCGAAGTAACGCTTAATCTGTTGGTTTCCTGAAAAGCCGGTGTCATCCACCGGCTTTTCCTTTGATCCACCTCGACCGTGTCTCATTCTGAGCCACCGATCCTCGCGAAATCACGGCAAAAGCGCTGATGATGCCGAAACATATCGCCAGGCGGGACTGTGCCACGAACCATTACCGCGCACGTCCAAATTGCCACATCTCGCCAAGACAACAATCAATCCAGGAGCGCCACAGCCTCGTTTGCCATTGAAACCTCATCTTCCGGCAAGCTGGGAGCACAATTTTCGTCTCGCGTGTTCCGTCCGCCGTCGGAGCACAGTTTTTATATCGCTATGTGTTCCCTCTGCGGTGGAACAGAATCTTGTAGTCAGCGAGCCGGGGCGGAATCTCCATCCACCCGAGTAACAACTCATTTCGACTATATGCCCGCGCTTTCCCTGTCTGTCCGGTTTGTTACACCTCATTCTCGAAGAGCTGTGGTTCTCACAGCTCTGGAGTCTGGACATGTTTTGAAGCCGTCTGTGGAAACTCTGTTGTCGTGCGGTTCGCGTTCTCCCGGAGGGAGATTCGGAGTAGCAACCGGGAGGGGTTATCCAACAGACTCGAACAGCTCCCGGATCCAAACCGAAATGTCCAAACTCCAGAGCCTCTTTCAAAACATCTTTCCGCGAGGGTGAGAGTCCTCTCGAACACACGAATATCCTGAGAAAGTTGGGGTTCGACAGGAGTCTCGCCTTCCCGACGGCGGGTTTCGAAAGAAGCTCTCCAGAGCTGTGACGC
Organism: Pedosphaera sp.; assembly: GCA_009695275.1. GTDB lineage: Bacteria > Verrucomicrobiota > Verrucomicrobiia > Limisphaerales > F1-12-MAGs170 > F1-120-MAGs170. Next base: position 8,173 of record SIBF01000057.1, on the reverse strand, counting down.
TTACAGGAGTCCCAGAGCCTTCGGGAATACATCCCCGGCACCGATCAGTGATTGCCGCAGGCTCTGGGACTGCGGCTGGAACCGCCGCTCTTGGATTCCCTCCACCCAACCCGAGATCACAACAAGGCATCGTGAGTTATGGAGATGACGGCAATTTGAAACCAGCCCTAGCACTTCAATCACCGGGGGCTCATCCCGCGATCGGCGCCCGTTCCTTGTGCCACGCCGTCGCCTGCTCGTAGGCGTGGGCGATTTTGAGCATCGTCTCCTCACCAAACGGCTTGCCCAGTATCTGCAAACCGATCGGCAGTTTCGGAGATTTGGTAAAACCGCACGGAATGCTGATGCCACAAATCCCGGCAAGGTTGCAAGAGATCGTGAACACGTCGGAGAGATACATCTGCAATGGATCGTCCGACTTCTCACCAGCCTTGAACGCCGCCGTCGGTGTTGTGGGCGTCACAATGGCGTCCACTTTCTCGAAAGCGTTGAGAAAATCCTGACGGATCAACGTGCGAACTTTCTGAGCGCGGAGGTAGTAGGCGTCGTAGTATCCGCTGCTCAAGACGTAGGTGCCGAGAATGATCCGGCGTTTCACCTCGGGTCCAAACCCGGCTCCGCGAGTATTGCAATACATCTGGATGGGATCCGCGCCGTCCACCCGGGCGCCGTATCGAACTCCGTCAAAGCGCGCCAGGTTCGCACTCGCCTCAGCCGGAGCAATAATGTAGTAGGTGGCCGCTGCGTAATCCGTGTGCGGCAGCGAAATCTCCACGACTTCCGCCCCGAGCTTCTGCAGTTGAGCCACCGCCGCATCCACGGAAGCCTTCACTTCGGGATCAAGCCCGCCAATCATGTACTCCTTTGGCAATCCCAGTCTCAAGCCGCGGATGTCGCCGGTTAAACCAGCAGCGTAGTGTGGAACCGGCTGGGGAACGCTCGTCGAGTCGCGATGATCGATCCCGCTGATGACTTCGAGCAACGTGGCGGAATCACGCACATCTTTGGTGAACGGGCCAATTTGATCCAATGATGAAGCAAACGCCACCAGCCCGTAACGAGAAACGCGCCCGTAGGTGGGCTTCATTCCAACACAACCGCAAAGCGCCGCAGGCTGGCGGATCGATCCGCCAGTGTCGGAGCCAAGAGTTGCGATGCTCTCGTGTGCTGCCACCGCTGCTGCCGAACCGCCGGAGGAGCCGCCTGGAATCCTGGTGTCATCCCAAGGATTGCGCGTCGTGAAGAACGCCGAATTCTCTGTCGAGCTGCCCATTGCAAACTCATCCATGTTCAGCCGCCCGAAGACGATTGCTCCTGCGGCTCTGAGCTTCTCGACCACCGTGGCATCGTAGGGTGATCGAAAATTACCAAGTATTTTCGAGCCGCAATTGAGGGGATGATTGCGCACCGCCATCACATCCTTGACTGCAACAGGCACGCCCAGCAGCGGCCGTTCACGGTGAGACTCGCCAGCAGCGATCGCGCGGTCCGCAGTGTCCGCCTGTGCCAGTGCGTCCGCGGAGTCGTGGCTGAGGAAGGCTTTGACCTGGCCGTCCACACGTTGGATCTGGTCCAGACATGATTGCATCGTTTCGCGTGCGGACACTTCCCGGCGAGCGAGGCGAGCTGTGAGTTCAGAAATCGTCAGGTGATTGAGCATCGTGAGTAGATTTGAAAAATAAGTTGAGGAGGTCGCCAATCATCACGGGGTTCGCGGAAGCAATCCACAAGGGAGCGCTACTCCACTATCTTCGGAACGACGAACAAGCCGTTTGCCTTCGACGGGGCGTTGCGCAGAGCATCTTCATTGGAGAGGGACGCCCTGACTTCATCGGGTCGTGTCACATTCACAAGCGGGAACGCGTGTGCCGTCGGTTCCACGCCTGCCACATCCACTTCCTTGAGCTTGGCGATGAAACTCAGGATGTTTTCAAGCTGCGTTCCCAGCTTCTGTTCTTCCGTGGGGGAAAGTTTCAGGCGGGCCAGGTGCGCCACATATTTTACGTCAAAATCCGATGAAGCCATGCCGCAAAGCTAAGGAGAGTGCTTCCGAAGTTCAAAGATTAAAGTGTGGATCAAGCCTGACCCCATCCATTCTCAAGTTGTCGTTGGATGGCCAGGCGGACGGAGCAACGAGTCTGCGTCGTGGATTGCGGCGACATGACGCCGCTTTGGTTGCATCGTGAGTGGTTCCGCGAGGGTTCGGCATCTCTAACGGTGCAGCCAAAGCGGAGACATGTCTCCGCAGTCCAAAAGTCGGCCCCAACCAAGGCTCAACATTCGCAGGTTCTTCATCATCCCTCAGGAGAACATCACCTTGGTCGTCGCTGCTTCCTTGTCCCATCCGCGTGTTGGTTCAGCGGTCACGGATGAGATGTCTTTGATGGAAATCTGCCGCCCGAGGGTCTTGGGCGATTTCACGTCCACTTCGGATGGATTGCATGTCTGCTGATTGATCTTCTGGTGCAGAGCCGGCTTGTAGCGGATGTAAAGTGTCTCCGGGGTCTCCGGCGCGAAGAAGAGGATTCGGGCCTTCTCCGGAATGCACCGGTAATCCTTATTGAGGATGATCCCCCCAAATGTGAAGCGTTTCAGGTAGCTGGCTTCGCGATCGGTATAAGCACAGGTGAACACACGCTCCCGATCCGGCAAACCCACGTGGACCAGATCCGGCCCGACAAAGAATTTCTCCGGTAACTCGGTCACCTTGAAGTGTCCGTCCTTGAAAATGAGCAGGAGCTTGTCGAACTTCGTGCAATCGATCTTGAACTCGTCACCGGAGACTTTGTACCCGATGTAGCCACTCTCGCGGTCGTAAGCGACTTTGAAAGACTTGAACGCAACCTCTTTCGCGTCGATTTCCTCGTGACGGCTGGAACGGGTGAGCCGGGGATATTGGGGTCCATATTTCGCCAGGAGAGCCTCCAGGTGGCTGACGGCATACTTCACCACGTTCTTGAGATGCTTCAGGGTCTCGGCGAGATCTGAGCGCGTCTTGTCCATCTGTTCGCGGTGTTGTTGGATGTCGAAGAGTGAGATCCGGCGAATCCGGACCTGAAGCAGCCGCTCGACATCAGCATCCACGACATCGCGAAGCAGCTCCTTGTGGAAAGGTTTGAATCCTTCGAACACAGCCGCGAGCACAGCTTCGTTGGTCTTGCATTGCTCGATCTTCTTGTAGATGCGCTCCTCGATGAAGATACGTTCCAGCGTGCGAAAGTGTAGTTCGTCCTCGAGCTGCCGCTTTTTCAGCTCCAGCTCCCGTTGGAGGAGCCGCACGAGTTGATCCGTGTTTTCCCGCAGAACTTCGCTGACAGTCAGCTCCACTGGACGGTTGTCTTTGATGACAATGATCCGGCTGGTGATCGACACTTCGCAGTCGGTGAAGGCATAGAGTGCGTCGGTCAGTTGTTCGGCGCTCACGCCCGTCGGCGCTTTGATCTCAATCTCCACATCCTCGGAAGTGAAGTCGTTGATCGACTTGATCTTGATCTTGCCCTTTCGCGACGCGTCTTCAATCGAAGCGATCAGCGATTCGGTGCTGGTCGTCGGTGGCAGCTCCTTGATGACGACCGTGGATTCGTCCTTCTGCTTGATCTTTGCGCGCACCTTGATCGAGCCCTTGCCATCCTGATAATCACGCGCATCCATCAACCCGCCGGTGGTGAAGTCAGGCAGGCACTTGAATGGCTGTTTCTTCAAAATCGCGATTTGCGCCTGAAGCAGCTCGGGGAAGTTGTGCGACAAAATCCGGCAGGACAAACCCACTGCGATACCTTCCGTCCCCAGCATGAGGAGAAGTGGAAGTTTGCACGGGAGAATAACCGGCTCCCGGTTGCGGCCGTCATAGCTCGGGATGAACTTTGTGATCTCGTCATTGAACAGCTCTTCACGGGCAAGTTGCGTGAGCCGGCATTCGATGTAGCGCGGCGCGGCGGCTGGATCGCCCGTATAGATGTTGCCGAAATTCCCCTGTCCTTCGATCAGGTACCGCTTGTTGGCGAGCACCACCAGTGCGTCGCCGATGGAAGCGTCGCCGTGCGGATGATACTTCATGCAATCACCCACCACGTTCGCAACCTTGATGAAGCGCCCGTCGTCGTTTTGATGCAGCGTCCAAAGGATGCGGCGCTGCACCGGTTTCACGCCATCTTCGAGGTTGGGGATCGCGCGGTCGCGAATGACGTAGGACGCGTACTGGAGGAACCCCGTGTCCACCCGCCGATGAAGCGGCATCTCGATCTCTCCGGGATGGAATGGACGATGAACCACCGCCGGCGTCTCCTCGGCGATAACGTGGGTGTTGCCATTGCCGTTCGGGAGCTCGGGAGGTTTCGGAGCTTCGGTTGGTTTTGCCGGCGGGCCATCAACCGGCAATTCTGGTTGTTGGGAATCGTTTTTCTTCTTGGTAGCCATGGCTAATGGGCAATTGGGGAAAATTGGAACGGAGTTTCAGATCAACTGAACTGGTCGGGATTAGGGGGCTCAAGCCATCTCGTCATACGGGCGAAATGACATCCGTGCGGATTTCTGGATCCGTCAAGCCAGGGGCATCCCCCATTGCAAGCTGATCGTTGTGATGCAAAATCATGATCGGAAACTACAGAGGGGAATCCTGGTTTGAAAATGATTTTCTGCATTTCCTGAAAGCGCAACCACTACGCCAGCATTTTTCACTTTTCAGTTTCGCCATCCAGTGGCTTCGGATACCTCTTGCGGCATGATGCGGCCCGATCTTGTCCAGCTCCATTCATTGCTCAAACAGTACTTCGGCTTTGGTTCCTTTCGACCCCTTCAAGAGGAAATCATTCGTGATGCTCTCTCGGGCAAGGATGTGTTCGCCGTGCTTCCGACCGGCGGTGGCAAGTCGCTTTGCTTCCAGCTACCAGCGCTCGCACGACCGGGATTGACTGTCGTGGTATCGCCGCTGATCGCTTTGATGAAAGATCAAGTGGATGCGCTTCAGGCTGCTGGTGTGCCCGCCACTTTCTTGAATTCATCGCTCGCCGCCGGCGATTCGGCACCGCGTTTGCGTGGTTTGCACAACGGCGAGTACCGGTTGCTCTATGTCGCGCCAGAAAGGCTGATGCTCTCAGGGTTTCTCGATGACCTGAAACGGTGGAATGTGAATTTGTTCGCGGTGGACGAAGCGCATTGCATCAGCGAATGGGGCCACGACTTCCGACCAGAGTATCGCCAGCTCGCGACGATCCGCGAGATGTTCCCGGGTGTGCCGATGATGGCGCTCACGGCGACGGCGACCGAGCGAGTGCGAGGCGATATCATCAAACAACTGCACTTTGGTGAGGCAGTCTGCTACGTGGCGAGCTTCAACCGGCCCAATCTCACCTATCGTGTGTCGGGAAAGGCAGGCGCTTATGAGCAATTGCTGGAATTCATTCGTGCGCGAACGGGCGAGAGCGGAATCATTTACTGCCAGGCTCGCAAGACCACGGAGGATCTGGCGCGCAAGTTGAACGAAGATGGCGTGAAATCCGCGGCTTACCATGCGGGGTTGGAGTCAAGAGAACGCTCGCGCAATCAAGAAGCGTTCCTTCGAGATGAAGTGCGCGTGGTGTGTGCGACGATTGCCTTTGGCATGGGGATCAACAAGCCGAACGTCCGGTTCGTGATTCATCACGATCTGCCAAAGAATATCGAAGGCTACTATCAGGAGACCGGGCGCGCCGGCCGTGATGGATTGCCGGGAGAATGCCTGCTCCTGTTCAGCCCCGGTGACCGCGTGAAGTACGGGCGGTTCATCGATGAAAAACCGGATCCCAAGGAGCGGGAAATCGCGCGCGCGCAGCTTGAGCAGATAGTGCATTACGCCGAGTGCGCCACATGCCGGCGGAGTGAACTGCTGGGTTACTTTGGAGAGAAGTATGAGCAGGAAAATTGCGGTGCATGCGACAACTGCCTTGTGCCTCGCGCCACATGGGACGGAACGGTAGCGGCGCAGAAATTTCTCTCCTGTGTCTATCGGGTTCGCGAGAAGAACGGCTTTGGCGTGGGAATCATGCATATCGTTGAAGTTCTTTGCGGCGCGGACACGGAGAAAATCCGAAAGTTCGGTCATGAATCTCTTTCAACCTATGGAATCGGCGCCGAATACTCGCGAGCGGAGTGGGGCACCATTGGCCGTGAGCTGGTTCGACAGGGATTGCTGCATCAGAACCCGGATCATTTCAACATTCTTGAGCTGACCGATGAGGGCCGGGCGGCGCTGAAATCACGCCAGAAAATCACCCTGACCAAACCGGTCACTGCTCCAGAGCCGTCGAAACATCAAGCTGGTGAGATCGCTTGCGACGAGGCGCTCTTCGAACAACTGCGGCATTTGCGCAAACGCCTGGCGGACGAACGAAGTGTGCCGCCTTACATTGTGTTCTCCGACGTCGCGTTGCGACAAATGGCCCGCTTCTACCCGCAGAGCGAGGCGGAGTTTGCGCGCATCAGCGGTGTGGGAGAGAAGAAGCTTCGCGAGTTCGGCTCCGATTTCATGAACCAGATCAAAGCCTGCCTCGCGACGAACGCGCGCCAGATTTTTGCGGAGGAATCCTTCGGTGAAACCACGACACCGGTGCGCTCGCGGTTATCGGATACAGTGCGTGAGACGTTGCATTTCTTCCAGCAAGGGAGCGATGTGGCGAAGATTGCGAAGATCCGAGGGCTGAAGGAGGGGACGATTTACGGGCATCTCGACGAAGCGTTGGTGGCGGGGGAAACGATCGCATTGGATCGATTGCTCGATACGCAGGCGAAAGACGACATCGCGGCGGCGTTTGCGAAACATGGATTCGGCAACCTGGGCGGTGTGGTGGAATCACTCGGTGGACGTTATTTGCACGGCCAATGCCGTATCTTTCGAACAGCAAGTCAACGCGGGTTGCTGGGGTGAAGAACAAACCAAGGACTACCATTAGAACACCACTCAATGACTCAATGGTTTAACAATCTCATCCCGCAAACTGCCATCCGCGCCGGGTTCTCGATCTCACTGGTCATTGTGTTGGCTTTATTGCTCGCGAACCTCAGCCATCGTGACGAGGGCGTCATTGCAGGCGCTTGCTTCGAAGGGCGTGTGCCGGGTTTGGGATCAATTCAATTGACGCCTGCGAGGGATGGAGCGGACTCGATCCAGATCGAGATTCCGGAAGCAGATTACGTTGCAAGCCTGACCGAAACGAAGCCGGCGGGAATGCTGCGTTGGATCGTGACGCCGAGACGCAGCGACGAAACCAACGGGTTCATAACGCTGAAGACACCCATAACTGCCACGAACGTCACCGCTGTTTGGGAAGGCGTGGGAACGCCGACCGCATCGTTTGAATTGCGGCAGTTCGCTGAACTTTCCGTGTTGCGCCGCAAGCGAGGCTGGGCGTTCGGTGAATTTGGCAGTGCGCGAGTGTTTGAGGCCAGGCTTCCAGTCCTTCTGGAGCATCAGCCCTGGCATGAGAGCATGAACTCATTGCTCAGAGCGCACGATGTCGCGGCTGCGAAGGAGTTTTGCTCCATGTCCTGGGCTGAAGCGTGGGACTCCGTGCGACAACCGTCACACGGGAACCGGTGGGCGAGTGAGATCTCACGCCACATCGTTCATCACAACTCCCGCGTGTGCAGTGTGCTGGAGCAGGTTTATGAATACACCGGAGGCGCGCATGGCAACGTCTTCCTTCGAGGATGGAATTTTCTCGCGGAAGGGCACGAAGCGCGGGCGCTAAATTTGCCGCAACTCTTTCGTGACGGAACGCCGTGGAAGGAGAGGCTTGCCGACCTGTGCAAAGCGGACTTGCGCCGTCAAGGCGCTTCAATGTTCACAGCTGGAGGAGGCGGCATCGAGCCGGAGGCCAAGTTGGAGCAGGGGGATCTGACCGTAATTACATTGTCGCCCGCCGGACTGCGCATTCATTTCGCTCCGTATGAGGTGGGATCGTGGGCGGAGGGCACGTACTCAGTGCTATTGCCCTATGCAACCATTGAACCTCTTCTTGCCATCGAAGTAGTGAAGCACTTCCGAAATTAGAAATGGACCCCAAAATTAAGACCAGCAGTTAAGCTAGGCTTTCCGAGGTCTGCTCAAGATGAGAAAGAGCAGATCGATGAAACGAAAACGCAAACAGTACAGTGGCGCCTTCAAAGCCAGGATCGGCCTGGAGGCGATGATGGGGAT
>SIBF01000056.1 GCA_009695275.1 Pedosphaera sp. | reverse complement strand
GAACAACAAGATTCAAAGCCTGGTGAAAAAAGCCTATGGGTATCGTAACCCGGAACGATTCAAGACCGACATCTTCTTCCATCTCGGCGGCCTCAACCTCTACCCCGTTCCCCAATGAAAATCCCAACGCTAAACTTCCAAGAACCAGTAATTGCGCCCGCACCGAAACGGCGACGAGCAATGTGACAGAAAGGAAGAGCGTCTTTATAAGAACTCATTTAACTTTTTTCAGAGGCAACTGTGGCAAGAATTGAATCCAAAAAACTTTTACGCAGATGCAGAGTTGTTCGCGCGGGCAATTCCCGGAGCAATTGCAACGCTTCCGCTTTGGCAATCATCCCACGACGGTGCGAGCGGAGGATCAAACCAATGGTTCCGTGCGTCTGAAACCCGACCGCCAGCGCGACCGTTCTGGCGGCAGCGTCATCACTCAAGAGAAATTGTCCGCCGCGCTCCTTGAGTACTGCGAGCGCGGCGCGTTCGCCCGCGTGAAGCGCCAGATCATCGGCGAGTTTTAGCAAGCCGGCGGGCAGAAGAGATGGTTCGGAAATGATTTCGAGATTCAACAATTCCGCCTGCCTCAACCCCGGACGATGTTTCAAGGCTTCGTCCAACACCACCTGTGGCACGAGTAGTTCTTTGAAGTCATTCAACAGATTGAGCCGGCCAAGTTCGTCCAGATGGATCAACGGCCCGGCGTCGAGGACCGCCACGATTTCAGTCGCGGCCATGAAGCCCCCACTCAACGTCCTCCAGAATCTGTTTTTCCTGTAGTTCCACTGAATGGCCGCTCAAGTAGCGACGCAGAGCTTCGACCACGCCTTCCTCCGGCGTTTTGAACCAACCCGCCGCCACCAACTTGCGCAACTGTTCGTCAAGCTGGTCGGGATATTGGATGGTCACGGTCTTCATGTCTCCTTACTGTCACAAAACCACCAAGGTTTCAATGCCGCATTTATTTCCAACCGCGCCGGATCAAACCCCGCCGCCTTGAGTGAAGCCGTCGGCAAGTATGTCGAACGCCAGTCTCATCTTTGTAGTCTCAGCTTCATGCGGGAAAGTTGAACCGCGCAGCGTCCAGAAAGCAATCTCCCATCAGTTGGCATCGCAAGGCTGCGCTGCTTCAGCTCACAGCGTTCTCCCGCTTCGGCAATCCCTGAAGTAAGCTCGGCATCCAACCCACGAGTGCGACACCAACAAAGATCCCTGCCAGCAGCAACAGCTCCGCGCCAGTCGTGACCTCCCGCACTTCGGTGGCGCTGAGGCTGATCTTGAGGTCGGTGTTGGTTTCCACCTGCAAGGAACGCGCAAAGGTCAGCTTGCGTCCGTGCTCCGGCAAGGTGGCGCGGATCGCGGACGGGTTCGCCACCACCGCCTCCTGCTGCTGGATGAGCCGTTCGACAAGGCGCATCTGCACTGCGTTTTCGTCCGCTGAATTTCGGTCCATCAACTTCTTCGCCTCTTGTTGAGTATAGTTGGCCGCCTGTCCTTCGCGTAAACCTCGTGGTGTCGCGACCAGCGCGCCACCTTCGCCGGCCACCTTGGCCTGGCGCACATTGAGGCCGACGAGCGCCTGTTGCGTTTTCAGGTTGTGCAACTGGACGCGCGCATCCTCATTGAAGGCATTGTCATGTTGCGACAGACCGAACGCATTCTGAAATGCGCGGCGGGCTTGTTCGGGGTCGCCCTTTTCGAGCAGTGAATTGGCGACCGAGAGGAACTGCTCGGCCTCCCTTGTTTTCTCCTTCTGTGCGCCCGCCTCCTGTTTCACGTAAGTTTCGAGGTCCACTGCCACCGGCTGCGATGGTTGCCCTTCGTCCTGGAGTTGCAACGAACCACTCCAATTCTTGAGTTGCCATTTCTCGTTGAGGAAAACGCGCCATGAAATGTTCTCGAGCGGCAGGTCAAATCGCGGCCCGAGCAACGAAAGGTCGAGCACGCTGCGTTTGGTCCCGACGCTACGGCTGGTGTAGAACAGCTCAACCATGACCGGTTCGCCGGTCTTCGAGTGCTGTTCGAGCGGGATAAGAATCTGATCCCGCTCGCGCCAGGGCCACACGCTGTTTTGGGCGACAAAAGCGAACCAGAACCGTGCCTGGTCCGGCAGGGTCAAATGAAGGAGTTGTTTGTCCCCTGGAATCATCATGAGCCGAGCCTGGGTGAGGATGACGCCGTCGTCGGAAACCACCGAGGTTAATGTCACACTGTTCACACGAGCCGGCAGAAGTTTCGCCGCCTCGTGCCGATCGAGGCGCAGCGGCAGTTGAAAGGCTGGCTCGACCAGGCGGAAGGTGTAGTTGGCCGCCGCTGCTTGCAGATCCTGCTGCAAGGCGCGCGGGATCGACTGCCACTCGGCCGGTTGCAGCGCTGCAGGCGGGGTGTCGATCTGCACCTGGAGCCGGCTGCCGGATTCGAGAGTGACAAATCCACGCTGAAGGTTGACCTCCTGAGCTTCGATACCCATGACCACCGCATTGGTAGCCCGTTCGCTCAAAGGCTGTCGGTAATTGGCTTGCAATAAAAACTTGCCGCTCACGCGCCGGTTCAACTTGATCTCCCAATCTCTGACGGCGGCATTCGTCTGCACAACCTGCTGAATGAAGTCATTCACCTGATCGCCGCGGAACCTCACATTCTCAGCGCTGGCCGGCAGCCGCACCCGCAGCGCTTTCACGCCGGCGTTCTCGATCTCGTACTGAAGATTGCCCGTCACCCGGATCATCGCCTCGCTCAGGACGACGTGCTGCATGCTTGTCACTTGTGTCCAGGCATCGACGCGTTCGAGATCGAGCGCAAGCTTCCAATCCGTCTGCAACAACCGGAATGCGAGCACGCCTTTCTGACGGACTCCGGACTGAAGCGGGTCCAGTTGCGTGACGCCGTCGCGCGCGGCCACTTGGAGCCGCAATCCCTGCTCGGGCACGACGAGCAATTGCCCGCGCTGCTTTCCGGCCTCACGCAAAACCAGCTTTGGCACGGACCAGTTCTGCGTCGAGCGGATGCCTGATCCCGTGAGTCCGAGGGCGAATTGCTGTGCGCCTTCGGTTCGGCTCTTGAGATGCAGGGTAATGAGGCGGTTGGTCTCGGATTTCAATTCCGTCCAATGACTCATCGCCGGGCCGCTAATCGAATCAACGTCGAATCCAGATGGAAGATGAAAACTCAGCTTGAAAATGCCGGCGCGTGTGATCGCCACATTCAGATTCGCGGCGAGCACGGTGCGATCCTCTCCGAGCGAGATTGTTTGCTGCGATTCGACCCTCACATCCGGCTCGACCGGCGACGCCTTCAGTGTGATGACGCCGTTTGGATTCGAGTAGCGATACGCACGACGCAACGTCAGCCCGGCAACCTGTCCGCGCAACGGATCAAGGACCGTGCCCGGAAAGTCCTCGATATTGATCGGCGAGAAGGCGTCTCCCCTGGCCTCGTCCAACTGAACTTCTGCGCCCGTGGCGATGCCGATCACGCCGACCTGACCGGCAGCGTTGTTGAGAGACAGGAGACCGATCGATTGCTCGAATGGCAGCGGACCTGTGGGTGTTTGCGATTTGATCAGGATTGAAAATGGTTTTGCCTGCGCCGGGTTGAGGCCAACGCGAAGTTTGCGCGCGCCCGGATCAAATCGCCACAATGACACTGACGGAGCAACGACATCGGTAATTGTCAATCCAGCCGGCACGTCCATCATCATTTCGGTCAGCTCGCCCTGCGCCGGGCGGATTTGAGCCTGATGCAAGCCCTCGACAATTCCCGCACCTGGAACGTAAAGCTGAAAGGTCTCCGCATAGAACACCGCCTTCTCTCGCCGGGTGTCGCGACTGCGCGGCTTCCAGCCAATCCACGCGTCGTCCACAGGCGCGAGCACGAGGGCAAAAGACGCATCAGTAGCCGCTGCGTTTTCCTGGCGAAGCACAGACACTGATTGCGGCGCGTTGAGATCGGCGTCCAGCCCCGTGAGCGTGAGGGCCAACCGGTTGACCAAACCATGCTGAACCGGTACCGCAAACCCACGCTCGCCTTCGCGTGCTGTCACGGCCAGTTGGTAGTGCAACTCCACATCGACGACGCCGGATTGTTCAGCGATCAGCGCGTGATCCGTCCGCATTCCAGTCGTTACCTGAACCAGCCGGGCGGCGGCGGGTGGAAAACCAATCTTCGTCAAGACGCCCGGCGCGTGCAGCAAAGGCAGTGTCTGGCCCTCGATCGCCTGCCATCGAATTTGCGCGGTGCCGAAAACAAAATCTTCCTGCACGCGGATTTGCTGGATCACTGATTCGGCCAGGTTCGTCTGCTTTACTGCACCAGGAGCTTCCAGGAAATTTGACTGCGCTTGAGCCATGTCCTGATGCACACACAACGCACCAAACAGCAACAGAGCTGTCGTCGCAGTGACGCCACCTGCCGTCGAACTCGCTTCCGGCTTTCCCGGCACCTCCCACCAACGGCGAAGCGATGGAATGGCAAACTTGATCACCAGCAAGGCCAGCAGCACCAAGTAGAGCGCAGGTGCGCCGTTTGACATGCGCAGCGCCGCCCAGAAGACGAGCACCCATGCAAACTGTCCGGCGATTTTCCTGGAACCATTTTGCAGTGAAACCAATGCGTAGAACCAAAGCGCCACGGCGGCCAATGCAGGCCAGAGCGCCCACGCCCTTGACCAGAATGAAGCCTCAAATGGAACGTTGGAAACTTCGATGGTGAGCGAGCTGTCGGCTTGTTGAATCGGCACGAGGAAACGAAGTTCCGCAGAGAGCGTGGTATTCGCTGACGTGGCGGTGTCCGCAAGCTGAACCAGGATCACCGCTGCCGCTCCAAAGCCGATGATCCCCAGCACACCTCCGGAAAGGTGCCGGGCGCTGAATCTGTGGGTGCCTTCGCTCGTCGCCAGCCGCAGAACCAACGCGGTGATCACAAGCAATCCAAGGGCAGCACCCAGCGCGAGCCACGTCTGCCCGTGAGGTTCAGTGCGCCATAACCGCTTCAATCCCGCGAAGCCTGACACGTCCACCGCACCATCATCTGGTGTCAATGAACCCCGCCGATACACCACGCGCCGCCCGGCCTCCGGCTGAACCTTCCACTCTGACAAGAGCACGGGTGCGGAAACGATCGGAGCGGCGACGGTCAGTTGTTCTGCGTCCTTCGCGCGCGAAGCGATCTTGATCTGGAGATCATTGACAGAATTGGGATCGGCCTTTTGCGGCAACGGAATAAGGTTGGCACGTCCCGCAGTCACCGGCACGACGGCGCTCCCATTCAGGGTCACAGACCAAAGCTGTGAACCGTCAGGCAAGGTCAGGCGCAGATTCGGCGCACCCTTGTTCTTCACGAAATACCGTGCATCGGTGACAACCTGCCCTTCCTTCGAGATGCGTGTGGTCAGTGAGGCGCGATCGACGACCTGGTTGATTGTCTCGCCTTGCACCAGTGGCTTGAGATCCAACTGGAGATTGAAGGGCCGCGCGCTGTAACGGTAAGCCGCAAGGATCGGCGCATCGAAGAAGAGGCGATACTCGGCGGGCACTTCGCCGGGTTCGAGCGGCGCCAGTCCCGTCGAGACGTTCACCGGCTGAACCTGGAACTGATAGGTGCTGACAACGATCGTATGCCCTTGCTCGGACTGTGCGTCGAGTGGTTGCGCGCCGATGAAGCGGAGCGTTTCGCCCTGAGCCTTGAATGGCCGTTCGTAAGTGGCGAGCAAAGTGTAGGCACCGGCTACCGGTGTGTGTAATTGCACAACATAACCACCATCGACCTTCTGCCAGTTCCGGACGTCTTTGCCGGTGAACTCCACGTTGAAGTACTCATTGGTCAACGCAACCCGGAACGCGGATATAGGCGCGCCGGAGATCAAATAATTCACGATGCTGCTCCCGTAGGCGATGCCTTCACCTACCGAGAAAAGATGGAAAGCATCCGCCTGGACGGACTGCGGGAGCCGCTCAACATTGACGCCCGCCTGCCATCCGGGATCGCTCAATCGAAACGCGGTCTGTATGCCAGGAATTTTCTTCGGAAAAAAGGCTATGCCAATTTCCGTCAGCCCTTGAGTCGAGGAAGGAGTCAATCGAAAGCCGGCGTCGGCGGAGACTCCCACATGGCCGCGCACGGATTTGGCCCTTACAACTTCGATGCGCGGCAATGTCCATGTCGTCGCGCCAAGAGCGCTGTTCCGTTCCAGGCGCAACTGCACGAGCTGGCGTCCCAAAACGGGATTTCCGTACACGACGCGCAATTGCGCATCCGGCTGATCGGCGGTGTCAGTGAGAAAGTAATCGCTCAACCCCGAAACGTTGAGACGGGCGACGGCGTAACCCTTCGGAACGCGCAGGAGCAGCTCTCGCAGCGGCGCCTCGCGAACGTCGAGCTCGATTTCGGCATCGATGGTCAGCTCGGTTTCGGCCAGGTGAAACGCGAGCACTTCCGACACCGCCACCTCGGGCAGGATGTTGTCAGCTTGAATGCGAAGATCGAACAGGCCGCCGGAAAAGCGGTAGGCGAACACTTGTGTGGCTTGTTGTGCGGGCAACGCTTTCGTGGCATCCGTCTGCGGAAATTGTTCCGGCGAGATCTGTGACAGCCCGCCGGCCTGAAGCACTTCGAGCCGGACCGCGCCCTCGTTTACAATCCGGAAATGGCCGCCAAAGCGCGTCGCACCTTCGGGTCGCAATTGCACGGCATTCGCCGCTTGCGGAAACGCGCCTAGCGCCGTCTGCGTCTGCACTTGAACGGCGAACTGATCCTTCTGCGCCTGGTTGAACTGCACCGTCAGCCGGCGCTCTGGCGAACCGGGGATGGGCTCCATGATCCAGGACAGAACTTGCGGACCCTGCACGCGTGTGACTTCACCATCGCCTCGGACGAGCAGCGTCACGCGGTTCAACTCACCTTGCATCACTTTGAAATCGAAGAGAGCGGTCTGGCGCATCAAGCCGGGGCTGACGGAGATTTGTGACAGTTCCTCAGCGGCGAAGAACAGTGCGCCTTCCGCTTCAGGACGCTTTTCCTGCCAGGCCAGTCGCACACGGCCGCTCGGCGGCAGGAAACTGGAGAAGTCATCGCCAGATCGTTCAGGCCGTGCTGCACCACGAAATCGGAATTGTGTATCAGGCTTGAGACCTTGAAAAACCACTGGTTGCAACGCGCTCGGTGCCACGCCGAAATCAATCTGATTCCAGCCATTCGTCGGACGGATTGCGGCGTTGAACTTCAGCCGGATCGGAAACTCACCCGCTTTGGCGAATGTGGCAATAAAGCGGCCGTTCTCGAACTTCAGCCGCCAGTCCGGTTGCGGTGTGATTTCCGTGAGGGCGACCCCACCGGAGAGCAGTTCAATTGAGGCACCCTTTGGATTCTTCACTCGTGCATTAGCTGAGAGCGTGAAGGCGGCGCTTTCATCGGCCAGTCGGCCAACCAGATTGAATTCTGTGAGAACCACTTTGCGCGCTTCCGGATCTGCCGCACTCACGGCGAGCGGTAGCTCGTAGGAGGTGCCGAGGAAACGAAACGCCAGTAGTGGTGAGGGTGAGTTTGTGGCAGCAGCGCGAAATCCTTCGGGCAGGAATCGAGCTTCGATTGGCACGACGCCGGAAGGGTTGCTCATCTGGACATCCAGCCCTGCATCGGCGTCGATCCGCACGTAGCCGTTCGCCAGTGTTGGGTGTTCGAGTGTCAGCGTCAGTGCCGAAACGACCTTGGCGGGCTCGGGCGAAATGGTTTCCGCCGTGATCTGACCGGAGAAAGTGTTCACGAGCTTTTCTGATTTCTGAAGTCGCACGACTAGAAAACGATTGCCCGCGCCTGCCTGGCGGACACTCCAGTCTTCCATGCCGGTGCCGCTGACCTGCTTGATCTCGCCTTCACCCGAAAGGGAGAAGACAATTTCTTTCAAGCCGCCCTGGATCGAGTCCACCTTGACCGAAAACGCGTGTTCGAGTTTCTCGACCGACGCGTGAATGGCGTGCTGGACGACGGCTCCGTAAATGGCTTTGTCCCGCCCTTCGCCCGGACCTTTGAACTCGGCCTGGATGGCGAACTTCGCCCGCTCGGAATCGATCGAGGCATCCACCGAGGCACTCCTTACCTCGGGGTTGGTGGCTGGTTCGGCGGCAGTGGCTGGGCTGATGAAAAGCAAGAGGCTCAACAAGGACACGAAAGCAACCGCACCCAAAGGAACGCGGACAGCATTGTCCGCGAGTCCAAGTTCACTGCCGACAAATGCGCGGACAAGGCTGTCCGCGCTCCGGAATGATCGTCGCTGCTGGCGACGATTCCGATATGCATTTTGCGCACCTGTCACTCTATTATGTCTGTTTCTCATTTGCTTTCCTTTACGAAGTTGAACACCACCGACATGGACTTGAGCCTTGCTCGACTCTTTCCTTTTCCTATCTTCCCGAAATCGATTTCGCCTGTCGGATCATCCACTCCAGCTTCTGTGGACGTGTGTCCGGTTCGAATGCGGCTGGCACGGCTTGCAGATAACCGAGCAATCGATCCGGCGTCACTTCGCCGGCAAACGGGCTCGCCGTCAGCCATTCGGAAAATGCTGATGCGGTCGTGGCCAGCCGTAGAGTTGCGGGTGAGCGATCCAGCGGTGCGGCTGCTCCAGTGTAAGGAACCGGCCATTCAAGTTCGCGATAGATGCCCGACTCTGGCTCGCGAAAGCGGACACGCGCTGTGCCGATCAGACCTGCGCCGTTCGGGTCGGGCTGGATCACATAGAGTGCGTTGCCTGATTCGGCCGCGGCCAGTTCGGCGGCATCCACCGTGTTGTCCCGGAACTGTTCCTTGGTGAGCTGGTGTTTCGCGTAGCCGATCTGCCGCCAGGCCACCACGCGCTGCGGATTGAACTCGATCTGCACCTTGACATCGGACGCCGCGACGTGCAGCGCGCCGGCAAGCTGGGCGGCGAACTCGGTCGTGGCTTCCTCCGGGGTGTTGATGAACCCGTAGCGGCCATCACCGTTGCGCGAAAGCATTTCGAGCAAATCGTCGTTCAGACCTTCCCAACCGATGCCGAAGCAATCGAGCGCCACTCCACGATGCCGCCAGGACTCAACTTTGCGTTTCAGCGATTCGGGGGCGACATCGCCCAGGTTGGCGGCACCATCCGTCAGTAGCACGACGCGATTGACGCCTGAGCTGAGAAAGTGCCGCGCTGCGGTCGCGTAGGCGAGGTTCAGCGCTTCTTCGAGATTCGTGCCGCCTTCCGGAGTGAGATTGCCTACGCGCTCGGCGAGCTCGCCAGCTTGATTACCGGGCAAGGCGTCCACCCAGAGCCGCGCGGTGCGCGCGAAGGCCACCACGCTGATTCGGTCCTGAGGCTGCAACTGGCGGCCCAAAACCAGCAACGCCTCCCGGGTGATTCGGACACGATCCGCACGTTCCATCGAGCCCGAGTTATCAAGCAACAGCACCACGTTCAGCGGCCGACCCGATTCGCGCCCGCGCGCCGCCGTCCGGACGGCGAACCGGATGATCTCGCGATTGTGCGCGAAAGGATACTGAGCTCGCTCCGAGGCGAAGGCGACAGGCATGCCGGGAGACGGATCAGCATCGCGATAATTGAAGGCGTTCAGAAACTCCTCGCCGCGCACCGTGGCTGGCTCAGGCATCGTGCCCTTTTCGAGACTCGCGGCGGCCAGCTTGAAGGAAACGTCCGTCACGTTCAGGGAGAAGGTGGAGAAGGCATTTTCGAGAGCGGAAATCTCGGGTTGAGGAGTCGGGGTCGGCATTCGATTGAGACCTTGAACTTGCGATTCATCGGTCAGGGCGGCCTTGGACGCTGGCTTGCCTGCCACACGAACCGCTGCGGCGGATTCTGTCTTTTTCTCGATGAGCGCGAATGCCTCGACATTCGCGACTGCCTTCCTCTGCTCATTCGCGAGGCGCCCATCCACCGATTCGAGCTCGTTGAGCCGCTCCCGCTTGGATTTGGTCGAGTCCTCTTCCTTGCGACCCTCATCTTTTGTGTATCCAAGCGAGGGCGAAACACCGTTGATGTCAAAGTTGGAGGCAAGCTGCTTGGATTCCGCAATCGATTCCCCAATGACGGTGAGTTGACTATTCTTATCACGATCCCGTGAGAGTCGGCGCAACTCCTCCCGGCCATTCACGCCCTCAACTTGTTTCAAAGCGACCTCTGCTTCGCCACGAGTGGCCCGATCGAGTCCTCGTGAACTCTTGGCGAAAGAATCATTGCCAAAATTTTTCTCGCCGAGTGGAGCAAGGGGCATGGGACTCCTTTCGATGAGTGATCGTTCCTCCAAGGCTGGTCTTGCTGCTGGAGAACTTGCCGTGACTTGTACTCCGGCGGCCAGTTCCGGGGTCTTGGTGACAAGACCCAGAGCCTGCGCAGGTGCTGCTTCGTCTGCAACCGTGAAGAATACGGGCCTGCTCTCGCGGTCCGCAAACCCCTTTGATTCAAAGGAGAAGTCCGGTGGCGGCGCTGCGGCGCTTACGCCTCGAGCTACAGCTCCGCCGCTTCCGGCCATGCCCCTTCCGAACCTGTCACCGCCTCCAACCCCATGCACCGCGCCCACTTCACCATCCAAAGCAGACCCGGTCCGGGATGGAGTCGAGCCGGCGTCGAAGCGCCATGTGGGATCGACAGAACTCGACAGTGGAGGAGAGGTTGGAGTTGGTCCAGTTGGCTGGAGTTGTTCTATAGCACTGGGCAGGTAGGTGAGGGTTGGCAGTGCATCAAGCTGGGTGCTGCGAGACGAGCTGCCGTTTACAGCAGCGATTGACCGCGAACCTCCTTGTGCCTGGATCCGGTCGCTGACGGTCGTCTTCTTGTCGGACTTAAGTGCTTGGTTTGGAATCAGGCCATACCGCCTTGCCAGTGTCGGAGCCGTCGTCACCAGCGTCTGGCTCTCGGTCCCGGCAAGACTCGACGATAAACTCGTGGGCGCGGTTGCAGCGCGGTTGAAAGCGGCGAGGTCATCCGTCGGAGGTGACGGAGGCGTTGAAGTTGCGGTGACTGTCCTCGTGCCTTCGCTCTCATCTTGTCTCGCAGCCTCTTGAATAGCGAGCGGTGTGTTCGCAGGATTGTCTTTGGCACCTTCGCGGCCTCCTCTTCCAAGTTGAAGTTCTCCAGGTAAATCTTGTGTTACTTTTTGCTCCAGGGAACTGAGGAGCACCCGATTGAGTCTCGTCTTGGACGTGCCCAAGGCGCCGCCCGACATCAAGCCAGCCAAGCCCAGGAACGCCATCAACAGTGCGGCTATGCTCATGGGGACAAACCACGGAACCCCTCGGCGGCGGGGTGCAGCGAGTTCCGATGGTTTCACGGTTTTGAACCGCTGGAGAAGCTGCTGCCGCCGCTCATCTGAGAGCTTGGTCGTGGGCGTCCCAGCCGTCTCAGCAGTGGCGGCGACGGGTTGCGCGATAGCTTCTCTCAGAAGTCCGATGGTGAGTTTGAGTCGGTCGTGCAACCGGCCCATCTCCGTGTCGGCTTCAATCGAACGATGAACCTCAGCTTCCTCGGCTGAAGTCAGTTCACCGAGAAGCAGCGCGGTAATCCGAGCCTCGGTTGCTTCATGCGTGAGTGGTATTGGATCAGGTTTCATGGGACTAGGCCGGCTTTGGTGAGGTCGGCGGCGAGTGATTTGAGCGAGTGATGAAGAAGATAGCCCACGTTGCTGACACTCAGACCGGTGCGTTCGCTGATTTGCTTGTAAGAGAGATCTTCATCGAATTTGAGCCGGACCAGTTCCTGGCTTCGGGCATTGAGGTCTTTCAAGTTGAGGCGAATCAGCCCGACGCCTTCCCACCGCGCGATTTGCTCATCCGGGAGCGGCTGTGGATCGGTCAGTTCGGCGCTGTTGTCCGCTTCGCCGCCATCGGTGTCTGGAAGTGGGACGATCTTCTTCGCGTCTCGTTGGCGATTGAGCGCGAGGTTATGCACGGTCCGATACAGCCAGCTCCGCGCCGCATGCACCTGGTCGAACTGCGCGTGCAACCGGATGAATGCGTCCTGGACGATGTCTTCAGCCATATCAGTGTCGGGCGACAGACGCCGGGCATAACTCAACAATGGCGACTCCAACGCGAGGAACAATTCCTCGATCGATTCGGAACTCGGGAGTTCAGCCCCTGCTCCATCTGATCGCATCACCGCCATACAAGTTTGAGCCAATCGTTCCATTCGCTTGCGGTCAGACATTCGCCTGCCGGGCATTTGTTTCATCGCCCCAGTTATTGAGACACCTTCAATCGTTGTTTCTTAGACGAATTATCAACTTTGTTTGCCCGACGATCATCGGAATATATTGTTCAACACCGCAAATCGGCCTTGGGACAGTTCCATTACATGAAATGACGTCAGTCGGCCCATGGAGAACAACCTTGTTTCCGCAACCCGGGTTGTCGAATTTTGAAGTTGCTTGCTTCGTTTTAACGTCCCCGTTTGGCGATCAACAAGTGGCTTGCTTTTCCAATCAAACGGCTCAGTTTTGCCGCGTCTCGTAGATAGCTGTTCGCTTCCATGGCATGGTGAATCTTCAGATGAACATGGTTCAATGATGATTTGAAACCCGGCAGTCGGGAACAGTCTGGAAAAAGCAGTAGTTAGTCACGGGCGAATTCAAATCAAATGAGCACAAAACTGTTTGTCGGAAATCTTTCCTACAACACTACAGAAAACGACCTGCATGATGCGTTCGCCGCGCATGGCACGGTCATCGAAGCGAACCTGATGCTGGACCGGATGAGCGGGCGTTCCCGGGGATTCGCTTTTGTCACCATGAGCACTCCCGAAGAAGCTCAGATAGCTGTCGAGGCCCTGAATGGCACCCCATTGGATGGCCGGAATTTGACCGTGAATGTCGCGCGTCCGAAGGAAGATCGTCCTCCTGGTGGAGGCGGAGGCGGAGGTGGTGGAGGCCGCGGCCCGCGTCGTGAATACGGTGGTGGAGGCGGAGGCGGAGGTGGAGGTGGACGCCGGGAGCGCTACTGACCTTGACGAGGCTTTAATTTCAAACGCAATACCGGGAGCGGGCTCTGCCCGCTCTTTTCTTTTGGCGGCTCAGACCAATCCAGTCGTCTCCGCAAATCCGCAAAGGATATTCATGCTCTGAACAGCCTGGCCGCTGGCACCTTTGACAATATTGTCTTCCGCACTCATGACAATGAGCCGGCCTGTGCGAGGATCCAGCCTCCACGCGATCTCGATGACATTTGTTCCCACCACATTCTTGGTATCTGGAAGCGCCTTGCCCTCCAGCAGCCGCACGAACGGTTCATCCGCATAAGCCTGCCGATAGCAATCTTCGATCTTTGCGGCGAGACTGGTGGTCTCGTCGGTTGATTTGAATCGGTCCGTTGGAGCCAGATACAGAGTGGTCAAAATTCCCCGGTTGACGGGGATTAAATGAGGTGTGAACTGAATCGTGATCGGCTGGCCGCCAGCCAATGAGAGCTGTTCTTCGATTTCAGACAGATGCCGGTGTTTGGGAACTCCGTAGGGGCGCACGCTCTCGTTACATTCGCAAAAGAGGTAATCGATGTCTGCTTTGCGTCCGGCCCCGCTCACTCCGCTCAAGGAGTCAGCGATGATCCCACCTGGGTGAATCAGTCCGGCACGGAGCAGCGGAATGGTTGGAAGCAGGATGCTCGTGGGATAGCAACCGGGAGAGGCGATCAGCGAGGCATTCTTGAGTTGGGCGCGATAAACTTCCGGCAATCCATAAATCGATTTTTTCAACAGTTCCGGCGCTGGATGTTCATGCCCGTAGAATTCCTTGTACGTCTCAGCGCTCTTGAGTCGAAAATCAGCGCTGAGGTCGATCACCGTGCAGCCTGCGTTCAACAAGGGCACGGCAAACTCCGCAGCAACCCCATGAGGCAGGGCCAGGAAAATAATTCCGGCTTTTTTCGAAAGAAATTCGACATTCGGTTCAGTGAATCGAATGCTGTTCGAGAGCGGATGGCTGGCGAATCGCGGAAATACCTGCGAAATCGTCTGCCCTGCATTCTGGCGTGAAGTGACTGCGGACAGTTCCACGTGGGGATGGTGGAGAAGCAGGCGGACAAGTTCCTCCCCTGAGTATCCCGACGCACCAACGATGGCGACGGCCTTTTTCATAATGGATCCGGTTTCTCTTGAGCCGCCTTCAGCAAAGCGGATGCAGCCCAGCAATTGAACTCAATAAATGAAAAACCCCGCGGGCACCAGCCAGCGGGGTTTGAAAACATCCAACCGTATCAACGTTTGGAGAACTGGAAGCGTTTGCGTGCGCCGGGCTGACCATACTTTTTACGCTCCCGCATACGCGGATCACGAGTGAGAAGACCATGGGTCTTCAATGTCGGACGGTAGGCGACATCCACCTTGAGAAGAGCGCGGGCGATGCCATGACGGACGGCACCAGCCTGCCCGGCGGGACCTCCCCCGGATACATTGATGCGAATATCGAACTTCGACGTGGTCTCGGTGACCGACAGTGGTTGCACCACGACGCCGCGTTGGGCGTCCACGAGAAAATAGTTTTCCAAGGCACGACCGTTTACCGTGATCTTGCCAGTGCCCGAAGCCATTCGCACACGCGCGACAGCGGTTTTGCGTCGCCCGGTTCCGAGAAATTCAGTGAGTGTTGCCATAGAGGTTCTGCTCTTGAGAAGTCATCAGCCAACCAGTGCCATCGGGGCAGGTGTCTGAGCACTGTGTGGGTGTGCCGCACCCTTAAAAACCTTGAGTTTTGTCAGCAGCACACTTCCCAGGCGATTTTTAGGCAGCATGCCCTTGACCGCGCGCGTAATCAGCATTTCAGGATGACGGGAGCGCAATTGAGATACAGAGGTGAATTTTTCGCCACCTTTCCATCCGGAATAGGTCATGTACTTTTTGTCCTCTTCCTTTTTGCCGGTGACCACGACTTTCTCAGCGTTGATGACAATGACAAAATCTCCCGCGTCCATGTGTGGTGTGTAAATGGGTTTGTTCTTTCCACGCAAGACATTGGCAACTTGAACGGCGAGGCGGCCCAACACCGCTCCGTCGGCATCCACGAGGTGCCATTTCTTCTGGTTCACGTCGATTTTTGGCAAATACGTTTTCATCAAAATCCAATAAAGATCGGTGAAACTATCAAAGAAGATCTTCAAGTCAACAGTTGTTTCAGGGTTGATTCAGGGCAAATTGACTCAAACGAATTGTTACCGAAGGCGGGGTGCAATGGTGATCACGAATCTTCTATACTGTGGCTGGGCAAATGAGTTTCATTTCCAAACGTGGCCTGTTCACGAACCGTTCGGAATCGGGGCCTGTTTCAAAAAATCGATAAGCACAATGGAGAAAGTTCGAGTCCATGACTGATCCGAGAGATGTATCCACCGGAATGGCACGAGTGGACGGGCGGCTACCTGACCAGTTGCGCCCTGTCCAGTTTCAAAATCACATCGCCCCTCACGCCACGGGTTCCACTTTGATCGAGTGGGGAAACACTCGTGTCATTTGCGCCGTGATGGTCGAGGAATCCGTTCCGCGCTGGATGAAGGAACAAAAGGTCTCGGGCGGCTGGATCACCGCCGAGTACTCGATGCTGCCTTATTCGACTCTGGACCGAAAGCAGCGCGACATCGCCAGGGGGAAGATTGACGGGAGATCGCAGGAGATTCAGCGACTGATTGGGCGGTCGATTCGCGCCGTGGTTGACTTGGAAAAGTTGGGCGCACGGACGATCTGGGTCGATTGCGATGTACTCCAGGCCGACGGCGGCACGCGCACCGCTTCGATCACCGGCGCTTACGTGGCACTGAGACTGGCGGTGCGGCAATTAATGGAGCAGGGAAAGCTGTCTGAAAGTCCATTGTCAAAAGGTGTCGCCGCAGTCAGTGTTGGTCTGGTCAACCATCGTCCGTTATTGGACTTGAATTACACGGAGGATGTCGCGGCACAGGTGGACATGAATGTGGTGATGACTTCCGCGGGGGAGTTCGTGGAACTTCAGGGGTCTGGTGAAGAGGCTACTTTCAGCGAGGAACAACTGGCGTCCATGGTTGGCCTTGCCAAGACGGGTGTGCGTCAATTGTTTCAGGCGCAGGACGCGGCTGTCGTCCAGACTGGAGTTTGAACGTCCCCGGGAGAATTCCGATGCTGTCTCCAACAAGGATCGTCTTTATTCGTCACGGTGAGGTGGAGTCGTCGTATCACCGCGTTTTTGGGGGCCGGATTGACATGGAATTGTCTCCGTTCGGCCATGAGCAAGCCCGAGTGACGGCGGAGTATCTGCGGCGACATCCGTTCGATGCAATTTACGCCAGTCCAATGAGGCGGGTTCAACAGACATTGTCGGCCTTGGTTGCGTTGCAGGACAAACTCCCCACCATCCTTCCAGATCTTCGAGAGGTGGACTTTGGTGAATGGACCGGCCTCAGCTGGGATCAGGTGAAGGATCGATTTCAGATCAGCGCCTTCACCTGGCTGGAGCAACTGGAACATGGAGCGATCGATCAGGCCGAGTCGATCGAACATTTTCGCTCGCGTGTTGAGACGGCAATGTGGCAGGTCTTGCGCGAGCAGTCTGAAAAAACAGTGGCGGTGTTGTGCCACGGCGGCGTCATCCGGATGGCCTTGTCCATTCTGCTGGACCTCCCTCTGAACAAGACCGCCGCCTTCGAAATCGAATATGCCAGCGTGACAATCGTGAATTGGCGTCCATCGAAAAAGAGCGAGATTCAGTTGCTTAACTTCACACCGTGGCGAGACATCCGATGAAAACCAAACCTCTCTGGCAAGTATCGCTATTGACGTCTTCGCAAGTGGAAGAGCCAGCGGCGGCTTTGCTTGAAAGAATTCTTGGCCTTTATCCCTCAATTTATGAGAACGCCGAATCGAGATTGAGCACGTTGACAGTTTACTGGAGCAGATCGTTGCGCCGCGCCGAAGTGGGCGAGATTCGCTCGGGTCTCTCCACCCTCAGAAGTCTGGGTCTGGACATTGGGCCGGGAACCATCAGAAGCAACCGGGTGCGCCGGGAAGACTGGAGCCATTCTTGGAAGAAGTACTTCAAGAACATCGAAGTGGGGCAAGCCCTCCTGATCCGGCCAAGCTGGAGCAAGCGGCTGGCACGCCGCGGACAAGCGGTGGTGGTGCTCGATCCTGGCTTGAGCTTTGGCACGGGGCAGCATCCCACCACTTCGTTCTGCCTGGGGCAACTTGTGGCCGCACGGCTCAAGAGCGTTCAACAATCGGTGCTGGATGTGGGATGCGGCTCTGGAATTCTGTCGATTGCAGCGGTCAAACTCGGATATCAACCCGTTCGCGCATTTGATTTCGATCCTGTGGCTGTTCGAGTTGCCCAAGCTAACGCCCGACGGAACAGGGTTCACGATCGATTGGTAATATCCCGAGGAGATTTGACGAAAGTCTCGGAGCAGAGCCGCGTCCGATATGATCTGGTGTGCGCCAACCTGATCGACGACCTGTTGGTGGAGCAGGCTGTAAAGATTCTCAACCGGTTGAAGCCTGGAGGCCTCCTGGTGCTCGCCGGAATTCTGAAGGACCAGTTTCCGCGAGTCAGGCAGACCTACGAGCGCCATGGACTCGAACTTATGGACAGCCGGACCGAGGCTGAATGGAGTTCCGGATCTTTTGCACAGAAGGGTGCTACTGTCCGAAAACGACCTCGCTCATGGTGATTTTTATACAATTGACGCACAGAATTCACACAGATTTTGTTTGAACGCAGCTCGAAAGTGGTTGGTCGTATCTGTTGGATGTCCCCAATGAGGAAAAAACAGGTGTTGCACGTCGAGCGCCAGGCCATCTTGAGGATGATGGCATTATTTCCGCTTGTGAGGGCCACCGAAAGGATCGACTCCTATGACAAAAACTCCTGATGTTATCTCGGAAGCTGTCCGGAATCCCAACCACCCGTTCCCACAAGTGGCCGACCGGCCAGATAAACCCCACAAAAATCGTTACGAACGGCGCAAGGTCAAACAGTACCTGCACCTGGGCGATTGGACCGGCCGGGACAAGGCCTGAGTAAACTTCCAGAGTCTCAAATTCTAACTTGAAAAAGCCACGCTTTTGGCGTGGCTCTTTCTTTTAGACCGATCCCCCCACTGTGCATCCGCTCAATCCATAGTTTGAGGTTGTTTGAGGTTTCTGGTTGAAGACCCTATGAGTGATCCCTATAGTTTTGCGCATCACGATGACTCCTGAATACACCAACCAGGTGACGGTGGGCTTGCTTCTGCTAATTCTTTGTTCAGTCCTGAGCATCGGGATGTTGATCACGTTGGCAATCATTCGGCATATCGACTATAAACGTCGTTCGAGATGTGTTGAGGAGTCGGACAGCGACAAGTCGGGGGCAGAAGCGGTTCCAACCCCTGCGTCAATGCTGTTTAATGGCGTCACACGCTGGCTGACGGTCCGCAGTTCCAATCCCGGCGCCGTTCAAGAAGTGCTCGGGTTGCATAATGCCAAGCCCTTCCGATGGTCCGATGGCCCAGCGCAACTGGGTGATCAAACACTGTTCATTTCCCCGGCCGTCGAAGGCTGGCTGTTTATCTTCGGGCCAGGAGTGCCTGATCCCAGTCACGATGTGGACGCGAGTTTTCGATTCATCATGAAATTGGGACGCGAATTAGGGCACGTCCAATTTTTCAGCCATGATCGGGCGCTTGATTACCACGCCTGGGTTCGAGTTGATGGCGACCGCGTTATCAGGGCCTACGCATGGGCTGGTGAAACGGTCTGGAACCAGGGAAAAGTGAGCGCAGCAGAATCCGCTGTGGGAATGCGCTGTTTTGAGTATGGTGAGGAGTTTGACTTCACGTCATCGTCTGCCATCGCGGCAAATGCGGAGAACGTTCCGGCGCTGGCGGCGCGCTGGAGCCTCGATCCGTCAAAGCTGGATGTGCGGCGCCTGGCTTCCGCCCAAGGCATCGCGGGAGAACTTCTGCAATTCCATTGAGCAAGAGGGCGCTGCTGCACTGCTCGCGGCCCGCCTCATGAATTTAGAATCTTCAAAGCCTTCTGCGGTTGATCCGCCCTGAGAATCAGCAGGCCTTTTTGCGAGCTGGGAGAGGTTGCGCAGTAAGCGTACTCGATATTGACTTTAGCATCCGCAAGTTTCTGCGAGATCGTGGCAAGCGAACCTGGTTTGTTGTTCCCTTCAATCATCAGAACATCCGTGACGACGACGAGCGTTCCATGTTCCTCGAAGAGACGGAGAGCCTGTTGAGTGTCACTCAGCACCATGCGAAGAACAATGTGATCCACCGTGTCGCTGCTCGAAATCGCAAAGATATTGATCTTTGCTTCGCTGAGGACGCGACAAACGCGCGCCAGCACACCTGGCCGGTTCTCGAGGAAAAGCGCGAGTTGTTTAGCTAGTTGCATGTTGGTGGATTCCGGTCACCGGATTCATCGTGTTACTTGACGAAGCTGTCATCC
Organism: Pedosphaera sp.; assembly: GCA_009695275.1. Lineage (GTDB taxonomy): Bacteria > Verrucomicrobiota > Verrucomicrobiia > Limisphaerales > F1-12-MAGs170 > F1-120-MAGs170. The sequence goes on along the minus strand of SIBF01000056.1, from coordinate 6,464 downwards.
TGCCCTGCCAAAAGCAACGCGTTTCAATGGCAGCATCTTCAGGCCGTGAAACAGACTCGCTCGCTCTCAAAGATATGGCAAATGCGTGGACAGAATCGTTCCCGCCCGGGGAGGGGTCGCATTGGCTTTCTTTCTGGAGTGAGGCCGGACTTTTGCTAGCGTGACTGCGTGACAACTCCGGCTGATGCGTGGCGACGGTGGTTTGGACTGCTCTTCCTGTTCATCGCCGTTGGGATGTTGATATGGGGGCAGACACTGCTGAAGCCTCATCTGTCAGGAATTGGTTACCTGTTCTACTGGCTGGCCTGTTTCGCATTCACGCTGCTCGCACTGCTCACAGCTCTCCTGGATCTGCTCGTTTTGCGCCAGCGAACCCGGCGCGAACAGCGTGAGCTGTACGAACGATCGCTGAGCGACGCCGCGATCCATGAGTTAAAAAAGGAGCGAAGCGATGGCTCCGGACAGAACAGGCTCTGATTGGTAGTGACTCAACGCGCGATTTGCCATGCCTTCGGCCAGTCACTTTCTGGCTACGGCTTCTTCGGATGAATCGAGTTTCAAATCACTCCAGTAGCCAAACTCCCACGCCCAGTTGTTCGCGCAATTTTCAAGGCGGAGCGTGACCTTCTGTCCTGCAAGCTGGCTCAAATCCACGCGCACTTGTTTCCAGCGGCCACCGTCGTGGTTGACCAGTTGCTTGTGAAGCTGGCGCGCATTTGCGAGGACACGCAATTCCCAATCGCCTTGTTCGTGCGCGGCAACAGCGAAATTCAACACGGACTTCTTTCCGGCGGGCAGCTCGATGACACGCTCCAAAGCCGCACCCCGCTTCTCGTCGAAGGGGTGAGTGGCGAGAACGTTGTGGCGTCCGGCGAACTCGGGGAGTTTTGCGGGCGTGCCTTCAAAATCCGGTGCCAGCACACGCCACTCAGGATTCCAGAGAGCGATGGATTCACCATCAGTCGGCTTTGCGATGGCGGCGGAGGGGTTGACGCCGATGAGTGCCTTGCGTTTTTCCTCCGTGAGCGGTCCATCCTGGGGTGGCGCGAGCAGAAACCAGATCAAGTTCCGAAATTCCGCATCCGGCAATTGTTCCAACCCTTCAGGCATGACCGAGTTCTCAGAGACGCGCATCGACTTGATCTCGCTCTTCGAGATGACCTCCTCCTTCGGTCCCACCATGAGCACGCGGACACGGCTTTCGGTGTTCTCGACCACGCGGCCAGAGATGCTGCGGTCGTCTTTCGTCTCAATCTCCACGTTCTCGTAACCCACACCGATGATCTGATTTGGATCGATCACATTCGCCAGGAGCGCGTCGAGCGACGAGCGGCCGACGCCGGTGAGATCCGGTCCGACTTCCGCGCCTTCTCCATGTAATTTGTGGCATGTGAAACAGGCGCGCGTGGCGACTTCGTGACCCGCTTTCAAGTCCGGCTGTCCGCCGAGGACCATCTTCCGTTTCTCGGCAATGAGCTTCAGCTTGTCGGCACCGGGATCGCGGTAGCGGCCGATCAGCCGTTGAGCGCGATCACGAACGCCTTCTTCCCTATGATTCACGAGAGACCGGATCAGCGTCGGCGACAGGTCGCTCGGGGAAATGGTCCGCGCTTGCAAGCCATTGAAAAGCGCGCCGCGCCATTGGAAGCGCGAACTTAATGCATCGGCGGCGGCACGGCGTGTGGCCGGGCCGAAGCGCGGCCACTGATCGAGGACCGCCTGGCCGACGCTATCGCCGCCGACTTCTCCCAATGCGGCGATCACCTCCGTGTGAACACTCTCGTTCTCTTTTCGGCGCAGAAGTTGGAGCATCACATCTCGCGTGCTTTCAGATTTCGTCTTGCGCGCCGTTTGGATGGCGATCAGTCGATCCGCCTCGGGAGCCGCACCGTCCAGCACTCGCGCAAGGGTAGCCTTCAAAGCCGAAGCGTCGCCCCAAAGTGTTCCAAGCTGTTGGGCGAGTTTGGCGACATCGGAGTTTGCCAGGCCCGAGAGTTTCGAGATCACGGAGACCGCCTCTGCATTGGGTGCGATGGCTTTGCCGCGCTGGCCTTCGATGAGACCACGGAGACCGGCCGTGAGAGTCTCCGGCGCGATCTCGGGAATCTTGCCGAACGAGATCACAGCTTCGCTCAGGCGCGCTTCGTCACGAAAGTCGCACACGCGCCTCATGATTTTAGTGAGTAAAATCCCCGCCAGCGGCATTTGTTTTGTCGCCCCATCCTGTTGATAGAAGCCCAGAGCGTGAATTGGATCAAATGCGATGACTGGCTCGGCAGCCATCCAGATCATGAATGGAAGCACTGGATCCTTCGCATCGGATGAGCTGAACCAAAGGCTGGAGAGAATACCTCCAGTGGCCGCTTCGCGAATGGGAACGGCGGGCGGCGTGTTGACTGTGAGTGCGCCAGATACAAACTGCCGTGCCGCTATCGCCACGGCTAGACGAACAGTGGGTTCAGGATCGCGCGCCAATTTTTCCAAGCGCTTGAAAGTGTCCTGGAGCCAGTAACCACGCTCACCCGTAATGCGCGCAGCCCAGGCGCGCAACGCTGGTTCCTTGTCTTCAGCCGCCTTCTCCACCCATTCTTCATCCAGACCGCCTGAAGTGTGGAGCGTCCACAACGCTGCCAAGCGCGCATCCAGTGATGGACCGTCTTTGAACATCTTGTGCAGGGCAGTGTCTTTGTGCAGCGTGTTCGCGTTCGGCAAATCCCGGCGCTCACTGATGAGCCGCTGGGCGGTGCGACGTTGCCATGAATTCTTATGCGCGAGGAGTTGCACAAGGTCCTCGCTCGAAAGCTTCGCAAGATTCATGTCGCGCGACGGTCGTGAAGGCACGGGTTTGCCTTTCTCCTCGCCAGTGTAAACGACGCGCCAGATCCGGCCGTGCTCGCGATCCACCCCGGCGGGATCGGCGTTGGCGTTCTGGTAGCACGGATATTTGTCGTACCAATCCATGATCCACACCGCGCCGTCGGGGCCGACCTGCGTGCTCACGGGCATGAACCAGCCGTCATTTCCCCGGACAAGATCCCGCCACTGCGACGCGACGAAGGTGGAGCCGTTCGGCGTGAGTTTGTCCTGGTGGATGGCATTGTCGTGAATGTTGCCCTGGAGAATCGTGCCGAGATTTTCCGCGGCGAACTGGTCGCCATGATAGACCTGAATGCCCGAGTAGGCAGCCATCTTGTGCTTGTGGTCGTTGATGGCGTGGAGCAATTCATAGGCGTAGGGATGTGGCGGTTGGCCTGCCTGTCGATCGTAAATTCCACCGGGCACCAGGTGAAACAAGTGCTCGATGACACACGCGCTGACGAACGCGTTGCCCGTCCTGTCGAAATCAACACCCCATGGATTGCTTGTGCCCTCGGCGAAGATCTCAAATTTCTTCGTCATCGGATGGAATCGCGCCACGCCAGCAGTGAGCATGACGGGATCAACCTTCGGCGCGGCGGGATCGACGACTTTCGAAACCGTGAACACGCCGTGGGTCATGTAAAGGTAGCCATCGGGTCCCCAAGTGAAGCCATTGAGCAGCTCATGGCGATCTTCCAATCCGAAGCCAGTCTTGATGATTTCCCTCGTATCAGCCTTGTCGTCACCATCCGTATCCTTGAGAAACAGGAAGTGCGGTGCCTGGCCGACGTACACGCCCCCGTTGCCGAGCGCGAGGCCGGTGGCGAGATTGAACCCGTCGGCGAACACCGTGACCTTGTCCGCAACACCATCGGCGTCGGTGTCTTCCAAAATCTTGATGCGGTCACGCCCCTTCTCACCGGGCTTGGCACCCAGCGGATATTCGTAAAGTTCGAGCACCCACAAACGCCCACGTTCATCCCAGGTCATGGCAACGGGATTCACGACCTCCGGCTCGCTGGCGAAGAGGCGAATCTCGAAGCCAGGCGGGAGCGTGAATTTCTGCTGCGCATCGGTGGGTGAGAGAGGAGGGGTGGACGCCGGAGCGTGCTGACCGCTCATCTGGCGGCCTGCGGGCGCATTCGTGTAAACAGGAAATCCAAGATCCTTTTTCGGCGGACGGTAATTCTGACTACGAAGGCCGACTGAGGCACAAGCCAACACCAGTAAAGCGAAAGCGAGCGTGTGAGATGAATTCATGATTCAATTGTAGCTGGCGCACTCCTTGAAGCAAAAGGTTTTCAGGCCCTCAAAGCCTGAACACGACCTGATCTGTCTGTCATTGGCAGCAAGAAGCGACTACTCACACTGCTTTAGGAAGCCTTCATAAACCCCATGGATTCCGTCCTCCAAGCGGATCTCGGGACGCCAGCCCATATTGAAGATCCTCGAACTGTCCATCAACTTGCGGGGGGTGCCGTCAGGTTTGGATGCATCCCAAACAACATCACCAGAGAAACCGGTGACGCCTTGAATGATTCCTGCAAGTTCCCGAATTGACACGTCGCTGCCGCTGCCAACATTAACGATTTGCTCGCCGGAGTAATGTTCCATCAGGAAGACGCAAGCTCGGGCAAGGTCGTCCGCGTGGAGGAATTCCCGCAATGGAGTGCCCGTGCCCCAGCAGGTCACTTGAGGATGTCCTGACATTTTTGCTTCGTGGAACTTCCGCATCAACGCTGGCAGAACGTGTGAAGTTTCGAGGTCGTAGTTGTCATTGGGGCCATACATGTTGGTGGGCATGGCGCTGATAAAGTCGCACCCGTACTCGCGGCGGTAGGCCTGGCACATCTTGATGCCAGCGATCTTCGCGATGGCGTACCACTCGTTGGTCGGTTCGAGCGGTCCCGTCAGCAGATACTCCTCTTTGAGGGGCTGCGGAGCGTGTTTGGGATAGATGCACGAGCTGCCGAGGAACAGCAGTTTTCTGACGCCACTCTGATGTGCGGCATGGATGACGTTGTTCTGAATCTGTAAGTTCTCATAGAGGAATGCGGCGGGCCGAGTGTTATTGGCTTGGATCCCTCCCACTTTGGCGGCGGCAAGGAACACAAAGTCAGGACGCTCGGTTACGAAGAACTCCGCCACCACGCGAGGATCCTGCAGATCGAGCTGCTGACGAGTCCGCGCGATCAAATGCAGAAATCCGCGTGCCTGAAGCGCGCGCCAGATGGCACTTCCGACAAGGCCACGATGACCCGCCACAAAGATTCGAGAGTCCTGATTCACGGCGCGGACCTTAGAGTTACCGCCTGGAGCCGACAAGTCTTCTAGGGTTCCAGTTGTCGTTGCGACTCGAGGTTCGCTGAAAGCCAATAGTTTATCCTGGATTATTGCCACACTCCGGCTGCCACACTCAGGGCACTCGAAACAACACCATCCGTCCAACAATGAGGCAATTCATGGACAGAATTTCCAGGTCCAAGACAGATTGCGACGGCTTTGGGCCGTAGTTGCATCGCTCGGACTTGCTGAATGAAAACTCTTGAACCTCCGTGACCAGCCCGAATGGCCAACTTTCGCCTTTGCAACCAGCACGTGGGAAGCAACTTGGTTTCGCTAGTCCAACTTCCTACGCTTGCAACCAATGCTGATGAGCAGTGTTGAAACATTCAGATGCGAAAGAGAACGGAGCACTGGCACGATGCCCGCTAGAAGTCCGTCAACGCGGTTAGCGGAAGGCAATGAGTGAACGAAGTCGTACTAATAAAACAGCCTTTCGTGTCGTTCACGGCCGCAAGCAGAAAAACAAAAATAAAAACCATGCAAATCAAAACTAATCGTAAGTCCGGCTTCACCCTTGTTGAAATCATGATCGTGGTCGCGATCATCGGCCTCCTGGCTGCCATCGCGATTCCCAATTTCGTCAAGGCTCGCACATCGGCCCAGAAGAACGCCTGCATCAACAACCTCCGCCAGATCGATGGAGCTATTGAGCAGTGGGCTCTGGAGCAGAAGCAGAAACAGGGTGACACCGTCACCACGTCCGGTGCGAACAGCATCGCCGATTATCTCAAGGGCAGTGTGCTGCCAACCTGCCCCGCTGACAACTCGGCTTACGTCGAGACAATCGTCGGCGCGAATCCGACATGCCCGAACGCTGCGCTGGGCCATACTCTCTAATAGGCCTATGCACTTGACTCTTGTGACGCAACGGCTGGTAGCCAGTTTGCCCTTAAACACCCCACCGGTTGGGGCAATTTGCAGGCCACAAGAGTCAACTGGATAGCCATACTCTCTAATTCGCTGAATTAGCGAATCTGGAGGCTACTTGGCCGCAAGCCAGTAGCCTCTTTTCCGTAGTGGCAATGAGATAACCGCAGATGACAGAATGGCGACTAAAGGGGGGAGCCACTTCTGTCGATAAAAACTGCGACAAGTCTATGAAAGTTCTACGCATGCCTATCCGGTTGTTACCCTCAATGATCGAGGGTATGATGCCTGAACCATGTTCATGGACATTCATCAACGCGACGATCTTCCGTTCCCGCACTCCCTTCCAGATTTCCAGCGACTTTTCCCGAACGACGAAGCCTGCGCATTGT
>SIBF01000055.1 GCA_009695275.1 Pedosphaera sp. | reverse complement strand
ACGATCGATTTTCGGCTGCCTCTGCGAAGCGGTGACCGCTTGGGCCAGCGGCCTGCGAGTCCCATCGCTGATCCCAGCAAACTCTTCTTGAACCACTACGCTGTTCAAATTCGGCTGAGTTCACGCATTAGGGCGTGAATGGTTACGATGTTTGGTGCCTGACATGGCTTCCCCCACCCGGGAAAAAATAGAAGCTTGGCATCCTCTCCCATCCACGGCTTACTTTCCCTTTAGCAGCCGCACAAAAAAGCAGGATCGCCTATGCTAGATATTCTTGGACGTCTCGATTTGGCCAGCACGCACTGTGATGGCATTTCACGCCGCAGCTTTCTGAAGATTGGCGGCATGGCGGCGGGCGGTTTGTCGCTCGCACAATTATTCGCGCTCGAGGCCAGGGCCAAAACGGGTTCCTCGCACAAGGCGGTAATCAACATTTATCTGCCGGGCGGACCGCCGCACCTGGACATGTTCGACCTCAAGCCCGAGGCCCCGGCCGAGGTGCGCGGCGAGTTCAAGCCGATCAAGACCAACGTGCCGGGGATGGAGATTTGCGAGTTGTTCCCGCAACTGGCAAAAATGGCGGACAAGTTCGCCATCATCCGGTCGATTGTGGATTCCGAGGGTGATCATGATTGTTTCCAGTGCATGACCGGCCGCACGCGCCGCGGCGTGGCACCTCCAGGCGGTTGGCCGGCCTTTGGCGCGTGGGTGTCGAAACTACAGGGGTCGCGTCCCGGCATCCCCGCTCACTTGTCACTCATGTACCCAACGGGAAACCGGACCTGGGGAGAGGCCGGCAACGGTGGATTCATCGGACCGGCGCACACGCCGATGGGTCTCGTGGCCAAAGACCCGAATGCCAAAGCGGCGAACCTGACGCTGGAAGGCATCCCCCTCGAACGTCTGCGCGACCGCGAGGCGCTCCGCGCTTCCATCGACCATTTTCATCGTGAAGCCGACAACACGGGAGTGATGGAGGGCATGGATACATTCCATCAGCAGGCGCTGGACCTGCTGGCGGGTGGAGGCGTGGCGAAAGCTCTCGATCTCTCGCAAGAAGACCCGCGCATCGTGGAACGTTATGGCCCGGACGATACCAAGTATCGACGGGATGGAGCGCCACGCATGGTTCGCAGTTTTCTCCTCGCAAGACGGCTCGTCGAAGCCGGAGCACGGGTGGTATCGCTCAATTACAGCCGGTGGGACTGGCACGGCGGCGATGGCATGAATTTCGTGGAATCGCGCGCCGAGTTTCCTTATCTCGACATGGGCCTGTCCGCCTTGCTCACGGATTTGCACGAGCGCGGAATGGACAAGGACGTGTCAGTAGTGGTTTGGGGCGAATTTGGACGTACGCCGAAGATCAATAACATGAACAGCCGGGACCACTGGCCGAAGGTGACCTTCGCCCTGCTCGCCGGCGGCGGGATGCGAACAGGTCAGGTCGTTGGCTCAACCGACCGACTAGGAGCAGAAGTGATTGAGCGTCCCGTGAAATTCCAGGAAGTATTCGCCACCCTGTACCACAACCTCGGCATCAATCTGCAGGAAGCGAAAGTGCAGGACACGCAAGGACGCCCACATTATCTGGTCGATCCTGGCATCGAGCCGATCAAGGAATTGGTGTAAGCCGTTCCGGAAAGCCCCAGATGTTTCAGCCCATTGAAACTGAGGGGCTAAAACTCGAACTTCACTTCGCCGAGCCGTCGCGAGACTTCTCCGAGGACGCGCTTTTCCTCAGCCTCGCCTTTGCCAACGAAGGTGACGCTGAAGCGCAGATAATTGCCGGCGTCATCCCACGGCACCGTCGAGATGAGGCGGTCGGTGATCAGCCATTGCGACACATCTTCAGCAGTCTCGAACTCGATGCGTGAGCCATCCTTCTTGGAGGCCGCTTTGGGCGCCTTGACGTAGAGGAAAAAGGAACCTTTTGGTTTGCGCGCATTGAAGCCTGCGGCTTTGAGAGTATCGACGAGCGCGCCCATGCGGCGGGAGTATTTGGCGGCGATCTTCCCGGTGATCTCGGGATGATCGAAGCAATATGCGGCGGCGTGCTGCACCGCGAGGAACTGGCCGGAGTCGGTATTGTCCTTCACGTCGCCGTAGGCCTTGACGATCAGTTCGTTTCCCGCGACGAAACCGACGCGCCAGCCGGTCATGTTGAAAGTTTTGCTGCACGAGTGAAGTTCAACGCCCACGTCCTTCGCGCCCGGAGTTGCGAGAAAACTCAACGGATTGCCCTCGAAGACCAGAGCCGCGTAAGCCGCATCCGACACAACGATGAGGTTGTTCTTCTTCGCGAAATGAACAACGCGCTCGTAAAACTCGGGCGTGGCGGAAGCGCCTGTCGGGTTGTTGGGATAATTGATCACCAGCGCCCTGGCTTTCGTGAGCACGTCGCTGGGAACAGAATCAAGGTCGGGGAGAAAGCTCTTGTCCTCGGTCAGGGGAAGATTGTGGACCAGTCCGCCATAGTATCTGGCGTGCGTGCCGAACACGGGATAACCCGGCGTTGTCATAAGGACGACATCTCCGGGATTGATGAAACACGCAGGGAGTATCGAGAGAGCGGCCTTGCTGCCGATGGAGTGGAGTACTTCGCTGTCTGGATTGATGCCTCGCACGGCGCAAACACGTTCCATGTAGCGCGCGGCCGACTGTTTGAGCGCCGCGTCGCCGTTGTCGGCATAGCCGCGGTTCTCGGATTTCTTCGCTTCGACGTAAAGCTGTTCGACGACTTCTGGAAAAGCCATTTCGTCCGGTTCACCCACGCCCATGTCAATGATCTCTGCGCCGGGATTGGCAGTGAGTGCCGCGCGTTTGGCGCGCTTGATCTTCTCAAATTTGTAAATGGCGGTGGATTTGCCGTAGTTCTTCCCACCGATGCGTTCGGCGAACAGGTTTTGAATGTAGCTTTCGGACATGGCTTAGTTGAGTTCCGGTTCATCTGAACCGCAGTCCACCAGGGCCTGCGGCCGAAAACCAAGGCGCGGACGGTAGTGGAACAGGTTCCCGGAATCAAGTGTGGGGGAAATTCCCTGCAATCGGCTTCACGACGGCACTCGTCACCACGAGAAAGCGCTTCTTCTCCCTTTTAGGCAAAATTCATCCATCCTCTTGCATCCTCGGTGCCCAGTCGGTAAGTTACGCCCGCTGTTCGTCCTGAAAGCGCTAAGTTGCGGGCTTCAGTGCGAAGACGCGCCAGGCCAGTTTAGCTCAGTGGTAGAGCAACGGTTTTGTAAACCGTCGGTCGTCGGTTCAAATCCGACAACTGGCTCCACTTCAACACCAAGCACTTGCAACGGAATATCCACTTGGAAAAACGTTCCAACTTGCAATAAGTGTAACACAGGTGTAACAGTGACGCATGAACACGAAGCCGTCACGAACCAAGTCTGAAACCTCCAAGTGGCCTCGCAAGATCCGGCTCGGCCGGGTCACCGTCAGCATCTATCGCCGCAATACGCCGACGGGCACGCCTGGCTTTCTGGTGGCGAACTACGCCGCAGGCAAACGCCGCTTCGACTCCTACCCCACCGAGACGGCGGCGATGGAAGCAGCGAACCTCCTGGCCCGGCGCATGAGCGAGCGCGATGTCCTGGCCGCCTCCATGACAAACGACGATGCCGCCGCCTACTCCGCCGCCATCCAGAGCCTGAAGCCCCACGGTGTCTCCTTGACAACCGCCGCCGACACACTCGCCAAATGCCTTGAGTCCGTGCGGGATCTGCCAAATCTGCTCGCCGCCGTGAAGTTCTACGTGGCCCGCCACAAGAGCGTCACCCGCAAGCGGGTTTCGGAAGTCGTCGCCGAATTGCTCGCCGTGAAAGAAGGCCGGCAGAGTTCCCCCCGATACCAGCAGGACCTTCGCATACGGCTCGGACGCTTTGCCGATGCCTTTTGCAAGGATTGCTGCGATGTGACAACTCCGGAAATTCAGAGCTGGTTGGACAGCCTGAAACTCTCGACGCAGAGCTACATGAACTATCGCCGCGTCGTGAACCTGCTCTTTGAATTCGCCGTCGCTCGCGGCTACGCCGCCGACAACCCATCCGCAACGACGGAAGCGATCAAGGTCACAGGTGGCGGCATGGAAATCTACACGCCCGGTGAGATCAGAAAACTGCTCGCCGCCGCGCCGCCCGAATTCCTGCCTTGTCTCGCCATTGGCGCGTTTGCCGGTTTGCGATCAGCCGAGCTTGAGCGGCTGGATTGGATCGACATTCATCTTGCCGAACGATTCATCGTCATCGGCGCCAAGCAGGCCAAAACAGCAAGTCGGCGCGTTGTCCCCATCTCCGATAGTCTCGCCGCCTGGCTGGCTTCCTACTCGCAATGCACGGGACTGGTGTGGAAGGGAGCACACGATGAGTTTTACGAAGCCCAGCAAGCCACCGCCGCCGCCGCAGGAGTGAAATGGAAACAGAATGCCCTGCGTCACTCCTACGCCAGCTATCGTTTCGCGCTCACCAACGACGCCGGGCGCGTGGCCGGGGAGTGCGGCAATTCTGCTGCCGTTGTTCACAAGCACTATCGCGAGCTTGTGAAGCTGACCGACGCGGAAAAGTGGTTTGCGGTCATGCCTGAAAAAGCGGCCACCAACGTCGTCACACTCGCCGCCACACCCATGTGAAGAAGAAGAAGAAGAAGCCCGCCAGCCCGAAATCGTCGTCGCTCAAGGCGCTCACGCAGGCAGTTCGTGATCGTTACACATGGCACCTGCGCCCACCATTTGCAGATGATTTCGACCACGATCATTGGTGGGAAGGCCGGAAGACGATTGCACGCGAAGCGGCTCTTTATGAACTTGTCCGCCGTCACCCCCTTGTTGGGGAGGCATTTTTAAGGAGGCTGCCGACTCGTGAAGATCGGGCTGCCGTCATCTCCCAATGCCCGGATTGTCCGCGGGAGGTTATCGATGCTCGTTTAAACGCATTGATTCATCAACGTCTCAGACAACATAAAGAGCCACGCCCCATCCACTGGACGTGCCGTATGGGACTCAAATCGTGGGCAATGCTCAATTACATTGAGCGCGAGAATTGGAAATGTTCCATCGGCTTCCTTAAGGGACTCGACTTCCGCTGGGAGGAATTGCTCTGCCGATCCATCAATGAATTAGCCGATTCAAAAATCCGAGACCTACGGGGAATTGCCTTGGGCGATAAAACGAAGGGGAAAAGACCAGGTGAGGAGATTGGCGAAATTATCAACGCGGATCTCGCGGCGAATCCACCGACTGCCGATGAATGGGATGCGGCCATCGCTTCACAAGCCGTCCAAGCATACCGCCAAGGCTACCTGCTTATGGCCGTTGCATCCGATTTGGAGGTCGATAGGGCCGTTTCACTAATGGATAAAGTTTACCGTCGCACGCGTCGCAGGTATGCCTCCCCAAAGCAAAGAGCACGCTGGGAGGATTGGCTTCCGCTGATTTCCTCTTTCGAGGACAGTCAAATGAACCAAGGGGCGTATGCCCAGGAGTTCGCCCATTACCGCCGCGCTTTAGACAGCATCCGCTTCGAGTAAGAGTTGCCGGCGCAGGTGTGCCGACAACCATGTCGGAACTAAAAGCACGGTCACGGAATCGCGCATCCGTTCGTCACGCCCGATGCTGGGGGCGTGAACGAAACCATACCACCCACGCCGGACACCGCCACCGGCCATACAAATGCGGTCACCGACAAGAAGGGCTACGCTCAGCACTGGCTCTTCTCTCCTCGGCACATCGACAACCTGATCGCGGACGGACTCCCACATTGCAAAATTGGTTCACGTCGCGTCCGCATCGTGATCGAGGAAGCCGACCGTTGGATGCTTCAAAAGTACGGCACCCAACGCTTCACCACGAAAAACTAAGGGAGCAATGAATGAATCCAGAAAAAGAAAAAGGGGCGCCCGCTACAGCACCCCTCGCGCAACCAAATAACATTCAAACCTTAGCCTTTCCGATCCCGAAGTTCAACCCTCAAGCAGTTCCGAAAACTGACTCAACCAGCGACTTCCAAAACATTCCCAGCGAACTTCGCGCTCTGGATCAATGGGTCCTTTGGAAATTGCAGACGAAAAAGGGCAGGATCACAAAGGTTCCTTTTCAACCCAACGGGAAGGAAGCAGCCGTCGACGATCCGAAGACATGGAGCACTTTTGATGATGCGGTGGCTGCTAACCGCACCGGCAAGTTCTCAGGAATCGGTTTTGTGTTCGCAGTCGATGGCAATTTGACAGGCATCGACTTCGACCATCACATTGATCCATGCACGGGCAAGCTGGACGCCTTCGCTCAAACTTGGGTGGATCGGTTTGCCAGCTATGCGGAACTTTCACAGTCGGGGAGCGGAATTCACGTCATTGTTTTGGGGCGCATCCCTGGCGAACGAGGGAGACGCAATTCCACTCTCGGGGTCGAGATCTATTCCGAGAAACGTTTCTTTGTGATGACTGGCAAGCACCTGCCGAGGACTCCAGCGACCATTGAGCCCCGACAAGAGGAGATCGATGCCTTGCTCGCAGAGGTCTTTCCGGCGAAGCCAACAGCAAAGGCAGAAGAAAAATCCGCAACCCCATCTGCTCAGGCTCACATCCCCGATGACGCCGAGCTGTTGAAGCGAGCCCGCATCGCAAAGAACTGTGAAAAATTCGTACTCTTGTATGACAAGGGAAATTGGCGTGGTGCCGGGTTTTCGTCTCAATCCGAAGCGGACGCCTCCTTGCTTGCGGTGCTGCGGTTCTGGACCAGCGGCGACAAGGATCGATCCTTTCGCCTCTTTGAGAAATCCGCCTTGTACCGGCCGAAGTGGGAGCGCGACGATTACCGAAACTCGACATGGGCGACCATCGATCACGGGGAATTTTATTCAGCAGGGGGCACAGCTGGAGCTGACAGCGGCAGCGATGCTGATGGATCGAAGGAGAGGAATTCCGCCGCAGCCAAAGTCGTTCAACTCGCAGGGGACTTTGAGTTTTTTCACACCCCCGATGGCCGCGCCTTTGCGAAGATCCCTTTTGGTGGACATATTGAGATCTGGCCCATTGATTCGAGGCGGTTCAAGTCTCTGCTGGAGCATCGCTACTATCAATCGACCAAGAAGGCTCTGAACCGGAACGCGTTGACGGATGCCGTCGGCGTGCTCACCGCCAAAGGAAACTTCGATGGCAAGGAAGAGAACGTTTCCATGCGGGTCGCACGACTTGGAGACAACATCCTGATCGATCTCTGTGATCCTGGGTGGCGGGTCATCGAAGTCTCAGCCGATGGGTGGCGGGTGCGGGAAAAGTCTCCCGTCAATTTTGTTCGCACCCGGAACATGAGGGCTCTGCCTTCCCCAGCGCCATCAAGCGAGGGGTCGATTGAACCTCTGTGGGAGGTCCTAAATGTGACTCCGGCCCAGCGTGCGCTGGTCGTTGGCGCGCTGATCGTTTCCTACCACCCGGACGGCCCATTTTTTATCCTGAACATCGTCGGGGAACAAGGCACTGGTAAAAGTGGTGCGTCGAAAACCATCAGAAACCTCATCGATCCGAACGAAGTGCCGCTCGTCTCGCCTCCGCGAGATGAACGCGATCTCCTGGTCCAGGCGACGAACAACCGGTGCGTGGCGTTCGACAATCTTTCTCATTTGCCGAACTGGCTGAGCGATGCCCTTTGCCGCCTGTCCACAGGGGGTGGGAATTCTTCGAGGGAGCTTTTCACCAACGGCGAGGAGTTCACCTTTTCGGTCAAGCGCCCGGTCATCTTGAATGGCATCGGGGATGTTGCTTCCCGCCCGGATCTGGCCGAACGCTGTTTGCAGATCGAACTCGAACTCATCCCCGAAGACCGGCGTCTTACCGAAGAGGAACTGTCCGGAAAACTTGAACTCGCCGCGCCGGTGATCTTCTCGGCGATTCTCAACGGGTTGGCCTGTGCCCTGCGAAGGAAGTCCCAAGTGTCCCGAAAATCGCTGCCTCGTATGGCAGACGCTGTCGTTTGGGCCATCGCCAGCGAGACTGCATTCGGATTCAGTGAGGGCACGTTCCTCGCCGCCTACCGTTCGAGCATCAACCGTGGTGCGCTTTCCTCTGTCGAAGGCGATGTCGTCGGTGGCGCCATTGTTGATTTCCTCAAGGACAAGGACGCGTGGGCGGGCCAACCGAAGGAATTATGGGACGAGCTGCAACAACAGGCTAAGGAGGTCCTGGTCCGCGGCAAGGGTTGGCCGAAAACTCCGAAAGCCCTGTCCGAAGCCCTGAAACGATTGGCACCCGCCTTTCGGCGCGTCGGCTACGAGGTTGAGTTTGGAAAATCCTGCAACCGCTGGATCCGGCTGGGCAGAGTGGGAAACCCCGCGCCCGCTGCGTCCACAGGGGGTATTCCAATGCCCAAACGATGAAGTTGGGCGCACCGGACGCACCGGACGCAGAAAAACCCACCATGCACGGTCGGTAGTTGAAGCGAAGCACCAGAAACCCCGGACGCGTCGCAGCGTCCACAACGGATAAATGAAACATGAATAGAACGAAACGAACAGCGCACCAGAACACAGAGGGGGATCTACTCCTCCAACTCATCCAAGAGATCGGTGAAGAGATGGTACCAGGAAGCGGGAAGGTCTTGCGGGAGCGGTTTGAGCGGGAAATGCTTCCCCTTCTCACCAATTCCCACCTTAAAGAAGAATTATCCGTGGAGGAGAGCGAGAGGCAGCTTGCAGAGATGCGCCCTGAAATCCCCAAATTTGTGGAATATCTGAAGCAGGGAGGGATTTGACCCCCTCTCCTTCTCTCCCCTTGTGGATTTTAAGAGGAGAGAAGGAGAGAAGCCCCTCCCACTCCCTGTGGTTATGTACACCGTGCAAGGTAGGTTTTTCTGCGCCCACTGCGTCCACTGCGTCCAAAACGGGGGGAGGAAAGCCTCAACCGAGCGAGTTGGGCGCAGTGGGCGCAGAAAAACCCGCTCTGCATGGTCACGTAGAAGCTGCCAAAACTACCTACTCACCCCCCTGAACAAAAAAAACTGCTCTCACGCCATGAAAACCCTCTCCGAACACTTCGATAACCTGAAGGTCAAGACCGCTTACCCCGAAAACCATGAGTTGCTCAGGTACTTTTACATTCTGGGAGCCATGCAGGTTGCGAAAAGGATGATGGAAATTCGGGACTCCGTCGCTTCGGGAGGCACAGCCGACGGGATCAAGCCTTTGTTCGACGAAATCAACTCGGAATACTCCCGGCTCCGATCCGAGTTGAAGCACCAAGGCCAGATCAACTTCCGAAACTAGGCTTTCGGATCAGGCGCGGTCGCGTCGACACAGATTGGCTCACACTCGACGTGTGCCGTTCGCCCGAAAACGGCAATCTGCACGCTCGGGCCAGTTTGGTCGAGGCCGTGCGTCAATCTGGCGACCCTGACCACATCCTTCCACGACGACGTCAATTTCCTAATGGCATCGGGGTGGCGTTGATGGTCTGCATGTCGCGCCGTGGCGTCGATGCGGTCCAGCCAGTCGCGTGATTCGTCGAGTGTTCGTCTGACGAGTTCCTGAGCCGAGAACACCTGCCGCACAGCTTCCGCCGCCACAGTCTTGGCTACATGCTCGCGAACAGCCGCCACACTTTGCTCTCGTGCCGCTTTCGTTGCCACACATACGAGATCCTGAGAATCCTTCTTGAGCTGGGTCCATTGCTCCAATCGGCACTTATTCTCGACGGTTCGCCTGTGAATGCCGAACTTCGCACCAAGCTCTCTCAATGTGCAATCCCCTGAGAGGTAATGCTCTCTGACTTCCTGCCATTCCGCCCTTGAGAGGAATTTGTATTTCTTAAGCGAAGGTTCAGCATTCATCGCTCATTACCGTAGCATATCTGTGGGGGCGGCGGCAATGGCATGTGTCGGACAATGCCTTGAAGCTTGCCATGAGAGGCTTGCCAGAATCATTCGTCGAATTGTTCCCCAGAAGCTACTCGCCTCAAGACGCGCTGGTAAAGATTCACATTGGACGACATCCGCTCTACGACATAGTTCAAACCGATTGCGGCAGGGTCGGCAGATTTCAATTCGAGTTTGTGTGAGAGGAACAGCGAGAACTCCCAAGTGAACGGCCAAGAGGCGCACAACATCAGCTTGGAAGCTCGACTTTCGATTTCCCCCATCGAAGGCATGAGTTGGATGAAGGTATGAGCAAGAACCACCCACGGAATAAAGATGAAGCCGAGAACCTCGCGGAGTCCTGGAACCTTATTGCCAACCCACGACAGAGCGAGCATCGGAAAGTACAGGAGCACCCAAACGATGCTGATGGGAATGAGGAGCAAGTCGAATGTAAGCGTCACCGCCAGACCAAGGACAAAAGTGCTAACGACCTGAACTGGAATTAAGGGAATTCCGATGACCAACAAGATGACGCCGAGAATTCGGTTTGTGATCATGGGTTTGAAACCTCGCAGCCCTCTGCGACGTTTAAGCCAACTGCGACTTTACGGTTCGAGTGATAGCAGTTCACTTTTAGCTATTGCCATCAGGGCAGCCCTTGCGCCTCCGTTTGGTAAGTGTAGTCACACCCAACCCTACTCCGCCAGCGACAATCACAAGGAAACTCTGCACACCCAAACGACTTGTGTCTATAGCAACTCCGTGCAGATTACTGCCCCCCATTGTCTGACGGGCACTCGGCGGTGCGAAGATCAGTGCATAGCCAGCGGGATTACGGACTTGACTGATGCCCTGCGTCTGAAAAGTGTAAACCCAGGGAGGGAATAGAAGATTGATGATAAGCGTAATGCCCGCGAGCGATAGAGTAATTGTCTGACTCTTGTTCATGTGCATTCCTGACGATGCCTACAGTCATATTGAGCCGGGAAAAAGCGGCGATGTCGGATGCCAGCTGGGGGAACGCCGCAACCCAGACAAATCGCCGCCCTAGTCATCCCCTTCGACGTGGCCCTGCGGGTGGTGAATTCCCGCTTCTGGTTTGTCATGGGTTCTCGAACTGATACGCCGCCCGCCGACGCGACGCAACCCGCAATCCTCCCCCGCATCCCCGCGTTCTGCGACGGTGGCAGGCTCACTCACCCCCGCATCGCTCTCCTCACACCTTGCAATCACTTGGCTTTCAGAACTGCTCGGAAGGCTTAGCTGGCGAGCATTCCTGCCTGATTCATTTTGTTCGCTAGATCCCGCTGCCGCGCTCGCCCCCTCCACGCTGTCGAGCCCCGAACCTCATCGCGACTTGTGTCACCGGGCCACGGGGCGTTTCATCACGATCTCGTCATTGGTCATCCCCGCGAACTCATAGCCTTCCTTCGCCGCCGCGTTCATGGCGACGTTCATGTAAAAGGTCCGGTCATCGGTGCGATCCGGGCGCTGGACTCGGGCCAGGAGCGGGCCGAGCATCTCCACCTTTCCACTGGGGCGGATCAAATGTGTGTTTTCCCGGCCTCCCCAACGGATGGTGGCGTACTCGTAAGATTGAAATGCGCCGTTGTCCGCTCCTCTCGTCGTCACCTGATAAACTCCCCAACAGGTGACACCCAATGCGATTAAAACTGCGATGATTGTTTTCATGCTTTGGTCCGCTCCGTTTTTCGTGGTTATCGCTGCAAAGTCACGCTCCCCTGCACTGTTCCGTTATCGGTCAGTTTCTGGAAAGTAAGGGAAATCTTTTCATTTAGCGCCACACCATCGCATTTGGCTGATAGCGAAGATGCCTTGCCGCCAAAACCCAAGAGGCCGCTTAGTTGTCCGGCTTCCACGCTGCCGCTAAAGTTGAACTCTGCCTTGCCTGCTGTCGAAATCATGGTGATTTTGGTCCCACTCGTCACGACAGTAGCCAATCCAAAAAAGTTCTCCGCTCCCGATGAAGACGTGATGCTGCTGGTTTGAACTGCTCCCTTGACCAACCATTTACCCGCAAGAGTTTCTCGCGGTTGCTTCCGAATTTCCCCCAGCACTTGCGACAATCTCTCTTCCATTTCAGGGCTATACGGCTTGACGCCCATCTCAATGAGATGACTCGTAGCCAATTGGAAAACTTGGTCGTTGTCAGAAAGCGCCGGGAATCTCTGTCTAAAGTTAGCCCAAAATCGTTCTTCGTCCGCCTTCCTGGAGTTGATGACGGATTCGGGCGTCCACTTTATTACAAGCGCCGTTTGCTCCTCGCCGTAGCCCGTCGGGCGGCCAGTGAATTGATCCAACCAAGAGGAGGGCACAGCCGAGCCGGAGCGGAATATGATGGCGTCTCCCCCATTCCTCTTTCCTTCATGCGCTGCCATGCGAATGACTCCGTCATCCCAATACTTTCGCGGGTTTTCAAATCTCACGCTGCCTATCACCTCGTAGGGGCGCTCTGGGAACCCACGATAGACCGGGATGGCGTAAGCAGTTTCGGCCATCACACCGGCAGTCGTTGGCCAGACCGTGTTTCGCCCCGTGAACTGTGAATAGCGCATGGGCGAACATCCCGTGACTGACACCGCGAGCAGGATGATGCAAAAACCGGAGGAGAGGGGGAATCGCATACAGTCTTCGTCTCAGATTCCAGGGCCGACGACAACAACTGTTTTAGACGGGATCCCGGAATCCCATGGGAGAACGGAGGCTCCGTGGTTTCCACAGGCTCGTTCAACCCTGCCTCGCTTCGACGCCCCACCCGCGCCAGCCACCATTCCCATTCCAGGCTCTCGCGCGCGCTCCGGTCAAAGCGTTGCCTGTCTCTGGGCCGTTGCATTGACTTTCTCCCATCTCCATACCAATCCATCCTCAGGGTCAATGATCTCTCCGACTCGTCGGAAACCACATTTGGTCAGAACTCGCGTCGAGGCATTCGGTTCCGGGAGCGTGTGGGCACGGACTATGCGAACCTCCGCGTGGCTCAAAGCGTAGCTCACGAGCGCAGCGGCGGCTTCGGTGGCGTAACCTTTGCCCTGATGCTCAGGTGCCACTCCGTAAGCAATCTCCACCGCGCCGTCGGTTCCTGGAGGACCCTTGAAGCCACACTTCCCGATGACGCTCTCGGTGGCCCGATGCACCACCACAAAGCCATGAATCCAGGGGTCGATCGAACTCGAACCATCCAGCAGTGCGAGCCAGACCGGCGAAACCTCGTCTCGCTCGTGAGGAGGCATTTGCTCGACGTACGCGCGGACCTCTTCGCGTGTCTGGGCAACCAGCTTCAGACGTTCGGTTTGAACGTGCGTGGTGCTCATAGGTCGTGGTCGAGCGCCCTAACTTTTTGATTGAGCCGAAAAAAGCGGCTGTTTCGGATACTAGAAAGGAAAACACCGCATGCCAGACAACTCGCCCACCGATTCATCGGCATCGCCGTTGTCCTGCGTGTGGTAAATTCCCGCTTCTGAGGTGTCATGGGTTTCCTTCCGCATACACCTCGCACCCGCCGCAGGCAACCCGCAACCCGCACCCGTCGTCACGCCAGCAAGCGCATCGATTGGAATCCAGAGGAAAGACAGGGGACGGTGGGTCCTGGGGCATCACTACCTCGTTCGTTGCTCCCGTAATTGCTTGTTGTGCGTCCGTTCTGAATCCGAAGGCGCTTGAATGAGGAAAGCTGGATCGTCCATCGAAGGACGTTGTTGGAAGGAACCCTGTTCTGGTGGCTTCACCGAGGAACATCCGCATAGGAAACTCAGTCCGAAAGCGCAGAGCAGGAACGTGTGAAGGTGCATAGGATTCCAGACGAATACACGGCTCCCGCTCTCCCGTGCAACCGCAAACCTTCACCGCATTCCCGCGCTGTGTGATGGGGGCGGGTCAATCGCGCGTGGATTCGACGCTCCGAACGTGTCGGTCCAAGCGATGCCTGTTTCATTCGCCGAGTTGGTTTCCGCGAAAACCCGATGCTTGAATCACAGTAATTCTCCACCTGCCAGAACCGTCGCCCAATCCGGTCAACCACATCCTCCTGGCGCGCGTCCGGAACGGTGAAGTGCGCACAGATCTGTTTCAGCCAAATTACTCGGACGCTGCTGGGATCATCGGTCAGAGAACCGGCGGCATGTCGCATGGCGGCCACATGCTTCTCTTGCGGTGGCACTGACAAATCGATGCTCACAGAAACGTTCACGCAATCACGGCGGACATGTATCCGGGAGCAAGTTGCGGTGATTCCCGGAAGGGATGGCTGGTTCTATTTCTGGCTTTCTCCTTTGTCAACAGAGGGGGCAAAATGCGGCGACCCTGAATCCGAGCGGAATGAGTGTTGAACGAGCAACGATTTTGCGGGAAGATTCGGGCCATGAGCGTCGCCGAACTGCCCATCCAGATCGATCGCGAGAAAATCGCGGAGTTCTGCCGTGCGCGTGGCATCCGCAAGCTGAGCCTGTTCGGCTCGGTGTTGCGCGAAGACTTCGATCCCGCACGCAGCGACGTGGACGTGCTGGCGGAGTTTGAGCCAGACGCGCTGAAGGGGGTTGGTTTCCGTTATTTCGGTTACGGGGAGGCGCTGGCCGGCATCCTTGGCCGCAAGGTGGATTTCTGCTCGCGCCTCAACAAATACATCGAAGCGACGGTCCGGCGGGAAGCGGTTCCCATTTATGAGCGCGCATGATCCGAAGGTGACATTGCGGCAGATTCAAGACGCAGCCCGCCGTCTCCAGACGCTTTGTGCAGGCAAAACCATGGAGCAATTGCTGGCGGACTGGCTGGCAACCGCCGCGCTTGAGCGTTTTCTGGAAATCGTGGGTGAAGGGGTCAAGCGGCTGCCGCTGGATTTGCGGGCTCGCTATCCTGACGTGCCGTGGAAAGAAATCGCTGGCACCCGCGACCACTTGAGCCACGGATACGACAACGTGGATTATCAAGTGTTGTGGGACGCGGTGCAAAAAGATTTGCCGGTGTTACTCACGGTGGTTGAGCAGATGCTCAAGGATTTGGATTGAAATAGACCGTGAATTGGCGCGGCACTCCGGCTTCCAAAGTTTCACGCCTCGCTTTGAGAAGAAAGGCCGTGCTCAAAAAGCGGTGTGCCCCGGGCTTCCATCAGGGCGGCCGACCGGAAAGGCATTCTTTGTTCGATCCAACCTCTGCCCGTAGTCGGCGCCCGGGTTCTGATGAAAAGACGGGACTTTTAAAAATGACCTGATGACGCGTCGGGCTTGCCTCCGAAAAAGGGGAGGGTGGAAGAAGGGGCATGGGGGTCGGTTTCTGGGAGCCGGTCCCGGCCCAAGAATAAGGATTGTTATTTTTTTTCTTCGCTTGGAAAGCCGGGTGAGTCGTCACCCAGCCGTGTTGGCGGCGGGGACAGGCGCGATCTCCGTGGTCAACAGCTTACCCAAGCCAACCGAGATGCGCGCCTTGTGCTCGCCCGGAGGTGATCCAAGAATCAGTTGTCCGTCGCCGATAGTGTAACAAAGTGTAACAGTGAAACTGCGTTTTGGTGCGTGATGGGAGCATTTTGAAGAAAATTCACAACTTCCATTCCATGCAGTATTCATGCGGTTACAACGCATATTCACGTTGCCATCGCGAAGTGCTTGTTATGGATTTGTAAACCGTCGGTCGTCGGTTCAAATCCGACAACTGGCTCCATCCAGAAAATAGCATTGTCGCCCTCATCAGATCCGGGCACTGTGCCATCACCCATGAAATGGCGTTTGCAACTTTGCGCCGCAGCGTTGATTGGTTTCGCGCTCTGCAGCCTCGCTACCTCACTAGTTTATGCTGGCGATGCTGTCGCGAGCCGGGCGGTGGAAGCAGTGTCCGCCGGGGTGGATTTTAAGAAGGCTCGCGAGTTTTGGTCATTTCAGCCGGTGAAGCCGCCCACGGTCCCCAGTGTGCGAAGCTCAAAATTCAAGATTCAAAATCCGATTGATGCGTTCGTTTTTGCGCGCCTGGAAGGGAAAGGACTCTCCCCTGCCCCGCCCGCGACGAAGGCTGACTTGATCCGCCGGGTCACTTTCGATCTTACCGGCTTGCCACCGTCGCCCGAGGAAGTGCGGTTATTTGTGAATGATCGATCACCCGACGCCTACGAGCGCCTGGTGGATCGACTGCTCGACAGCCCGCATTTTGGCGAACGCTGGGCGCAGCATTGGCTGGATGTTGTCCGCTACGCGGAAACGGAGGGGTTCGAGTACGACCGTCATCTGCCTGATGCCTGGCGATTTCGAGACTACGTCATCAAGTCATTTCAGAAGGACAAACCATTCGACCGGTTTCTGACCGAGCAGATCGCCGGCGACGAGCTCGCGTCGAGCGATAACGAAGGTTCGACCGCAGCCATCTTCCACAGGCTCGGCCCGGTGCGGCGCAATGCCGGCAACCCGGAGATTGCCCTGAGCCGCAACGAAGTCCTGACCGAGCGGACGGACGTGATTGGCGCGGCGTTTCTCGGCCTGACGGTCGGGTGCGCACGCTGCCACGATCATAAATTGGATCCAATCCTGCAGAAGGATTACTACCGGCTCCAGGCTTACATGGCCGGAACTCAGGAAAACGACATCCTTCTTGTCCCAGCCGATCAGAAGAAGGACTGGGAGCAACAAACCAAGACGATCAATGATGAACTCCGCAAGCTTCGCAAGGCCGCGGACAAGGCGGAAGGCGATGAGCGAACCAAACTCAATGAACAGATTGAGGCGTTGGAATCCAAAATGCCACGCCCTCCTCCCACCATTCCCAGCACGCGTAACGACCCGGCGCAGCGAACGGAAATTCATGTCTTGAAACGTGGTGATTGGGAAAGAAAAGGCGATGTGGTCGCTCCGCGTCCGCCGAGCGTGTTGGTGGACGAAGCTTTTCCAGAACTGCCAGCAGATACAGCCAACCCACGGACCCACCTGGCGCAGTGGCTGACTGATCCCAACCATCCGCTCACGGCGCGAGTCATCGTGAACCGCGTGTGGCAACACCACTTTGGACTCGGCCTGGTGAAGACGCCCAACGATTTCGGAAATCACGGCGACAGACCCAGCAACCCAGAAATGCTCGACTGGCTTGCCACTGAACTGGTGAAGAATGGCTGGCAACTGAAGCCGCTTCATCGGTTGATTGTGTTGAGCAGCGCTTACCGGCAGTCATCCCGGTCGCCGATTTCCGAAACCGCGGTAAAGCTGGACCCGGAGAATCGTTTGCTGTGGCACTACAGCCAGCGACGCCTATCCGCCGAGGAAATTCGTGACACCATGCTCGCTGTTTCGGGCAAACTGAATCCGCGGGTCTGCGGCCCCAGCGTCATGGTACCCGTGGACAAGGAATTGGTTGAATTACTCTACAAGCCGTCCCAATGGGAGGTCGCCCGCAGCGCTGACGAGCACTATCGCCGCTCGATCTATCTCATCGCGAAACGCAACCTGCACCTGCCTTTCATGGAAGCGTTCGATCAACCAGCGTTGCTCACAAGCTGCGGCCGCCGCGAATCCAGCACGCATGCTCCGCAGGCCCTGGAGATGCTCAATGGAAAACTCTCCAATGAACTCGCGGCGGCGTTTACTGAAAGATTGGAGCGGGAAACGGGCGGGAGCCGCCGCAAGATCATCGATCAAGCCTACTGGCTTGCGATCGGCCGCGAACCATCGAGCAGCGAACGCACACTCGCGACCGCCTTCCTGAAAGAACAGCCCCTCAAGGAATTCGCACTGGCGTTGTTCAATCTCAATGCTTTCCTCTATGTCCAGTAACCAACCAGAGCACGTGCGCATCACCCGCACGCGACGGGAATTTGTCCGCGATGCCTTCTGCGGATTTGGATCACTCGCGCTCGCGTCTCTCTTGCATGAGCAGGAAGCGCGGGCCGCAGGAATCAATCCGCTCGCTCCACGCCCTTCGCACGGCGCGTCAAAGGCGAAATCCGTAATCTTCCTCTTCATGGCTGGCGGGCCGAGCCATCTGGAAACGTTCGATCCGAAACCGCTACTCAATCAACTGAATGGCCAGCCCAGGCCAAAGGAGTTCGGTGAGGCCAAGTATCAGTTCGTCAAAAGTGGAGCGAAGCTGCTGGGTACGAAACGCACTTTCAAGAAGCACGGCCAAAGCGGGATCGAAGTCTCCGATCTGTTCCCACACACCGCCAGGTGGGTGGACCGGCTGGCGGTGATTCGTTCCTGCCACGGCGACATGGTGGTCCATTCCGGCGCGCAGTATGAACTCTTCACCGGCCGGGTGGTGCCAGGTTTCCCGAGCATGGGTTCCTGGATTACGTATGGCCTCGGTTCGGAGAGTGATTCACTCCCATCCTACGTTGTCATGCCAGACCCGAAGGGCGCTCTCGAAGCCGGACAGCCGATGTATGCGAACGGTTTTCTTCCGGCGATCTTTCAGCCGACGATGTTTCGTCCCGGAGATCGCCCGGTTTTGAACCTGGAACTTCCTTCCGGAGTCACGCTGGCGCAGCGCCGCCGCACGCTGGACTTCATCCGAAATCTGAATCGAACCGGGTTGAGCCCGGCGGATGAGGAATTCAACGCGCGCATCAACGCCTACGACCTGGCGTTCAAGATGCAGACCGAATCTCCGAAGCTCTTTGATCTGACCAAGGAATCCCAGGAGACATTGGATCTTTATGGCGTCGGCAGACAGCCAACAAATGACTACGGCCGACGTTGCTTGCTGGCGCGAAAGCTTGTGGAAAACGGTGTTCGCTTTGTGTGCGTGGTGGCCGGCGGCGGGCCGGGCAACCTGCAATGGGACGCGCACAACGACATCGAGGAAAATCACCTGCGCAAAGCCGCCGAGACCGACCAGCCTGTCGCCGCACTTCTCCAGGATCTCGAAAGACGCGGGCTGCTCGACAGCACGCTTGTCGTGTGGGGAGGCGAATTTGGCCGATCCCCCGAGGCGGAATCAGGTAAAGGCCGCGACCACCATAATCTTGGCTTCACGACGTGGATGGCCGGCGGAGGGATCAAAGGCGGCCAGGTGGTGGGAGCCACGGACGACATCGGATTGCGTGCGGTTGAAAGCCCCGTCCATTTCCGTGATCTGCACACCACCATCCTCCACCAGCTCGGCCTGGATCAAAGTCGTCTGACTTATCCTCACCTCGGCCGGAACGAACGGCTCACTTTCGTCGAAGGCAAAGTGATCCAGCAGATCGTCTGAACCCAACGCATTGAAAACATGGACTGCGGGAGGCGCAGCATCACATGCCGGGCAACCAACACGAAATCCGTTTGTCTGGCATATCAAGAATGCCCCCTGCTCCGCTCTCGATACGTTACTGCACTTCCGAGAAGTTCACGTAACCGATGAACATCTCCTCCCAGGACTGTTCGCCAAACGTCACTGTCGCCAACGGGTCAGGGTTGAATCGATTCTGAGTTGAGTTGTCGAAGGCGCCGTCACAAATCAGCTTCGTGCCTGCCGGAACCACCTTCGGAGTCGTCAGCCGATAGAGCGCCTGCCAGTTGAAGAAATAACTGGGCACATTCAATAACACCTCACTGGTGCTGTCCGGATACACGAGGGTGAATCGCGCCCTTGAGCCTCGGAAATGCATGTGCGGGCTCAATTCGTAAATCATCGATTTCCTGGCGAAAGTTCGCGACGCATCTACCTTCGACTCGGCGGTCAGGGGAGGAATGCTGAACTTCGTGTTGTAGGCCGCAGTCGTGACCAGTTCGCTCGCAGGTTTTGATGGGGCCAGGTAAAATCCGATCTGAGTTCGATCCGTCGCCGCCTTTCCTGAAGCCGTGTAATGCATCTGAAACACAATTGTATCGGTCTTCTTGAGCAGTTTGCCCGTGCCCGCTGGAAACGGAACATCGTCCATTCCTGGAACGTAACCCGCGAAGTAGCCGCTCAGACCTCCCTGCAGCGCGAGCAGTTCTTTGAGACTGCCTCCCTTGAACACCAAACAGTGATGCACCACCGAGCGCTCGCCAGGCTTGACCGACACCGCCTGGAGCCACACGTCATTCGGAAACGGACTTTTCGCAAAAAGATACACGTAGTCGATCGTGCCCGAAGCGGGAATGTCCTGCGGATCGATGGAAACCACGGCATCGGGTTTGCCTAACGGCCAATCAGGCAACGGCTGTTGCTGGGCGACCGCCAATGGATCAGGACCGTCCCCACGCGGGCTCCCTCTGTCGATCCAATCCACAAGTGACGCCATTTCTCGAGACGCGAGCGCCTTCGAATTCGAGAAGTGTTGATATCGTGAATCCGCGTGCCACGGTGGCATCTCACCAGCAAGCACGGCGGACTTCATCAGTTTTGAAAACTCCAAAATGACCGCGTGGCTGGTCATCGCCCAGGGCGCGATATTTCCGGGGCTGTGACAAGGCATGCATGACTTCAATAGCATGGGAGCAATCACCGCCGCATATTTAGCGGGCTCCACAGGTTGAATCCCGGCCGTGCCGCAATCCATCGCCACCCGGGACAATGAGATTGGTTTATTGCCGACAAGCTCGGAGACGGCATCAGCCAGCGGGCGGGTTTGAACGACGCTCGCACCCGTATTGATGTTTTCTTCGATTGGACCGCGATACGCCACGGACCAGTCAACGGTCGAAATGAGCACCACTTCCGCCGCGCTCCCGCTCCCCAGCGTGCGATGGACCGCTTGTGACGGGTCTTGCAGGACGCGAACGTCGGGCGGGAAAGTCTTCGCCAGCCCGGCGATGGAATCACGCTCGCTGGTCTCCGTTGCGGAAATAATCCAGGTCGGGAGATTGTCGGGCCCAACCAATTTGCGCACGCGATCCAGCTCCGCGCTGAACGGCGCCACGGATTCCAGGTTGGCGCCAGCCAGCACCAGGAGAACGGCCAGCGCAGGCTTCTGATAGTACAACTCATGAGCATTGCCATCGGTGTCTATCAACCGAAAGTTACTCACCTCCGGCGCTGGAGCATCCAGGAGCTGACGGAGGCGGAAGAAGCGGGAATCTGCATTGCCGCAGATGCTATCCAGATACGGTCTGGGCGTTTTCGATGCACGAAATCGCAGGAGCGGAGCCCATTCCTCACCCTCGACGAGCCTGGCTTGGGATTCGAGCAGATACTCCTTTTCGGAAACGGGGGTGGAGAGCGTCAATTGAACCTTGTTACCTGCTGGCGCGATCTGGACCCGGTCCTGAGCCTGCGCCGTTCCGCCAACGCTGGCCATCAAGATTCCAAGCCACGCCAGGCGGCAAGCCATGGGCAGGCATCCAATTAAACGACAGCGAAACGTCCGGCCATTATTTTTCTGTATCATGGGAATAATCGATTCAACCTTCCTCACTCGCCGGGCACAAAGTAGTGCGTGAGGCGGTTTCCGGCAAGCCGGAATAAAACGACTGTTCTCTCGCCACGAAGTTCAGCAACTCGTTGCGTAACCATTCTTCCGAAACCACTCCACAGCGTCACGCAACGCCTGTTCCGGAGGAGTTTGCGGCAGGCCAAGTTCCCGGATGGCCTTCGCCGGGTTGAAGTACATCTTGTATTTCGCCATGCGAACTCCTGCCAAGGGTGCCTTGGGCGGCCGTCCAGTAATTTGAGCCATCCATTCGTTCATGTGTGCCGCAGCCAGCGCGAGTCCGTAAGGCGCGCAAAACTTGGGCGCCGGTAACTGGGTGATCTTCGCCAGCACATCAAACATTTGTTTCATCGACCAATTGCCGCTGGCGTTGCCGAGGATGTAGCGTTCACCAATCCGCCCACGTTCCGCCGCCAGGATGTGGCCGGCAGCAACATCACGGACGTGAACCCAATTCAGCCCCGTGTCCAGGTATGCCGGCATCTGGCGTTTGAGGAAATCGACGATGACTTGTCCCGTGGGGGTCGGTTTCACATCTCGCGGCCCAACAGGAGCGCTTGGGTTCACGATGATCACGGGGAGTCCCTTCGCAACAAGCTCCCGCGCGACCACCTCCGCCTGCCATTTTGAAAGCTTGTAATGGTTGGACATCTGCGCGGCGGAGACTGGCGTCGATTCATCCGTAGGCTGGACGACGCCATTGATTTCTTTCGGCAAACCGATGCAGCCAACGGTGCTCGTATAGACAATCCTCGCGCAGCCTGCTGTGGCTGCAGCTTCGATCACATTGCGAGTGCCCTGGACGTTTGTGGCGTACATCGGGGCGTAGTCGCGGAGCCATAGGTGATAACTGGCCGCCACGTGAAAGCACCAATCGCAGCCCTGCAATCCAGACTCCAGCGACCTCCGATCAAGGACGTCGCCTTCCACGGGCTCGTAACTGGCGCCTTCGAGCCCGCGCAGATTGCTGCCGCGCCGGACAAGTGCCCGCACCTCGTGCCCGCTGCGAGAAAGCTCGTGGACAAGATTCGCGCCGATGAAACCCGCGGCACCGGTGACGAAACATTTCACGCAGCGCGATTCCGAACCTTCTCCTTCTTCTCTTCGAGCTCGGCGTTGAGCGCTCTGCGTTCGCTCACCATCTGCTTTTCCAATTGCTCGATGGCCTCGAATTCTCCGGCGGAAGTGGCTTTGAATATCTGTTCCTTGAGGAAGAGTTCCCGCTCGGCAACCTTCGCCGCGTAGATCGAGTCCAGCTCGGCCAGTGCCTTCTTTTGTCCGAGTGTCAGTTTGACGGTCGGCGCTTGTTTGCCCAACCGTTCCATCGCGAGTTCGTAGGCGGATTTCATAAATTTATCAGTCGGTTACAATGCTGCACGGCGGCGGATCCTGTCCTGGTTGTCAGAATAGTTACAATTTGATCTGCACTTGCCCGTCAACGACCCGCACAGGAATGCACTTCGCCGGTCGATCCGGTCGATCCGCGCAGATCCCGGTGCGGATGTCGAACTCCCAGCCGTGCATCGGACAAAATATATTCCCGCCCTCCACAGTCCCCTGCCCTAGTGGTGCTCCCTTGTGCGGACATACGTCATCCAAAGCGAATATGTCTCCGCTGATCTTAAACAACGCGATCTTCCGGGAATCCACCTGGACCGTGACCGGACTTGATTCCAGGAGATCGGCCGCCCGGGCAACGGACTGGAAGCGCGGTTCCACTCAATGAGAATGACTGCCGCCGACGGGCGGTTTCTTCTTCCAAGGCATGTCCGGGAACTGGGTCGGCAACTTCACCGGCGGCGGCGCTGGAGGCTGCGCCATCTTGAGTTCATCATCGCCGGGCTTTGCATTGGGATCGGGTTTGGACATGTCGCCGCGCCAGGAGGCAATGCGCGATTGCAGGCCATGGTGCTCCGCCGTCGTCTTGTCGCCGGCCTTCATGTAAGCGCGGGAAAGATTGGTGTGCGCAAGCTGGTCGTGAGGCCGGAGCTTCTCGGCTTTGTGCCCCTCCTCGATGGCCAGAGGGTAATCTCCCTTGGCGAAATACGCTCCGCCGAGGGCGAGCTGGGCATCAAAGTTTGCCGGGTCCGCCGCGAGAATGGATTGCAACATTTGAATCGCGGCATCGGTGTTCCCGAGGCTGAATTCATACATCGCGTCGTCGTATTGATCCTGAAGGCTCGGCGTCATGCGTTGAATTTGACAACCGGGTATATCGCATGATTGAACGGACTGCGCAAGGGCGGGCAGGCGTCATGGGCCGAGCAGCGCCGAACCGAAATCATTCCTTTGATTTGACCGGAACGAACGCAAGGATCGCAAAGTTCGGAATCAGGTGGAGTGGGCGTCCTGACTCGCCCCGCGATCGCGTTCATTTTCCGAAGTCCTGCCTTCTTTGTGTTCTCTGCGTTCACTGCGGTTCAATCGTTTCGTCCAAGGTCAAATTCCCGGGCTATTTTGCAATGCTCTCCTGCAAGCGGCTCACGTCCCGATCTCCCGCTTTTACGCCTTCCCACCCAACGTAGGGATTCCCCTTCAGTTTTGAGATCCTGATCGTGTTGGGCTCATACCATTTCCAGTGTTGCGCGTGGCCATCCGCGAATGAGAGGCTGGCGCCATTCTGATGACGAACGTCTGGAAAGCTTCCCCAGCTCCAATCGCCGGGCCGGTAACATGCGAAAACGTCGTCCCCATCGAACGCAGGGTGTTACCGCAGCACCGTTCGGTAGAAACGCCGCGAAGGATTCGTCACCTCGGGATCCGTAAATTCCAGCGTGCCGGTCAGATTGGTCACGGTGGTCACTGGCGACCACAAGTTCAGATCGGTGGACGCCTGCACTTCGAAAGCCATCCCTTTCCACGATTGAATGCGAAGGACACCTGCTCTCAGCGCCTGGAGCCGCGCTGGTTCGGTAACGGTCAAGCGTTGCTTCACCGACACGCCATGCAATTCCTGTACGATACCCAAGGGCCATTCGATGCGCAGCGTGTCGATGATCGTCGCGCTACCGAGACCGAAATCGGCTTCGAGGCTGCCGCCGGAGGTTCCATCGCCGCCGTCAATCTGGCGCATCTGCCAGCGGGATTGGCCGGCGATGATAGCCTTGAGGCGGACCTTCGCCCCGATTCCAGCGCGGTTCGATACGGTGCCGACGCACTTGATCTTGACCCAGTTGTTGCCGTTCCCGTTGTTTCGGTAGAGGAAATTGACCTGTGCCGGGCCAAGGAGGCCGTTCGCGACGAACAGATCGAGAAAGCCGTCGTTGTCGTAGTCGCCCCAGGCGATACCGGAAGACGCTCCTCCGTCGTTGACGAGGCTGCCCGAGGTAATCTTGGTGAAGGTGCCATCGCCTTTGTTTCGGTAGAGGAAGTTGTTCTGTGGTCCGGAAAGGCCATTGATCACGAACAAATCCAGGAAACCGTCGTTGTCGTAATCACCCCAGGCGCAGCCCAGGGAAACGGCCGTGTCCGTCACGATGTTCCCGGAAGTGATCCTCTCGAAGGTGCCGTCCCCGCGATTGTGGTAAAGACGGTTGCTGCCGCTGCCCGCGTTGGCGACGAATAGATCCAGGAAGCCGTCATTGTCGTAGTCTCCCCAAGCATGCCCGGCCGACGGTTGAGCATCGGAAGCGGGAACTCCGCCTGTGATACGGATGAACGCGCCGTGCCCGTCATTGCGAAAGAGAAAATTGGCACCGCTGTAGCCAGATACAAAGACATCGCTCCAGCCATCATTATCGAAGTCCGCCCATGCACAACCGATCGACTGCGAGCCGACATTGACGAGCGGATCACCAACGACTTTCGTGAAGCGTCCGTCCGGATTGTTCCGGTACAGAACCAAATTGCGACTCCAGTCCGCCACCAACAGATCCAGCAGGCCGTCGTTGTTGAAATCACCCCAGGCGCCGCCGTGGCAGTTGCCCGTGGCGCTTGCCAGCACGCCCACCACTCCGGCAGCCATTCGTGAGAATGTTCCGTTCCCGTTGTTGTGATAGAGGGCGTTTGATTCCGTAAAATTCGCGGCTCCGTTGAGGGTCACCAGATCCAGAAACCCGTCGTTGTCATAGTCGCCCCAAGTGCAACGAATCGTATGCTCAGGATCGGTCCCGATCGGCGACCCGTTGATCCGGGAGAAGCTTCCGTCCCGGTTGTTGCGATATAGAAAATTCCCTCCGCCACCGTAGTTCGAGACCAGCAGATCGACGTAACCGTCGTTGTCGTAGTCCGCCCAGGAGCTGCCTCCGAAGAGTGCGCGGTCGGTCACGATGCCGCCAGTGGTGATCTTGGTAAACGCGGGATCGACACTGAGCGTGGCCACGCGGCTTGTGGAAGAGAGTCCGGAGGCATCACTGACCACGGCCAGATAATCGCCCGCCGCCGAGAGCAGGACGTTCGTCAGGGAGAGCGCGTTCGTCACCGCGCCGACGATATCGCCGCTGGTGGACCGCCACTGATAAGTCATTGGTGCTGTTCCGCTGGCCCTGACGGAGAGCGCCACGTTTGCGCCCACGCTCACTGACTGGCTTTTGGGTTGAGTGGTGATGACGGGTTGAGCCAGGCCGAACAATGGCATAGCGAGTCCGGTTAAACAGGTCAGCAGGAGTGGTGTTGGTTTCATTGGTTTTGCATTTTTGCTTTTGTGGCTGCGGCGGCTTCTTGGAGAGTCACGGCGGGCCAGAGCCGCACGGTAGCATCGGCGCCGCAGCTTGCCATGAAGTTGCCATCCATCGAGAAGACGACCCCTGTGACTTCGCCCGCATGCCCCTTCAGATTCAGGGCCAACTGCCGTGTGGCCACGTGCCATAGCTTCAGCCCTCCGCCCCACTGCCATTGAATTAAGCGCAATCACCTTCAAAACACGGTTTTTTTGACCCGCCTTTGAAAATGATACGATCGGTGAAACGAAGTCCTGCGACGCACGGGCACTGGGCGATTGGGGCGCACGGGCACCGGACTGCCCAGAAAGA
>SIBF01000054.1 GCA_009695275.1 Pedosphaera sp. | reverse complement strand
CAGCTAGCAGCCTGTCGGACTTACGTACACGTATTAAATCCGACGCTCTACGATTCGATATGACGCGTTT
This sequence comes from Pedosphaera sp., assembly GCA_009695275.1. Classification (GTDB taxonomy): domain Bacteria; phylum Verrucomicrobiota; class Verrucomicrobiia; order Limisphaerales; family F1-12-MAGs170; genus F1-120-MAGs170. The sequence continues at coordinate 26,261 of SIBF01000054.1, read as the reverse complement.
TGATTTTCGGTGAAGGTGTTTTGATGGTCCAAAATCAATGATTTTGTCCGAAAACGAGCTAAGTCCGACAGGCTCCTAGTGAGCTCGCTCAAAGGACACACGGACGCCGTCCGCGCCGTGGCCTGGTCACCAGACAGCCGGCTTCTGGCCAGTGGTGGCTACGACCAAGCCGTGACGGTCTGGGACGTTAAACGCGGCAACCCGATCCGCAGATTGCGCGGACATCAGGATTTTGTCGCGACGCTCGCATTTTCGCCGGATGGCCGAACCCTGTACAGCGGCAGCCAGGACCTGACGGTTCGGGCATGGACTGACTTTGAAGCGGAGCCGGCGCCCAACGCGACCGCTTTACCTCCTGGCCAGTTTCACACGTATCTGGCCCCCGGGGCGCGTTTCGCGTCTGGAATTGGAGCGCTCAACAGTATCCACAACAGCATCTGGACGATGACTACGCTGCCAGCACCCATGATCCACAGCCGCCAAGAAGAACTCTGCGATCACCAGATCATCTCCCCTGATGGCCGCTGGCTGGTGACTATCCGCTCCTCGGACGACGTTGCCGAAGTGTGGCGATACAAGACGGACCAGTTTGCACTCCATGCAACGCAACGCGGAATTAGAGGTGTCAACGTATCACCCGCTTTTTCACAAGATGGTCGGAGCGTGGCGATGCTTGCTACAAACGGTGTTCTTGCCGTCTGGCAATTGGAAACGTGGCGCGAACTCGGGCGCTGGAAAGGTTTCGAAAATGTAACCAGTCATAAAGCCATCCTCTTCGATCCGCCAGGCAAACGCATCTTCGTTCTCTGCGAAGATCGTGATGTCGTGGCCGCCGAGATAGGCAAAGAACACTTGATTCATATGCCCAAAGATAGAAAATCTGGGATCAGCGCTATGGACGTTTCGCCGGACAACCGGTTCCTGGCCATGGCGCACTGGAACGGAACGGTCGTCTTTTGGTCGTGCGCACCCGGCGAAGAGCCGCGCAGCCTCGGTCAGGTCATCCCCGGACGCACGGACGCCTGGTCGGTCGCGTTCTCGCCGGACGGCCAGCGCCTGGCGCTCGGCCTGGCGGACGGGAACATTCACCTTTGGGACATCCAGCACCAGATGCTCGTCGGTGTGTTGAAAGGCCACCGGCAGCCCGTCTGGGAAGTTGGTTTCAACCCCGACGACGAAAGCCTTGTTTCCATCTCCCCAGACGAATTGCGCGTCTGGCGTGTGGCGGATGGAAAATCATCCGTTGGCCAGACAGCGCCGCGTGATCATTCAAAATCCCCGTAGCATCTGAGGTAACGAGGCTCAAACTTCTCCGGAAATCTGAGACAAGCCGATCCGTAATGAGCTTCATTGCGTCGGCTGCCACAATCTTGAAACTCGCTCCTACACTTCATGGTGAGCGCGATGGCCTCAGACGGCTATCGGGGAGTTTTCCTCAGGAGCGGGAATCAAACTGTTTCCAGACTTCCCCTCGGCCTCTGTTTTCATAAACTCTCTTCCCATGACTACCTTGCCACCATTCGCTCACCACGCACGGCCGGGCATCCATGCCGCCCTCCTCGCCGGGCTGGTTTTCAGTGCGATTTCCATAATACGTATCGCTGCCGATGAAGATCCATTTGCAGCGGGAGTGCGGCCTACTGATCCACTGTCGCCAACCGAGCAGCAGAAGAAGTTCAAGCTGCCACCTGGATTTGAAATCCAGCTTGTCGCGACCGAGCCGGATATCAACAAGCCGTTCAACATGGCTTTCGATGCCAGGGGCCGGCTCTGGGTCACCACGAGCATCGAATATCCCTGGCCTGCGCCAACGAATCGCGTTGGCCGCGATCGACTGATGATCTTCGAGGATTTTGCGCCTGATGGACGCGCGCGGAAAGTCACGGAGTTCGCGAGCGGGCTGAACATCCCGATTGGCATCTATCCCTTCTACTCAGCGCGAACGACTCCGAAGGCCTCACCAACATCTCCCGATCTCACATGGAAGGCCATCGTCTGGAGCATTCCGAATATCTGGCTCATGGAAGACACGGACGGCGACGGCAAGGCGGACAAACGCGTGGTGCTTTACGGACCGTTCGATCACACGCGGGATACTCACGGCAATCAGGCGAGCTTTCGGCGCGGGTTCGACGGCTGGCTCTACGCCACGCATGGCTTCAACAACGATTCTCACGTCACCGCGCGCGACGGCAGCCATGTGGATCTTAATTCTGGCAACACCTACCGCATGCGGCTTGACGGTTCACGCATCGAGCAACACACACACGGTCAGGTGAACCCTTACGGCCTCGCATGGGACCCGAGCGGCAATCTTTATTCGAGCGATTGCCACAGCGCGCCCATCTATCAACTCCTCACTGGCGGCTGGTATCCGAGCTTCGGCAAACCGAACGACGGCCTTGGTTTCGCCCCCGTGCTGATGGAACACGCCCACGGTTCGACGGCGATTGATGGAATCGTTTATTACACCGACAACCTCTGGCCCGACGAGTATCGCGACAACATCTTCATCGGAAACGTCATGACCAGCCGGTTAAATCGCGACAAACTCGTCTTCCACGGTTCCACGCCCGAGGCCATCGAGCAGGAAGATTTCCTGAAGACAGACGATCCGTGGTTCCGACCTGTGGACAATCAACTCGGTCCCGATGGCGCGCTCTACATCGCCGATTTCTACAATCGTATCATCGGCCATTACGAAGTGCCGCTCACCCATCCCGGCCGCGATCGTGAACGCGGCCGGATCTGGCGAGTGGTTTACAAAGGCACGGACGGCAAAGCGAAGCTGCACGACCGGAAACTCGACCTCACCACCGCCAGCGCCGGGCAACTGGTCAAGGAGCTCGCTGACTCGAATCTTACTTGGCGCATGCTCGTGGCCAATCAACTGGTGGACCGATTCGGTCAGAGTGCCGCTGGTGCGTTAAAGGCTGGCTTGAGATCTGTGCGAGGAACCGCGTCCCGACCTGATGCGATCAACACGGCCTTCAAGCATCTCCAGATTCTTTGGACTCTGGAACGTCTCGGTGCTGCTGGTGAAGGCGATCTCCGTTCCGCGGGCACTAGTGGTAACACGCTCCTTCGGGTTCACGCGATGCGGTTGATTGCGGAGCGCGGCCTCCTCGCCGCTTCAATGCCCGGGAGCAACGCAGCTCGAAGCCGGCTGAAGCCCGTGCTCCAGAAGATGGCCATTCCGGCACTCAAAGATTCCGACGCTCTCGTCCAGCGCTGCGCCGCCGAAGCCCTCGGCAACGCGCCGGATTTTGACTTCCTTGCCCCCCTGCTCTCGCTTCGACAGCGCGTGCCGAAGGAAGACACGCATCTGCTCTATGTCCTTCGCAAATCCATTCGCGATCATCTGAATGACGGCGACATCTTCGGCAGAGTCGCCAACGCGAAATGGTCCGCCCCGGAACTCAACGCACTGGCTGATGTGGCTGTGGCGGTGAAATCAGAAGGAGCTGGCTCGTTCCTGAATAAACATCTGGCAACGCTGGATCTCGACCGTCCAACGTTGACCGCAGCGCTCCAGCACATTGCCCGTTACGCGCCAGCGAGCGAGCTTGATTCCCTTGGCGTGTTTGTGAAAACAAAGTTCGCCACCGATGTGGATTTTCAACTGGCGCTTTTCAACGGTGTTTCCTCCGGGGCCGAGCAGCGCGGTTCAAAGTTGAGCAATGCTCTTCGCGATTGGGGTGGCGAGCTCTGCTCGCGCGTGCTCGCCCAGAACACGGACACCGGCTGGTACAACTCACCGTTCGAGAATGCTCCGACCGCCAACCCATGGGCTTTTCAGGAACGCCGTTGCGCGGATGGGCAGAAAGCTCAGTTGCTTTCCACTCTTCCGGGAGGCGAGGAGTTGACCGGAGTTCTGCGCTCGCGCGAGTTCACCCTCCCAGCAAAGCTCACCTTTTACCTCGCCGGGCATGACGGATTTCCGGAGAGACCTGCGAAGAAGAAGAACGTGGTCCGTCTTTGGCTCGCTTCGCGCACCAGTGATGGAAACGGAGAGAAGTCCGCCCCCATCGTCGAAGCCTACGCTCCACGCAATGACACCGCGCAAAAGATCACCTGGGATCTCAGCGCTCACGTCGGCAAACGCGGCTTCGTTGAAGTCACGGATGCTGACACGGACGAGTCCTACGCGTGGATTGCGTTGGGCCGTTTCGATCCACCCATCGTGGCGATGCCATCCATTGCTCCCACCGAAATCGTCAAGCGCCAGCAAACCGCCTGCGACCTCGCGGCCCGGCTTCAGCTCGCGTCCTTTGCCCCCAACCTGAGCAGCCTGGCCAACGATCGCGAAGCGGACAGCGAAGCTCGCGCTTCCGCAGCCAGGGCTCTGCTTGCCGTGGCTTCTTCGGCAACGGTTCCCATGCTCTCCTCCACTCTTTCCGACGCCAGCGAACCCGTGTTGTTCCGCACGCGCCTGGGGGAATTGCTCGCGGAGCAGAAGTCGCCCCAAGCGCTCACTGCTGTGGTGGCCGCGATGAAGTCGGCGCCTTATCGCACACAATTGCGCTGGGCGATTCCGCTCGCCACTTCCGGCGCAGGCGCGGACGCGCTGCTCAACGCTGTGGCATCGGGCGCCGCCTCGCCGCGGCTCCTCCAATCCATCGGGGTCAAGAATCGCATTGCTGCGGTCAAACCGGAAGGGTGGCAGGACCGGATCACCGCGCTTACGAAGAATCTCCCTCCGGCGGATGAGACACGCGACAAGCTAATCGCCGAGAAGCGCCAGGCCTTTCAAACATCGGGCAGCAAAGCAACCGACGGCCATCGTGTTTTTCAGCAAATTTGCGCGGTGTGCCATCGCATCGGAACCGAGGGTGCTTTGGTGGGTCCGCAGTTGGATGGCATTGGCAATCGTGGCTTGGATCGAATCCTGGAGGACGTGCTTGATCCGAATCGTAATGTCGATGTCGCCTTTCGCGCGCAAACCATTTCACTTAAAGATGGCGATACCGTCACCGGCCTTGCCCGCCGTGAAGAAGGAGAGCTGCTTGTGCTGGCGGATTCGACCGGCAAGGAGATTTCCATTCCAAAGAAGAGCATTAAGAGCCGTCGGGATTCTGACTTGTCTTTGATGCCTGAGAATCTCGGCGAAGCTCTGTCGGCCGAGGATTTCAATCACCTTGTTGCCTATTTAATCGGCCAAAAGGGTTCGACGAAATAGCCGGTCGAGTATGCCGCAGGAAACGAAGGCGCTCTGGCTCGACATTCGGGGTTCGCCCGTGCACAACATCCGCGCATCTTGAGCATGGATCTGGAAGGAACATCATATCCACTGTCCGAACGCATGCGGCGCGTGCAGTCGCCGGTCATTCCGATCGTTGGCGAGCTCATCCGCGCGCATCCCGGAACCATCTCGCTTGGCCAGGGGGTGGTTTATTATCCGCCGCCACCGCAGACCTTCGAGCAACTCACACGCTTCGCCGCTGATCCTGAGAATCACAAGTACAAGCTGGTTCAGGGAATTCCGCCCTTGTTGGACGCGTTGCAAACTAAGTTAGCGTCCGAGAATGGCATCCTGATGGGAACGTCCAGTGAATTGATTGTGACCTCTGGCGGCAACATGGCGTTTATGAACGCCATCCTTGCGATCACGAGCCCCGGCGATGAAGTGATTCTCCCGATCCCGTATTACTTCAACCATGAGATGGCGATCGTGATGGCTGGTTGCACTCCAGTTCTGGTGCCGACGGACAAGGAGTGCCAGTTGCAACCAGACCAACTTGCTTCCGCGATCACATCGAAAACACGAGCCATCGTCACCGTTTCCCCGAACAACCCGACTGGGGCGGTTTACCCCGAAGCGGCGCTGAGAGCGGTGAATGTTCTCTGCCGTGAGCGTGGAATCTTCCACATCAGCGATGAAGCCTACGAGTATTTCGTTTACCCGGGTGCAGGAGGTCCGGCGGGAACCGCCCGCCATTTCTCGGCAGGTTCGATCGATGGGAGCGCGGCTCATACGATCTCGCTGTTCTCCCTCAGCAAAGCTTATGGTTTCGCGAGTTGGCGGATTGGATACATGGTTGTGCCGGCGCATCTTGCCACGTCCGTGAAGAAAATCCAGGACACGATCCTGATCTGCGCGCCGGTGATCTCGCAGTACGGTGCTGTCGGAGCGCTTGCGGCCGGTCGCTCGTATTGCGATGAACATCTTCGGAAAATTTCGGAAGTGAGAGAGGTTCTTCAGGCTGAACTTCAAGAATTAAATCCATGGTGCGAAGTGCCTCGAGCGGACGGAGCGTTTTATTTCCTGTTGCGGCTGGACACATCTCTCCATCCGATGACTTTGGTCGAGCGCCTGGTGAGTGAACATGGTGTGGCAGTGATCCCTGGCTCGGCATTTGGCATTCAGGAAGGATGTTATCTGCGCGTGGCTTATGGAGCATTGAAGCGTGAGACGGCTATGGAAGGAATAGGGAGACTGGTTCGAGGCTTGAAAGTTATTGTAAGAGATGGACGGGTGTGAAATGCAGCGCAGGCCTGGAATGAAGCGGGAGCGCAGTCCCGTCCCGCTTCTGATCACTCGAAGCTAATAAAAAGCCGCCACACACAGGGCGGCCTCGCACTACTCTTACACGGTCGCACGGAGGCGTCCCGCGTTGTTAATATCGGTGAGAGGCTGGTGAAACCTTAACGAGGCCAGTCAGCGAGGTGCCCGGCGCGCTGGCCGGTGCCCGGGGCTACGCGAAGTAGCGGGTCTGGGCTTCGGACCAGGCTGCGGGCCGGCTGCTTTGGGATCCCGCCGTATCCGGGAGGGGCGGTTTGGCTGGAAAGGCGGACGGCGGGTGCGGCGCTTCGCTCCAGCGGGCCTGATCGATGGGGTTGAACTCATCAGCGAGCGGACTTCAGTTTCGGACAAAGTGCGCCACCGCCCCGTCGGCAGTTCTCCGAGCCTGATGTTGCCAATCTGGATGCGTTCGAGGCGTTTCACGGTAATTGCCTGGGTTTCGAACATGCGTCGAACTTCGCGATTCTTTCCTTCGGCGAGTTCCATTTCTGCCACGCTCTCTTTCGGTCCCTGGTGAATGAGGTAGGCACGTTCGGCACTCAGACGTTCTCCATCGTGATAAACACCCTCGATGAACTGCTTAAGAGTCTCGGGCTGCAGCCTGCCTTCCACTGTCACGCGGTACTTCTTGCGGACGCCGTACCTGGGATGAGTGAGGTGAAGGGAGAATTCACCATCATTGGTGAGGAAGATGAGGCCTTCACTGTTGTAGTCGAGCCTTCCGACGGTGTAGAGGGTATCCCATTCCTTGGGGAGAAGATCGGTCACTTCCCGCCTGCCTTCGGGATCCTCACGGGAGCAGATGTAGCCACGCGGTTTGTTCAGCGCGATATAAAGCTTCCGCTTCAGTTTGACCGGCTGGCCATCGAAGGTGACGCGGTCGTGGCCGGAATCGACCTTGGATCCAAGTTCACGGACGACCAGTCCATTGACGCTCACTCGACCTTCGATGATGAACTGTTCGCTCGCCCGACGGGAAGCGGTTCCCGCGTCTGCTAGAAATTTCTGCAAGCGAACAAGCATGGCGAAAAAGAAAAAGCCGCCTTACCAGGCGGCCGTGAAAGAAAATGACTGGTTCAGACAGGAGGAAGCTGCATCGCTTCACACGACTGAACAACAATCAATCAGGCTTCGCCCTTGGTCTTGCGGAGGCCGGTGATGCGATCGCCTTCCTTCCATTGACCACGCTTGCGGAGAAGTTCTACACGTTCAAAGCGTTTGAGCACATTGCGCTTGGCGCCCAGGGCGCTCGCGCCACGGAGACTACGATGCTGCGACATAAATTGGTTCTATTTCTTTGTTTCAACCGCTTCCAAAGCACAAAGCGGACGGTTCTTCTAGCATGGGGCCGGGCAAATGCAATCGGTAATTCTGGGAGTGCGATGGCCTTGGCCTATCTCTGCCAAAGAGCTCGAGGTTGAAAACAGGAGTGCTCCAACATTTTGCAGACCCATTCCATTGAGATCGTCGGTGATTGCGACTTTGCTGTCGGAGCCTCGATGATGTTGCTCCAGCGAATCAAGCGGGTATGGTTTCTCACGCATGCTTCGCCAAGACATCCAGCAATTCCGCGTCGCGACCAAAGGCCGTGATTTTCAAGACATCACGGAACTCGTCGCGGCGTTCATCCACGAGTCGATGATTCAGACAGGACTGGTGACGTTGCATCTTCGACACACATCAGCCTCGCTGCTCATTCAGGAAAACGCTGATCCCGAAGTGCGCCGCGATTTTGAGCGGTTCTTCAGCCGGCTGGTGCCGGATGGCGATGCGCTCTTTAGCCATACCGCCGAGGGAGATGATGACATGCCAGCTCACATCCGAACGGCGCTCACATCGGTTAACCTTTCGATTCCGATCATGGAAGGGCAAATGGTCCTCGGCACCTGGCAGGGGATTTACTTGTGGGAACATCGGACTGCGCCGCACAAGCGTGAGATCATGGTTCACCTTATCGGAGAATGAGAGGCTAGTGATCCAAGTTCGGAGTTCGGCTTGAACTGACGTCGGCGTGGTATCGACCGGTCTGAAAATTCGCTTGGAGTGACTTTGATTGCAGTGCTTAATCATCCCCGACAATGTCTTTCGTTAACTTTCCTGGTCAGGGTCAGGCGGTGGAGCTGCTGCAGCGCAGCCTGAGCCGCGGGCGTTTGGGGCACACTTATCTGTTCTCCGGCGCATCGCTCGATGACCTCGGAGCCGTGGCGCGCATCCTGGCCAAGACGATTAATTGCCAGAAGCCCACGAAGCACAAAGAAACCGGAGCTGCGATCGACTCGTGCGATTCATGCGCAAGCTGCCGCAAGATTGACGGCGAACGTCATCCCGATGTGCAGTGGCTCCGCCCGGAATCCAAATCCAGGGTCATCACCATTGAGCAAATCCGGGAGTTGCTGCAGACGATCAACCTCAAGCCCACGGAAGCTTCCTACAAGGTAGCCGTGATCGTGGCGGCGGACCGGCTGAATGTTCAGGCGGCAAACGCCTTCCTCAAGACGCTTGAGGAACCACCTTCCCGATCGGTCTTGATTCTACTAAGCACGGATCCTCAGCGAATCCTGGAGACGATATTGTCACGATGCCTGCGGCTGACATTCGCCGGCGAGACAAAATTCGACCTGGAGAGTCCGAACGGGACATGGCTCAGAGCTTTTTGCCAGATGACCAGCGCGGTCAGGCAGGGGCTGCTGGCGCGCTATCAGCTCCTTGGTATGCTGCTGCAACGGCTTGCCGAATTGAAGGAGGAAACCGAAAAGACGCTCGCAGCCAATTCTCCGTTGGAGAAACATGACGAAATCGAGCCGAGGTTGCGGGAGAAATGGGAGAGCGAACTGGCCGCCGCCGTGGAAGCGGAATACCGCCGGCGCAGGGGTGAGTTGCTGCTGGCGCTTCAATGGTGGCTGCGCGACGTGTGGCTCCTGACGAAGACATCAGGCCAGGAGCTGCTGGCTTACCCGTCATTAGGAGAAACTTCTCAGATAATCGCGCTCCGCGTATCCCCGGCGAGCGCTGCCAACAATCTCCACGTGCTTGATCACCTGCAATGGCAGCTTGGGTCCAATGTGCAGGAGGCTCTGGCTCTTGAAGTGGGATTGCTCAGGCTTAAACTTTGAAGCTGCCGCCGGTGAGCGCTCCAAACATAAGGCGTCCAGCCGCTCCCCGGTCCGCCACTCAAACACCAAGCCCCGCAGATCCTGCGGCAGGCTTCATGTCTTTTGCCTGCGGATGCCTCTTTGGCCTGTCGCTGCTGAAGTTTGGGAATCCGATCGTCCTCGACAAGTTGATCGAGTCACCGGTCGGCATCTGGGAATTAATCTTTTCTCCATGGCCGGTGCGTTGGGGGCAGATTGGCCTCGTTGCGCTCATCGCCGCCTGTCTGCCGATAGCTCGGTTTAGGCCACCGAAGCCGGTCTGGTTATTCCTTCTGCCAGTCCTGTGGTTCGGATGGCAGGTGTTGTCCTCAGTTACCACGGTGGATGCCTCATTGACGAGGATCACCATCATCCATTTCGCGACATGTTTATTCGCCTTCGGACTTGGGCTATTTGTCCTTGGGCCGCGTGGAAAACTCCTCCAATTCGCGGTCGGCGTGCTTCCGTTCTTCGTCTGGGTGCTGTGGACAGGTTTCGATCAGCACTACGGCGGGTTGGATGCGACGGAGAAGATGATCAAGGAAACTCCCAACTGGCGGGAGATTTATCCACCGGAATACCTGGAACGTATCGCCAAGAAACGCATCTTCGGGACTCTTGTGTATCCCAATGCCCTTGCGGGAGCAATCTTGCTTTGGTTGCCGGTGCTCGTGGGCTGTATCTGGCGGATTGGCGACAGATTGACCTTGGCTTCCCGCGTCGTGCTCATTGGCACGTTGATCTACGGCGGCGGAGCTTGCTTGTTCTGGTCTGGTTCAAAATCGGGCTGGTTGATCGCATTGGGGTTGGTGCTCGTTGCCCTGTGCCATGTTGGCATATCGCGAAAATTCAAGACGGTGATCATTTTCATTGTCTTTCTTGTTGGTTTGGCTGGTTTCTCCTGGAAGTTCGCTTCCTATTTCAAAGCAGGGGCGACCAGTGTCGGCGCGAGAGTGCAGTACTGGCGGGCAGCATGGATTACCAGTCTTGAGCATCCAGTGGTTGGAACCGGGCCGGGCACTTTTGCCCGTGCCTACGCCAAAATCCGCCCGCCTGACGCTGAAATGGCCCATTTGACCCATAATGACTACCTGGAGCAGGCGTCGGATTCGGGATTTCCCGGCATGGTTTGTTACACTTCCTTCTGGGTTGGTTTGATCAGTTTGGCTCGTTATCGTCCGATCTCTAGCGTGGGCGACGTCCGATTTTGTATCTGGCTGGGACTTCTGGGGTGGGTGGTCCAAGGTGTTTCAGAGTTTGGCCTCTACATACCGGCTCTAGCTTGGCCGGCTTTCGCTCTGGCCGGTTGGATGAGCACGGGAAATGGGCATGGACAGGATTTGGAGCCTCAGATAACTTCCAAACCACCGGGATGAAGACAATACTAATTCTCAACGGACCCAATCTGAACTTGCTCGGACAGAGAGAACCCCAGATATACGGTTCAACAACTTTGGCGGACATTGACGCCCAGATTCGACATCGAGCCATTCGGCTTGGAGTCCAGGTCGATGTGCGCCAATCGAACCATGAAGGTGAACTGGTCACTTGGATCCAGGAAGCGATCGGTCGAGTGGATGCGCTTATCATCAATGCGGGGGCATACACACACACCAGTATTGCAATTCGAGATGCGATCGCGGCCTCCAAAATCCCGACGATCGAGGTACACCTTTCCAATGTCTATGCCCGTGAAGAATTCCGGCATAAGTCCATCATCGCGCCCGTCTGTCTCGGCCAAATCTGCGGTTTGGGGTCAATGTCCTATCTTTTGGCGCTGGAAGCGGCCTTTAACATTAACCTTTGATGTCATTCAGCCTAAATCGAGGTGTGGTGGAGTGTTTTCTTATCGGGAATCGTGTCAGGAATCTCCACTTGACGCCAAAATACACCGTCGCTAGCCTCTGGGCATTCTGAAAATGCTAATGAGCAGGGTCGAAATTCGGCTTCTGCTTTTTTGCTTCAAGCTCCTATGCCACAGACTTGCAAAAACCAAGGAATAACTCAACCAGGAGGGGTTTGTGGATCTTAAAGACATCAAAGCCATCATTGACTTGATGAAGAAGAACGCCATCTCGGATTTTGAGATGGAGAAACAGGACTTTAAGATTAGACTCCGCCGAGCCGGTGCCGTGAGTTCTCAGATATCCCAGACGGACGAGACAGGGCTCATCGCTTACACGGTTGCCGGGGCTCAATCCAATGTCGCTCTTATCCCGGCTTCCCTTCCGGCCGTTTCGCAGGCATCCAACGAAATCGAGATCAAGTCTCCCATGGTAGGTACGTTCTACCGGGCTCCATCTCCTGAAGCAGGAAACTACATCGAAATTGGTTCCGAAGTGAGCGTGGACTCGGTGATTTGCCTTATCGAGGCGATGAAGGTAATGAACGAAATCAAGTCGGAACTAAAAGGCGTTATAACCCAAGTTCTTGTGGAGAACGCGAAGCCGGTTGAGTTCGGCCAGCCGCTCTTCAAGATTCGCCCGCTCTAGGCCCGAGAATCTTGCGAGTTCAGTTCCAAACTGATCATTAGGATCAACCGTACGAAATGTTCGAAAAAGTCCTCGTAGCCAATCGCGGAGAAATCGCTGTCCGCATTATCCGAGCCTGCAAGGAACTCAATATCAGGACCGTTGCGGTCTATTCCGAGGCCGATATCAATTCGATGCACGTCCAAATGGCGGACGAGGCCATTTGCATTGGAAAAGGCCCGAGCGGTGACAGCTATCTCCGCATCGACCGGATCATCAGCGCTGCCGAGATTGCCGACGTGGACGCCATTCATCCGGGTTACGGGTTCCTTTCCGAGAATTCCCATTTCGCGGATGTCTGTGAAAGCTGCAATATCCGCTTCATCGGCCCCAGCTCCCATGCAATGAACGCCTTGGAAAACAAGGCAACGAGCCGGGCCCTGGCGAAAAAAGCGGGAGTCCCGATCCCCCCGGGTTCCGACGGGCTCGTTGAAAATGAGCAGCTCGCCCTCACCACTGCCAGACGGATAGGTTACCCGGTGATGATAAAAGCCATCGCCGGCGGTGGAGGCCGCGGAATGCGTGCGGCCCACAACGACATTTCACTGGTAAAGGGGTTTCACACGGCCAGGACTGAGGCGGAAAAGGCTTTCGGGAATTCGGGCGTTTACATCGAGAAATTCATCGAAAGCCCGCACCACATTGAATTCCAGATCCTCGGAGATGGCCGGGGCAACATCATCCATCTGGGAGAGCGTGACTGCTCGATCCAAAGGCGCAATCAGAAGATCGTCGAAGAAACGCCCTCACCACTGATTGAAAACAGGTTCAAGGACTTGCGGAAGAAGATGGGAAAGGCCGCGATCCGAATTGCCGAAGTCGCGAGATATACCAACGCCGGCACCGTCGAGTTCATCGTTGATGAGAAGGGATCCTTTTACTTTCTCGAAGTAAACAAGCGAATCCAAGTCGAGCATCCTATCACCGAAGAAGTCACCGGTATCGACCTGGTGAAGCAACAGATCCTAATCGCCATGGGAGAACCCTTGCGCATATCCCAAGGCGACGTTCAGTTCAAAGGACACGCCATTGAATGCCGCATCAATGCCGAGGATCCGTTTGACGACTTCCGTCCGTCCCCCGGTCGAATTGAGATGTATTTCGCACCAGGCGGGCGCGGAGTGCGAGTCGATAGCCACGCTTACGCCGGCTATACGATTCCGCCGCACTACGACTCGATGATCGGAAAACTGATCACCTACGGGAAGGACCGCCGCGAGGCCATGGACAAAATGAGCCGCGCTCTCGGCGAGTACATGATAACCGGCATCAAGACGACCATTCCTTTCGAGCAGGCCATCCTGCAAGATCCGAACTTCCGCCGGGGAACTTACTCGACCAACTTCATCGAACAGCTTCTGGGTGGCGCAAGGCGGGAGTTGATTGAGGAGAAGGCTTAAGTTGAGCCACCACCGCGCCAATGGACGACCGGGGCGCCCATGAAGCCCCTCCACGATTGCCGCCTCTACACCTTTGTTGATACCGGTTACCTGAGTGGCTGCCCCGCAACCGATGTAGCCAAAAAGCTGTGCGACGGTGGTTCCGACATCATCCAACTTCGCGCCAAGAGTTCCTCTGCCGATGAAGTTCAACGCATGGCAGACGCGATTGCGCCTATCACCGAGCGAGCGGGCGTCCACTTGGTCATCAACGACCACCTCTCCCTCGCTCGCAGAATGCCGCGTCCGTTCGTCCATCTCGGTCAGGAAGATTTTTTCGATGCCGGACACACCCAGGTTTCCGAACTCCAAACTCCAAACTCCGAACTCCGCGTCGGCCTCAGTTCCCATGCTCCCGAACAGGCTCTCCGCGCCGTAATGGCTGGCGCCGATTATGTCGCCATCGGCCCCATCTTCCCAACAGCCACCAAACCGAGCCGCTCGGCGGTGACACTCGATTACGTCCGCTGGGCATCTTCCAATGTCCAGATTCCCTGGTTCGCCATCGGAGGAATCAATTTGGAGAATCTCGATCAAGTCATCGAGGCAGGTGCCCGCCGGATCTGCGTCGTGTCGGCGATACTGCAAGCTCCGGACATCGCCCGCGCTTGCCAGCAATTTCGCCAGCGCCTACTGTCCGCCTCGCTGTAAACCAAACCAAAAGCAACTACTCTCCAGAAATTCCATGAGCGTCCTCGTCGTTGGCTCCACCGCACTCGATTCCATCAAGACACCCAAAGCTGAGAACCCACGTCTCCTTGGCGGATCAGCAAGCCACGCCGCCGTCGCGGCAAGTTTCTTTGCCCCGGTCAAACTCATCGGTATTGTGGGAGAAGATTTTCCCAAGCGCTATCTGAACCTCTACCGCCGACACGGAATTGATCTTGAGGGCCTTCAAGTCGTTCCCGGCAACACCTTTCATTGGGCGGGTGAGTACGAAGTGAACATGAACAATCGACGCACGCTCAAGACTGAACTGGGCGTCTTCGAAACTTTCAGTCCCAAACTTCCTTCCGCTCATCAGGACGCTCCTTTCGTCCTGCTCGCCAACATCGCTCCCGGCTTGCAAAGCCATGTTCTCGACCAAATGCGACGTCCGAAGTTTGTGATCGCCGACACCATGGATCTTTGGCTGAACATCGCCCTGCCAGACTTGCTTAAGCTCCTTCCTCGCGTTGATGCTTTCGTTTTGAACGACAGCGAAGCCCGGCAGCTCACCAAGGAAGACAACATCGTCGCTTCTCTCAAGAAGTTGCACCGACTGGGACCGAAGTACGTCATCGTCAAGAAAGGCGAGCACGGCTCCCTTGTCTCGTCGCCGAGCGGGATGTTTATTGCTCCGGCCTTTCCGCTGGGAAAAGTCGTCGATCCGACAGGCGCAGGGGACTCCTTCGTCGGAGGATTGATCGGCTACCTCGCCAGCAGCAAAGGTTCGATCGAAGCCAATCTTCGCCGCGCCGTCGTCCACGGCAGCGCCGTTGCCTCGTTCTGCTGCGAAGGCTTTGGCCTGACTCGCACCACCCGCGTCAAACGCCAGGACATCGATGCTCGCGTTCGACAGATCGAAAGCCTTGTGCGCTTTTGATCACTGACACGCTGCGAGGAAAAGTGAGCAGCTCTGCACAGGCCACGCTCGCCAGACTGGGGTTTCGCTTCCACGCGACGTCACGGCAGTTTTTCAATGGCGACTGGACGGAGTCCCACTTGTGGACGACGGGCGAATCACGGGCTCGCAAACCTCGGACCTCCTCATGACCCGTCTCCATTACAGCGACGAGGGCAGCTATGACCTGGTCATCAACCTCACCGGTTGCGGTCACCCGGAAACATTGAATGCCGGGCCGTTCCGGGTGGAGATTGAGCCGATGCCTCCCTGGTTGAGCGTCACTTCGGGCGGACCAGACAATCGCGTCGGTGGCCGCATGGTTTATGATCGGGATCGCCAAGTCTGCGTGATGTTTGGCGGAGAAGCGTTTGGTTTTCCCGATCGGTTCGCGACTTTTCGCCAACGTTATTACGCCAATGACACTTGGGAGTGGGACGGAACATTGTGGCGCAAAAAATCCTCGGACGTTTCGCCATCGCCGCGGAGCCGGGCCACCGCCGCGTTTCATCAGGCCGCCGGCAAGTTGCTCTTGTACGGCGGCGACATCCCCAATTCTCCATTTTATGCGGATGAGGTCTGGGAGTGGGACGGCACGAATTGGAATCACGAACCCGACCTGCCACTCGCCGGCTACGACTATGCGAAGATGGTTTACGATGAGAGCCGCCATTCCTGCGTTCTGTTCGGGCCTTTTTACGACCGGACAAACGGCGGGGTGAATCGTTCCAGCGTGATGGAATGGGATGGAGCCGGCTGGTCCGAGGACCCGGCGCAATCCATCCAATATGATGCTTCGTATGGCATCGCGATTTATCCGGATACACGGAACCGCGGCGTTTTTTTTGACCCGTGGCGGCGACAGGTCGTCATCTACAGTCACAACTATTCGGCCGGGTTTGTCACATTTGATGGCGTGCGATTCCGCAACCGCCCGGCGACGCCCAACGATTTTTATTTCCCCGCCGAAAACGCGCTCGCTTTCGACACCGCGCGCCGCGCGATCGTGACTTTTGGCTCGACGGCCGACTTCTTCAGCGTGCCTGGGACTACCCGCGAAGTGCGCTTCCTGGATGATCCGGTCATCGTGCGCCATCCCGTGTCGCAGACCGCGTCGTCAGGGCGGCAGATTTCCTTTGCGACCCTGGCGGGATGAGCACCGCCGTTGAGCTACCAGTGGTTCAAGAACGGTGGTCCAATGAATGATGGCCCGAATCAAACGAACACACACTCGAACACGCTGACCATCCGAACCGTGTCCGACGCGGATTATGGCATCTACAAGTTGCGGGTTTCGAACACCTGCGGACAGATCTCAAGCTCTCTGGTTTCGCTGAGTGCTTCGAGCAATGACGCAACACTGATCATTACGGACGGTGGTCTCGATGACGGCGAAGTGATCCTTCCGCCATCCTGGAAGCCTCAGACGACATGCGCCAGTGGCAGCCGGTGATTGGAGCGGCTTCACCGTTTCCGATCCTTCAAGGGAGCGGCCAGAGCCGTTTCTTTCGCTTCCGGTCGCCGTAGTTTGCTCTCGAACTCTTGTTACCTCAGCGACAAAGTTCATAAAGAAGTCGCCTACCCATTAGCGTCAGCGGTCAAGCGCAATGGAAAGCTGGCCGCTGAAGTGGATGCCGATCCAGAATTGCAGGCGAGCGAAGGATGGGGCAGTTGTTGGCTGAGACGAAACGGGCGAAGGCTGGGAGAAAACCATTGGTGGAAATAATTGGTAACACGCTGTTACCGATCCCCCACCCTAAGGATCGTCTCGATCTGTTCATCAAAGTCTGATAGACCATTGTGGCAGCGCAACTGAACAACCAATGAATTCGATTAAAGAAGTGCGTTTGCCCGAATTCGGGGGCGCAGACCAGGAATGCCCCGAGATCGCGTTAGAGGCGTATCGCTCACGAATCAGTGGGGCCACCGAGCGGCTGCGGCAGGCGGAGTTGGAAATCCTCGTGATCTATGGCGACAGGGAGCATTTCGCCAACCTCGCCTACTTGACGGGGATGGACCCTCGGTTCGAGGAAGCACTGCTGTTGCTGAATCGCGCTGGCGAAACCGCGCTGCTGGTGGGAAATGAGTGCCTGGGTTATTTGCCGGAAACCGGCCTCGGATGCCGGGTGGAGCTTTTTCAGGATTTCAGCCTGCTGGGCCAGCCCCGGAACAGCTCGCGACCGCTGAAGCAAGTGCTCTCGCATTTTGGGATTGGGCCGGGAACCAGGATCGGCTGCGTCGGGTGGAAGTATTATGAGGACAATCTGGTCGAGGGGAATGAACAAGCCTCCGACCTTCCTTCTTACCTGATAGATACCCTTCGCGGGTTGGCGGGCGATCCCCGTCTTGTCCGAAATGCCACGGCCATGTTTGTGAATCCACGAGACGGCTTGCGGAGCGTCAACTCAGCCGACCAGATTGCACTCATGGAACACGCGGCGATCCACACTTCGCTCGCGATCCGGGAATCCATCAAACAGATCGCGCCCGGCGTTCGCGAGTGCGACTTGGTCCTGACAGGCACAACTTCGGGCCTGCCTTTCTCGTGTCATTCGATGGCGAGCTTCGGCGGGAAAGTGCGGCGGGGTTTATCCAGCCCGAGTCAGCGGCGGGCGGAGTTGGGCGATCCGTTCTCACTGGCCCAGGGCCTGTGGGGCTCGTTGAGCTGCCGGGCGGGCATGGTGGCCGCGAGCGAGCGTGACTTGACCCCGGAGTTGGCGGCGTTTTATCCGCGCTTTGCCAGCAACTACTTTGACGTGGTGGTCGCGTGGTATGAGCGGATAAAGATCGGGGCTACGGGCGGTGAAGTCCATGCCGCAGCGCACGCCGCGCGCAACCCGAAATTGATGGAGTTTGCCGTGAATCCAGGGCACCTGATTCACTTGGACGAGTGGATGCACTCGCCATTTCAAGCGGGCAACAATTGCCCACTACGCTCCGGCATGGCGATCCAGATGGACATCATTCCGGTATCGCAGGGGCCATTTTGTTACGTGAACGCGGAGGATGGGATTGTGCTCGCGGACGAGACGCTGCGCTCCGAACTGGCGCGCCACTATCCGTCCTGCTGGCTGCGGATGCAGGCACGCCGGAGTTTTATGATCGGTGCGCTTGGCATCGCGCTCGACCCCAGCGTGCTGCCGCTGAGCAACACTCCAGGCTGGCTTTGCCCTTACGCCTTGGAACCGGAGCGCGTCTTCGTTAATGGCGCATAAGAACCTGTTTTAGAATAGCAGCGACACCTTCTGCTCGTCCTCATTGGCATCCCTCGTCCACGATTTCAGGCCGATTTTCGAGGACAAAGAGGAAGGACGAGGACGAGGGCTGAGGTCGAGTTTTCAACCAGGTTCAGCCGCGGAAATACAAGTAGGCACCGAGGATGAAGAGCAGGACGACGGCGGAGGCGAGCACGTCGCTCCAGTTCCAACTCGCATAAGTTTTCGCGCGATCCTCCTCCGTGGCGGTAGCAAAAGTGAGGCTCTTGATTTGGTTGTAGGCAGGGGCGGGAGTGAGGTAACTGACCGCAATCATGACAATTGCCGAAACCAGGGTGATGAGGATGCTGAAGTATTGGAAATTGATGTTGTTGATTATCCAGAGGAAAGAGCCTTCTGCGTAGCCCTTGGCCGCGCCGGTGGCGTCGATGCCGAACAGGCCGAGCGTGACGGGAGTATCGACCAGCATCCGAAAGCCCCCGAGGATGAAACCTGCCACCATGGCCCAGAGACAGCCTTGGGAATTGAGCCGCTTCCAAAAAACGCCAAAGAAGAAAACGACGAAAATAGGCGGAGCGAGATAACCCTGCACCGCTTGCAAGTAGCCATAGAGTCCGGAGGCGCCTTTGACGACCGGGATCCAGGCCAGGGCAATCAAGCCCATCACCGCTGTCGCGATGCGGCCCATGCGGACGAGCTGATGCTGGCTGGCGGCCGGCTTCCATTTTTGGTAGAGGTCAACAGTGAAGAGAGTGGAGCAGGCGTTGAAAACGCCGGCGAGGGAACCCATCAGAGCTGAAAGGAGACCGGCCACGACGATGCCCCGAAGGCCAGGTGGAAGCAGGTGCTCGACCATGAGAGGAAAGGCACCCTGTGCGGCGTTGGGCGCGGCGTTCGGACCGAGGAGGGCCTCAGCCAACCCTGCGTTCCGGCCGCTTTTGGCGAGTGCGAAGCAGATCAGCCCTGGAATGATGAACAGGTACACGGGAAAGAGTTTCAGGAAAGCGGCAAAAATGCTGCCGCGGCGGGCGATGGTTTCGTTGGGAGCGCCAAGCACACGCTGAACGATATATTGGTCGGTACACCAATACCACAAGCCAATCACGGGGGCGCATATAGCCATGCCGAGCCAGGGAAAGTCCTGGTTAAAGTACCACGCGATGCGCGTACTCTCCTTTACCGGAGCCCAGGTTCCTTGCAGGTTGAGCGGGATGATCGGTTTCCAAAGGTTGAACATTTCCGAGCCGCAGATGCGTCTGAGTTCGCCCCAGCCGCCAAGTTCGTGCAGGCCGTAAAACGTCAGGAGAGCAGAGCCCGTGATCAGAACCAGCACCTGCACGGCGTCGTTGTAGGCCACGGCGCGCATGCCGCCGACCATGGTGTAAAGGCCGGTCAGCGCAATGACGATGACCGAGCCGACCCAGAAACTGTCGATCACCATGCTGCCCAGGGTGATTTTAAGCTCGGGCAACAAGGTGGCGAACACGACTCCGCCCGCGAAAATCCCGACGGCGATTTTGGAGACAATAAAGGTGAGGAGAGAGACGATTGTGAGGACATAACGAGACTGAGTGCTGAAGCGGCGCTCGAGAAACTCCGGCATGGTGAATACCGCCGCACGCGAGTAGAAGGGCACAAAAACCCAGGCCAGCACGAGCAGGCACCAGGCATGCAGTTCGTAATGAGCCATGGCGACGCCGTCTATGGCCCCGGAACCGGCCAGGCCGACAATGTGTTCGGAGCCGATGTTGGACGCGAAAATCGAAGCGCCGATAATCCACCAACCCAGGTTGCGGCCCGCGAGGAAGTAATCCGCGGCGGTATCTTTGCTTTTGCGAACCACCCACCAGCCCACGCAGAGCAGGACGCCGAAGTACAGCGCAATCGCCAGCCAATCGAGGCCGGTCAAGGTGGGAACGCGGGGCTGGACGGCGGCAAGAAGGGGGACCAGGTGGTTCATGGGTTTAGTGATTTCATTCTACCAACACGGGGCAGGTCATGCAGTGCGCCCCACCGTTGCCTTTGAAAAGTTCGTCCGCCGGAAACGTATCGAGCCTCCAGCTCCGCCTGGCCATTTCTTCCGCAATGCGAGTGGCTCGTTCAAAACCCACGGCTGTTTCCGAGCGCCGGGTGACGACTACGTTGAGGTGTCCGCCTTTTCGCTCTTCCTGCGTGATGGGGATCATCGCAAAACCGAGCTGATCCAGGAATTCCTCGAACATGACATAGCGCGGCTCGGACACTCCCGCCTCATACAGCTTGCAGGGGAACACGCCCAACGATTCGCGGTGGATCAAACACAACCGCTCATCAAGGACCATGAAAAGACCATCGATGTGGATGTTGCCGAAGGGCAGCGCGACTTCGAGGAAGTACTTCGCGTCTTTGCCGAGCACCAGTTCACGCAAGGCCCGGGTCCCGGTTTCGTTGGCGCGATCACACAGCGAGGCCACAACGGTATCGTCTCCGATCATAGTGACGCCTCCGCCTTCCAGAAAGCCGGGCTGCTCGATCGTTCCCAGGACCGGGATGCCCAGCCGCTGGAACGCGCGGCCCATCACCCACTGATCCCACCACCGCCCCTTCAGATATGGCCCCATCAGGACGGCTCCCCGGCTAAATACGGCGGCAAGATCACGCGTGTAGGTGATGTTGGGACGATGCTCGATGTAAGAGAGAGCGTCCGGATCGTGCTTGAGAATATCCTGCAGGAGCAACACTTCGACGCCATGACTTCGAAAGAGGGACAACATCGCATCGTAATCCGCCAGAAACGCAGTGCTATTCACCGGCCCGTCAAAATTGAACTCTTCCACTGTGTTGGTCGTAACCTTGTCCAATTCCTTGCCCGGCCGGTGCATGATCACCCGCCGCAACGTGCCGTAAGCGTTTTGAACTCCAAACTCCATCTGTGATCTTTCGGTATTTTATCCTAAAAACGGCCGTTAGTTTGAACACGAGGTAACGGAGGAAACAGAGAGACAAGAATTTGAATCGCGATGAGCCTGCTGACGAAACGCACCTCCAGCGTGAGCATCACACGGGAACTCACGCCAACAAAAGTGCCTCATTCTCTGTTCCCTTTGTTTTCTCCTGTTCAGTCCAACGGCTGTTTCAAGGTTTGTTCTTTGTTCTTGTTCTTGGCTTTCATCCACCAATAGACCGGTACTCCAGTGCAGGTCAATCCGATCCCGATGAAGGTGTCTTTTGGATTGAAGACGATGGCGCTGATCAGAAAAACAGCCATGACGAGAATAAAGACCGCGGGCACGACCGGATACCCCAGCGTACGAAATCCGGTGTGTGGCGCTCCTTTTCGACGCAGGCGGTAAACGGAAGCGACCATCAGGATGTTGCAAAGCTGCAGGGGGACCACCAAGAAATTCACCAACCGGCTGAATGACTGGAAGACGAGCAGCGCAAGGATCGAAAGCGCTGAACAAAACAGGATTGCGCCGTACGGCACAGCGGTCCGTTTGGAAACGGTGGAGAGACCGCGGAAAAAGAAATTTGAGCCGGCGCCGAGGTATTGGGAAGCGCCCGCGAAAAAGAGCCTGGGAAGCGTCATGATCAAACCTCCGAGCGCGCCAAAAATGGAAATCACCATGAGACCGGACAGGAATTTTTGGCCGGAGTCTCCGAACGTCCGTTGCGCCACCACGGCTGCGGCCAATGTTCCACTCTGTTTCATTTCCGACAGCGGAACCACTCGTAGATAGCAGTAGTTGACCAAGACGTAGAGGACAAGAATACCGCACACTCCTCCGATCAGACCCAGCGGCAGATTGCGCCGCGGGTTCTTCACTTCACCTGCGGTGTGGGTCACGTCGATCCAGCCGTCATAAGTGAACAATACGGCCGCGACTCCCAGGCCGATGACTCGAAACAAATGGAGCAGACCGTTTTCAGGCGTCGGGATAGTTGAGATGGTGGGAGCTGGAGATGCTAACAAAAAGCTGCCGAAAACGAGGGCCAGCAGCGCTGTAATTTTGGTCACCGTGAGCACCACCTGCATTCCGCCTCCCCACCGGATCCCCAGCAGATTGATCACGGTGAAGAACAAGATCGCGGCAACTCCCCACATCGCAGGTGAAATCGACGGGCCAATCAAGGGCGCGAGAAACTGGCCGAACACGATGGCCACCCCGGCGACGGAGCCGGGTCCGTTGACCCACATTTCCATCCAGATTTTCAAAAGGCTCCAGAATGGTCCGAAGCCCGCGCGGATGATATGGAACGTCGAACCGGAGTCAGGAAATTCGCTGCTCAGTTCAGCGAGTGTTAATGCTCCACACAACGTAATGAGACCACATAGAACCCAGACGAAATAGACCTGCCATGTGTGCTGGGCAACGGCTGCCAGTTCACCCGGCGTAAAGAAAATGCCGGAGCCGAGCATGTTTCCGACAACAACAGAGCCGACGGTCACCGCCCCCAGTTGTCGCTTCAGAGCTGTCGCCGTCATGTGTCAAAGCGAATTCAAAATCACTTCGAGCCGGCGTGCAGCTTGTCGTCAGCACCTGCCAGATAGTCCACTGCCAGGCTTGCCATCGCACGGACGCCAGTAATGAGCGCACCTTCATCGACGAAAAACTTTGGTGAGTGATTGGGCGCAACGGTAGATGGATCGGTGCCCTTCGGGGTCACACCGAGGAAAAAGAAGAGACCCGGTACGCGCTGCTGATAGAATGAGAAATCTTCAGAAATCGTAACTGCGGGAGTATTTGAATCGCATCTACCGACAGATACACGCCTCAATGAGCCTGTCACTTTTGCGGTAAGGTTGAGGTCGTTGAACGTGATCGGTGCGTCATTCTCAATTTTCACATCCGCAGTCGCCCCCGCAGACTGTGCGATGCTCGTTGCGGTCAGATTCACTCGCTTGTGAATCTGTTTTCGCATTTCAGGGTCGAACGTTCGGATCGTGCCCTCCATCATAACCTCGTTCGGAATAATGTTGTTCCGAGTGCCACCTTGAATGCTCCCAATCGTTATGATCGCGGGTGCCGTGGTGAGTTTGATCTGCCGGCTGATGATCGTCTGAAGGCCGAGCACAATTTGGGAAGCGACCACAATTGGATCCACTCCATCCCAGGGCATGGCACCGTGGGTTTGATGGCCTTGCACGCGAATCTTGAAATCATTGTAACCTGCCATGAAACCACCTGGCCTGAACCGAATCTCGCCACTTTCAAAATGGAACACGTGCAGGCCAAAGATCGCATCCACCTTAGGGTGATCAAGTGCTCCCTCTTTCATCATTAGTTCCGCCCCACAGACCTCGCCATCGGGCAATCCTTCCTCTGCTGGCTGGAACAGAAAGACTACAGCACCGGGAAGTTCTGCCTTCATCGCGGTCAGAACTTCGGCTGCGCCTAGTAGCATCGCGGTGTGCGCGTCGTGGCCGCAAGCGTGCATCACGCCGACTTCGTGGCCATTGTAATGGGTCCTGATTGTGGATTTGAAGGGGAGATCTCCTTCTTCCGTCACCGGCAGGGCATCCATGTCCGCCCGGAGCGCAACGACCCCGCCGGGATTGCCGCCGCGCAGAACCCCAACCACGCCCGTATGAGCGACACCCGTTCGAACTTCGATACCGAGCCGTCGAAGCTCGTCGGCCACGATCTTTGCGGTCCGCACCTCCTGGTTCGAAAGCTCGGGGTGTTGGTGAAAGTCGCGTCGGTAGGCAATAACCTTGGGCATCACCCGCGCCGCGGCTTCATCGATCGCTCGATGCAGCCTGTCGAGTCCTTGCTGCTGGACGTGAAGAGCTGCTGATGGATCGCCACGAGATGCGGGAACACCGGTGGCTTCAGCCCCCGCAGCCAAACCAACCTGTTGGGCAAGCAATACGCCACGCAAAAGATGGAGGCCGACCGCGAATGCTGCCAAACACTTCGAGTGAGCGAGCAGTGCGATAGGACAGAAGATGAAACTCTTGTAAGACGAACGTGGCATTGCTTGGGTGCAGGATAGATCTCAAAGGCGTAGAGTCAAAACATCCTGCTCCGCTCGGCCCAATCTGCCTCGCCGTCAAAGGGGGCAATAGGTTGCTTGTCGCCATTTTGGAACGTGGATTCTTCAATGAAATCGCAGGATGACTAATTGGACACTACAAGGTGATGGAGAAACTGGGCGAAGACGGCCTCAGCGCTGTGTGGTTGGCGGAGCGGAAGGAGCTGATTCAATTGAGGCCCCATCCTCCCACCTTCGGGCAACCTGACAAACGTTGCAGGAATAAGCGGTTCGCCGTGCGGCACCGGACGCTAACCCCTCTTGCCACGTGAAGCGTCCGTGCATCGTTCAATCGTGAATGTGCAGGGCGGGTAGCCTTGCGATGCGGTCAATCTCAGGATCGAGTCGCAGAGCTTGGCGATGGAAGAATACTCGGGAGTGGCTTCGGTCTCGGCGAGCCGGATGGAGGCGGCACGGAAAAGGGTGAGACTCGATACAAGCTTTAAGGCGTCGGTTGAGCCACTCAACAAGTACCCGACGGAGGCTCCCTTTTCCAACTGCATTGCAACGGCTGTCGCGATTTCGCCGTAACGTGCGCGCAGCACCGGGTCCCGGAGGTAGTCACATGCTTCGTCCAAATTGCGAAGGGCATAAAAGCTGGCTGTCGAAGAATATCCCAAGCCGGCGAGTTGCGGGAAAATGTACCAGATCCAGTGGCTTTGTTTGCCACCGGAGTGAACTTCACCCAGCGCGGTGATGTGGCCTGCCCTCGGAGCAGACTGGGCCTCATGGAAACGTTGCAAGGACATGTCACCAGTCTGCCGTATGTCGAGTGAGTCTTCAAGAATGAGCAGCCCTCGGTGCTCCTCGCCATCTCTTTTTCTTCAGTTTCGCCCACGCTAAAGCAGTAATCAGAAACATTCTGTGCATTCTTGACCTGGCGCTAAAGTCGTCCGGCAATTTGGCCGATACCCGTGGATAAGCGGCCCTGTCTGGCCGCGCAAACATAGTGAGCAAATGATGTCCGATCCTGTTGTTGATTTATTTGAGAAGGTCGAGCCGCTGCCAACAGCGCCGATGATTCTGCCGAAACTCTTGAGCGCTTTGTCGGATCCGGATGTGGATCTGGAGGAAGTCGTCGTCCTGGTGGCACAGGATCCCGCGATGGCGGCCACGGTGTTGAAGTTGTGCAACAGCGCGTATTTCGCGGATTCATCACCAACCGCCGACTTAAGGCAGGCGGTTACGCGCGTCGGGCTCTATAATGTTTACCGGCTGGTGGTGACGGCTTGTGGTCAGGGCATGTTGAGCATCGCGGAACCCGGTTGGGGTGTGGATATGCACAATTTCTGGAAGCATTCCGTGCTGACGGGTCTGGCGGCCGAAGTTCTGGCAACGGACTGCGGAGAGATGGGTGGGCCGATGTTCACCGCGGGGTTGCTGCACGATTTTGGAAAATTGCTTCTTGCGGGCGCATTCGAGGCGGATTACGGCCGAGTCAGTTCCCAGGCTGCCGGTGATCCTGGAAAGCTTGTCGAAATGGAGCGCATCGCGTTTCTGGTGGACCATGCGCAACTTGGCGGAGAACTGCTCAAGCGGTGGAATTTTCCGATCGAAGTTGAAGCGGCTGTGAGATGGCACCATTCGCCAGAAACCGGGGATGGTTCAAATCGCTTTTCGTCGATCATTACCGTGGCGGACACGGTGGCGCACTTGATTCAACCATGCCTATCCGGTTGTTACCCTCAATGATCGAGGGTATGATGCCTGAACCATGTTCATGGACATTCATCAACGCGACGATCTTCCGTTCCCGCACTCCCTTCCAGATTTCCAGCGACTTTTCCCGAACGACGAAGCCTGC
>SIBF01000053.1 GCA_009695275.1 Pedosphaera sp. | reverse complement strand
TCCTAGGAGCCTGTCGGACTTAGCTCGTTTTCGGACAAAATCATTGATTTTGGACCATCAAAACACCTTCACCGAAAATCAAAACGCGTCATATCGAATCGTAGAGCGTCGGATTTAATACGTGTACGTAAGTCCGACAGGCTGCTAGTACTGTGACAAACAAGTCCCAAGACGTGGTAGGGCGCGTCACTCCGTGCGCGCCGTTTGGAAAGCTGGCTGCGGGCTGCGGCGCGCACGGAGTGACGCGCCCTACCCGCGTTCTTCACGACGTAACGAAACTTCCTTGTTGCAGTACTAGTCCCAATCAACACCAATTTCCTCCCTTGATCGAAGCGTCGCGTGGACTGGCGCAACAAGTCGCGAGCCTGCGCTTCAAATCACCCGTCGCCTTTACCTACAATCCCCTCGATTACGCCTGGGCTCCGCACCAGGAATATCTGGAGCGCTATGGACAGGCACCCAAACGCGTGGTGTTTTTGGGCATGAACCCAGGGCCGTTCGGCATGGTGCAAAGTGGCATTCCGTTTGGAGAGGTCGCGGCAGTCCGGCAGTGGCTTGCCATTTCCGCTCCGATAACTCAGCCAGCACAACAGCATCCAAAGCGTCCGATCCAGGGCTTCGATTGCCTGCGCTCAGAAGTCAGTGGTCGCCGTCTGTGGGGTCTCTTCGCTGCGCGCTTCAAATCAGCCGAAGCGTTCTTCCAGGATCATTTCGTAGCGAACTACTGTCCCCTGGCGTTTGTCGAGGAGAGCGGGGCGAACCGCACGCCGGAGAAGCTCCCCACTTCCGAACGGGACCCGCTCTTCGCCGCGTGCGACCTTCATCTCCGGCGGATGCTCGAAATTCTACGGCCTGAATGGATCATCGGAGTTGGAGCATTCGCCGCGACCCGGGCCGCCGATGTGGCTGGAGATCTCAAAATCCAGGTTGGCCAGATTCTGCACCCCAGCCCGGCCAGCCCGCTGGCCAACCGCGACTGGAGCGGCACCGTAACGCGGCAGCTCGTGGCGCTCGGCGTCTGGCGTTGAAGAGAAGCGCCGCCCGAGTCCGGAGGTTCAACGTATCTTAATCCTAAGAGCCTCTTTCAAAACTCGCCAAGCGGCCACATTTTCTCCCTCTCCTCCATCGGATGGAGGAGAGGGCCGGGGAGAGGAGGCATGTTTTGCTCGAAATTTCCCCTCTCCTCGATCCTCGCGGGGAGAGGAAGAAACTCAGAGTTTTGAAAGAGCCTCCTAATTCTGCTCTTACTCGTAATCTCTGGCTCTCAATATTTATGAGTAAGGGCAGGATCAAGATTATGATCACGATCATGATTAAGAGTCAGAATGAGGATTGGCAGGAAGTTCAATTTCCTTCCATTCACGGAACAAGGTTGGCACGGTGCGGAGCCTCGAACATTGGTGATGCCCAGTCCAAAACGAATTCTTTACGTCCATAACAGCGCCGATATCTACGGCGCGAGCCGCTCGCTTTTGCGTCTGCTGCCGGAAGTAAGGCAACGAGGCTTCAGCCCGATCGTTGTCCTGCCGGAAGATGGACCGCTTCGGCTCCGGATCGAACAGTTGCAACTCGGGATCACAGTCCACATTGAACCAGGACTTTCCGTCATTGATCGTGGCGCGTTTGGCACTTTCAGCGGAGTCACCCGGTTTCTCCTTGGATTCCCGTTCTCCGTGGTTCGACTGTGGCAGGTGATCCGACGCCATCACATCGAATTGGTGCATACGAACACGGGAGTCATGCCCTCCACCGCACTTGCCGCTTGCCTGGCGCACGTTCCCCATGTGTGGCATGTGCGGGACAGCTTTCAGGAGTTCCGTTCGCTCTGGAACATTTACAGGCGTTATATCACCGGGCTTTCGCAACGTGTGATCTGTGTTTCACACCCGATCGCGAATCAGTTTCCTGGCGCAAGCAATGTGACGGTGATTCATAACGGTGTGCCACTGGATGAATTCCCAGAAAACCCGGCTGAACTGCGCGCGAAGTTCCGCGAAGAATTTGCGCTCGGCAACGCGGTGGTCGTGGGCTGCGTCGGAAGAATCAAATTTGTCCGCAAGGGACAGGAAGTGCTCGTGCAAGCCATCGCGAAGCTCAAGCAACGCGGCTTCAGCGCAAAAGGGCTTATCGTCGGATCGACTTCCGTTGGAAACGAGGAGCATTTGACCCGGTTAACGAAGCTCATCACCGACCTTGGGTTGAAGTTCGCTTCAACGGAAACGGATTCGGCAATGCGTTCCCAAACAAATAGCTCAACTTCAGCGAGGCAAACTCAGGATTCCCGTCCAGTCGGAGTGTTGAATCGAGAACCACGCCAGAGGGAGAGCCCGATTACCTCGGCTGCCACACTTTCGAGCGCGGACGTGATTTTCACCGGAGAACTTGCCGATCCGAAACCGGCTTACGCCGCGATGGACGTCTTCGTCCTGCCCTCAGCGCAACCCGAACCGTTCGGAGGCGTGGTCCTGGAGGCGATGGCAATGAGCCGGCCGGTGATCGCGACCGCGATTGGAGGCTCCCTCGATCAAGTAGTGGACGGCAAGACTGGATTCCTGGTACCGCCCGGTGATGCCGATGCCCTGGCTGCAAAGCTGGAAGTCCTTTTGCGAGACTATTCTTTGCGTGAGCAGATGGGATTGGCAGCAAGGCGCCGACTGGAAGAATGCTTTTCAATCGACCAGATGGTGGAGAAACTTCTGGCTGTCTATCGTGAAGCCCTGCACCAGAAATGAAAGTGAGATGCCAACGGACGGTTCGATTGCAAGCTCCCTTCCCATGACCGCACCACCTCGTAACGCCACCCCACGTGTTCATCTCGCACGCCTCGCTGGAAATTATCCAGAGGTCGTTCGATCCGGACTCGAAGCCGTTGGCTTCTTTGATAATGTTCCGGCCGGATCGAGGGTTTTCCTCAAACCCAATCTTACTTTTCCCACTTACCGGCCTGGTGTGATGACCTCGTTCGAGTGCCTCGCGGGAGTGACCGAACTGCTGACGACACGAGGATTCAACGTGATCATCGGTGAAGCTGACAGCGGTGGCTACAATCGCTTCTCGATCGATGAAGTTTTCAAAAAGATGGGGATCAACGAACTGGCCAAACGCACCGGCGCGCGCTGCGTGAACATCAGTTTCGCCGAGCCGGAGTGGCTGGAAGTGCGGGCTGGCTGGCGAAAATTGCGTGTTCCTCTGCCCAAGCTCCTGCTGCACGAGATTGATGCGTTCATCACTCTGCCGGTTCCCAAGATCCACATGAACACACTGGTCTCGATGTCGATCAAGAATCAGTGGGGCTGCATTCAGGAACCAAGCGAGCGGCTCAAATTGCACCCTTTCTTCGCGGAAGTGATGTATGAGGTAAATCGTCGGCTGCCGAGGGCTTATTCGATCATCGATGGTCGCTTCGGCCTCACCGACAGCGGACCAATGCGTGGCAATCCGGTGGAACTTAACTGGCTGCTGGCTTCCAATGACCTTGTTGCCGCCGACCGTGTTTGCTGCCGGCTCATGCAGATCGACGAGCGACGGGTTCCCTACCTCCGCCATTTCGAGCGGCAAGGCTGGTGGACGGATTACAGGGCGATCCAGATCAACCAATCGCTCGACCCTTTCCTTACCGAGAAATTTTACTTGAAGCGTGCCTGGACCGATTATCCGGGGCTTTTTTGTTTCAGGAGTTCCTTCCTCGCATGGCTGGGCTACCGCTCGCCATTCGCTGGATTCGCGCACTGGCTGCTCTACAAATTCCGGAAGCCCTTCTATGATTACGACGGCGAGAAGGAGAAAGTCCGAGGCAGTGAATAGTCCGCGCCCACTTGCGGGCTCTATCGCTGATAAACCGGGCCGTTGAATAACGGGTTCGGATACGGGACTTTGTTAATGATTTCCCAGGAAAGCTTCCATTTGAGTTGTTGAGCACTTCCACCAAACATCCCCACAACCGCTCCTCCCGGGAGACCTGTGATCTTGCTGTCTGCATTCGGGTTTGAAAGATTCCACCAACTCGCGACGCCTGCATGACGGATAGAGACGCCGTTGCCGGCGTTGCCGGGAGGAGGCACATTCGAGGCGTCGTTGAAGTTAAACGCATCCAGTTCGTTCTGCTCCCACATCTGCCAGTCAGTCGCGAGAAAGTCGGTTGTCTTGTAAGTTTTCCCGTCCGGACTGAGGGAAGGCTTGCCGATATTATTGTAGCCACCGATCGTCCCGTTCCAGCAATAGGACGTGAGCTTTACCGGCCGTCCCAACCACAGAGTCTTCAGCTTGCCTGTGCCGCGTGTCGCCACGTCTTTGGGACACCAACAGATTTTGTAGTCACTCAAGAACGGGCCGAGCTGGCTGATTTTGAAGAATGCCACCTGATTGCTGAACTGGACGGAATTTACGTCTTTACCTGCGGCGGACGCCGGCGCGGCGGGACCGCCGGGAATCCGACCGTTATTCTTCGTGGCGTAAACCCAGCCATCGGGGCCACTCAAATCACCACCCCATGTAGGATGCGCCAGACGATCGTCGTTGTCGGTCGAATACAACTGGCTGGCCAGCACGATTTGTTTCACGTTGTTCAAATCGAGCGTGAGTTGGGCGCGGTCCTTCGCGCGGCTGAGGGCCGGTAAAAGCATCCCGGCGAGGATGGCTATGATGGCGATGACGACCAGCAGCTCGATCAAGGTGAACGCGGGTCGATTGAATTCGGTGTTGCGAACAGATGCGTGTGACATAGGAGGTGCCATGAGTGATACCGCAATCGGGCGGAGTGAAAAGCCTTATTTATTGATTGTCCGGAACCAGACGACAGGCGCACGGCCTTCAGGCCGCTTCAACGTCCGGGCGCACTTGGGCGAGACGCCTGGCCTGTGGTGGTTCGGACGTTGAAGCGGAATAAATTCCGCGCTCCAAAAGCGTGGATATGGCTGAGCCCTTCAGTCCAGTCCAGCCGCGCACTTTGCTCGAGTGAGCACTTGCCGGGCGACGGCTCCGGCACGATCAGCGCCCTCACGGAGCACCTGTTGAACATAGTCGAGGTTCGACGCGAGTTCGGCACGACGGACACGCATTGGAGCAAAATAATTCCAGTAATATTCGAAGAGGTTTTTCTTCAGATCCCCGTAGCCAAGACCTCCGGCGCGGAGCCGTTCTTCGATGTCACGCGCCACCTCCGGCGGAGCGACGTGCTTGAGCAACTGAACGACGATGTTCTTCTCCGCGTCGGGCTTCGGCTCCTGCGGTGTGCGGCTGTCCATGACAATGCTCATGACCTTCTTCCGCGTGGGCTTCTCTTCGCCAAAAATCTCGATGGTGTTCCCGTAACTCTTGCTCATCTTCTGACCATCCAGGCCCGGCACGGCCGCCACTTCCTCGCGAATCTGAGGCTCGGGAATGACAAAGGTGTCGCCATACTGCTGGTTGAACTTGATCGCGATGTCTCGCGTGACTTCCACATGCTGCTTCTGGTCGCGGCCCACGGGCACGATGTTGGAATCGAAGATCAGAATGTCCGCCGCCATCAGGACGGGATAGGCGAAGAGGCCGTGATTGGGCGAAATACCGTGGGCCAGCTTGTCTTTGTAACTGTGGCAGCGCTCCAACAGGCCCATCGGCGTGAGAGTCGTCAGCAGCCATGCAAGTTCAGTCACCTCGGGCACGTCCGATTGTTTCCAAAAAATGGCCTTCTTTGGATCAAGTCCACAGGCGAGAAAATCGAGCGCCACATCCATCGAGTTCTTCCGGCGCTGCTCCGCGTCGAAAAGCGAGGTCATCGAATGGTAATTGGCAATGAAGTATAATGCCTCGCCCCTTTCCTGAAGCTCGATGGCCGGGAGCATCATCCCGAAGTAATTTCCGATATGCAGCGCGCCGGATGGTTGAATGCCTGACAAGATTCGCATGACCGCGAAGCTAGCAACGAATCGAAAATTCAGAAAAGGAGAAACCGATCAAAGGAGAAACACCTTCCTCGTCTTCATGCCGCAGGAGGCGGAGTGAACAATTCGATGACATGGCCGTCCGGATCACGGACGAAAATCTGCCACGCGCCATCAGGACGTTGCTTGGCCGGGGCAAAATCTGCATTCACCGCACGCAAATGGCCGTCCCACTCACGCAAGTCATCCACACGCAAAGCGTAGTGGTTGCCCCGGTTTTTGGAAAAGACGGGGTCGGTCCGCTCACCGATGATGTGCAGTTCCTGCTCCGCGCCCAACCGGAACCAGGCACCGGGAAATGTGAAAGCCGGACGCGGCAAAGGTTCCAGGCACAGCACCGTCCGGTAAAATTCACAGCTCCGATCCACATCGAGGACGTGAATCGCCACATGATTGAGTTCAAAGATTTTCATCGTTCAAAACGGTGAGGAACGATACGCCCGCCGAAGCGTGTGGCGCAAGGAAGGAGCCGGGATGAGCCGGGACGGTCATCGAGCGAGACGAAGCACCGGCA
The DNA here is from genome assembly GCA_009695275.1 of Pedosphaera sp. Taxonomy (GTDB): domain Bacteria; phylum Verrucomicrobiota; class Verrucomicrobiia; order Limisphaerales; family F1-12-MAGs170; genus F1-120-MAGs170. The sequence goes on along the minus strand of SIBF01000053.1, from coordinate 19,938 downwards.
ATAATCACACACGAGTTGATCGTGGCTGAAATCCCTCTCGGGTCGGCCGGGCTGCTGACGGTCAAAAGATTCGCTTGCCTCACTTCGTCGTCTGGAATACTTGCTTGTGAGCATTAGCCCCGTCCCGAACAACGCTGCCGCAGAATCCAAACGTGAAGTCATCCATTGCACAACCAACGAGCATGAAGCTGTTTGAAAATTCCCGTCGAACCGGGGCGGCATTTACCTTGATCGAACTCCTGGTGGTCATCGCGATCATTGCCATCCTCGCGTCGCTCTTGCTGCCGGCGTTGGGCAAGGCGAAGGAAAAGGGCAGACAGGCACGATGTTTGAGCAATCAACGGCAGGTGGGCCTCGCGCTCACGCTCTACGAAGGCGACTTTCAGAGACTGCCGCCGAAAGCTTCCCAGGTCCCGGACTTCATGAACCCGAAAGCCGCGGGCTGGCGAAACAATTGTCTCTACGCCATCTCGCCCTACCTCCAGGGCGAACAGCGCAAGAGTTCGCAAGTTTATGTCTGCCCGACCGCGAAGAAGGCGGACGTGCCCGAAATCCGCCCCACGGAAATCAGCGCCGCGAGCTACTTTCCGAACGCCGTCGTAATGGAAATGTCGCTCGGCCACATCTCCAATCCGTCCGAGATCATCTTCTTGCAGGAATGCGTCTGGCTCATCAGTTACACCGCTTTGCGGCCCGCGGTGGGGATTGACTTCGGCCTCGGTAGCGCCAACCAGTACAGCTACTGGCATGATGGCGCGACGGCTAAACTGGAACTCTACTCCAACGTGCATAACGCCGGAGGGAACCTGACTTTCATGGACGGACATGCCGAATACCGGAAAGCGGCCAAACTGCGCGCCAAACATTTCGGACTGGCGGACGGTCCCAGCGGCAAGGCGGAAGACACTCAGAAAGCGGCAAGCACCGCCATTTATCGGAGTGCGTTTGCCGCGCCGTAATTTCAATGCACGATGCGGATGAAGCGCCGGTCCACGCCAAAACCAAGTCAATTCTTGAAAGCAGCCGTGGCCAGGTCCAGCCGGTCACCATACGCGTTGAGCACGCCGCCGATGATCGCCATGTATTGATCCACTTCCAGCCAGTGACGCTGTTCGATGGCTTCGCGAACGCCGGGCAGTGTCTTGGCGCCGTACCCCGTATAAAGCCCGGGAGCGTAGATCATGTGCCGGTACCATTCACGCCCCGGCAGGCCCTGCCCATGAATGAGCGTTTGCTCCATGCCCTGGAACAGTTCATTCAAGCGGGCGATCTGTGCGGCGCTCAGTTTGAAATCGGAACCAGTGAATTTTGTGCAAGCTTCATCGCAGGCTTTGGCGCTTGCCTTGATCCTCGACAGCGCGTTGTCGAGCGGCGCGAAATTAAGGAACGGCACGCTGGATTCGCGCCCGGGCGGCATATTCATCTCGGTCGGATCCGCAGCGAGCTTGAAGGCGTTTCCATCGAGGAGACGATGTTGCTGCTGAGTCCGCTCGCGCATGTCGTCGGCGACCTTGTGAAGCTCGTCCGCATATTGCGCGACAGTGTTGGCAAAGTCCGTGAACCGCATGGGCAGCACGTCGGCATCCGCGACTCGCAGCATCACGCGACCGATCGTTTGCGCCAGGGCGACTCCATAGACGAAACCTGGATCACCGAACCGCAGATAATGATCGAACGAGTCATAGACGGAGTGATAGATCCCATCGCTTTTGTCCTCACCCCCAAATCCAATGTCCAATGACGCGATGCCAATGTGTTGCAGAAACGGGCTGAAATCGGATCCAGAACCCAGCGCATCAATGGGAAAGGCCTGACCCGCCGACACTTGTCGGGCGATTCTCCTCTTTTCCTCGTCAGCCGCCTTTACATTCCCCTCGACCAGAATCCTGGCGCGCAGCCGCTCCAGCACCGACACGCCTGTTTGCGGATCCCGCACGTCGGCGGCGGCCTGGTTCACCAGCGTTTGCCACGAATGGCTGCCGGCCGCCCCGAGGAAGCCGCGCCCATTGGAGTCGGAGTTCACGTAGAGCACGGCCTTGCGTCGCAGTTCGTCGGCGTGAGTTTCGACCCATTCCGTCGAGCCGAGCAAGCCTGGTTCTTCACCGTCCCAACTGGCATAAACCAGAGTGCGCTTCGGTCGCCATCCCTGCTTGACGAGCGCGCCGATGGCTTTGGCTTCGGCCATCAGTGCCACATTGGCCGACAGCGGATCCCACGCGCCAAAAACCCAGCCGTCATGATGATTGCCGCGAATCACCCATTGGTCGGGAAGCTCGCTGCCCTTGATCGTCGCGATCACATTGTAGATCGGCTTGATGCTCCAATCCGAAGTGATGGCGAGATGGACCTTCGCCGGTCCCGGCCCAATATGATAGGTGATCGGCAGAGCGCCACGCCAGCCCGCCGGCGCCACCGGACCTCCCAACGCGTCGAGCAGCGGTCGCGCGTCGGCGTAGGAGATGGGCATGACCGGGATTTTGAGCACGGTCTTCGCGTCCTCGATGGACAAGCGCTGCGCGTCTTTCGTTGCTCCCACGTTCGGCGTCAAAGGATCGCCGGGATAAATCGGCATGTCAGCGACAGAGCCGCGCTGCACACCTTCAGGCGGCCGCCAGCCGCCCTTCGGATAAATGTCGCCCGCCGAGTAACCGTCGTCGCGCGGGTCCGAATAAATGATGCAGCCGATGGCGCCATGTTCGTAGGCGAGCTTGGGTTTGAGCCCGCGCCAGCCGCCGCCGTAACGCGCGATCACGATCCTGCCTTTGACGCCAATGCCGCGGCGATCGAGTTCCTTGTAGTCGTCCGGCATGCCCTGGTTCACATAGACGAGCTCACCGGTCACATCGCCGTCCGCGCCGTAGGCGTGATACGGCGGCAGCGCGTCCTTTGTTTTGCCAGAGGTACGGTCGCCTTCCAGCAGCGGTTCATGCAGACGCGCGGTGAACCGCACCGGTGCGACCAGCTCCAGCGTCTGCTTCATCGGCGTGGGATAAAGCACGTAAAAGGTTTCGATCTGCGCGTCCCAGCCCCATTCACGAAACTTCTCGAGCATGAACCCGGCGTTTGCCTTGTTGTGGGGCGAACCCACGTGATTCGGTTCCGCCGACATAAGTTCAAGCCACGCCTGCTGATCAGCGGGATCAAGCAGCACATCGAACTTCTTTTCGAGCGCCAGTTGATCCGCAGCCCTGGCGGCGGAAAATCCGAGCATGTTCGTCCGCACCTCCTGCGCCACGGAGGCACCAGCCGCTAGCGCCAGCAGTGACGCGACGACGGATCGCAAAGTCCTTGCCAACAGGCAAGGCAACGGAGAGCGGCTTGTTTGCATAAGATCAGGTTTGAAAGTTAAAAAGCACAACGGGTCATCATCATCCCTGACGATCAAATACCTGGCAGAGTTCTGATTTCATATTTGAGGCGCAGCCTCCGGCTCGGAGAAGCTTCAGCCCGCTGCAAGCCGCCCATCGCGTTGAACACTGAAGCGGCGTGGACGCTCGCTGAAGCGCAGGCGACGAGCCGGAGGCCGCGCTCCTCCCACACGACTATCAGACTTCGATGACGAAAGAGTTGTCCAGGTTGAAGCGGCACAAATGCCGCGCTCCTTCCCGCGGTCAGACGTCCCCACGAAATCCCCCCTTCACTTCCCGCCCGGCCCGTAGCCTGTGGCCGGCGTGCCGTCTTCATTGAGGTGCTTCGTGCTCCATAGCAAACCGCGAGTAACGAGGTCAAGGTAACGGGCATCGCCGACGGTCTGAGTGTTGTGGCCGAGCGTCGTGGAAAAAACACGGGTTCTTTTGGCTCCGTACTCATTGGCCCAGACAACGACGGTATCGGTCTGTCCAATGCGGCCACCGCCATCCTGTCTGCCTCGCGCCAGCGGCTGAGCACCGCCCCAGATCATGATGTTGTTGTAGAGTTCCTCATTGATCGTGGTCCAGTTTTGCAGACCTTTCGTGATCGGATGATCGGACTGTAGAAAAGTGATGGCGATCGGTTTTTGCGGGCCGTGACCGCTGGATTGCAAGCCGAGATAATCAAACCAGAACGCATGAGGCGTCCCCGGTTTCGCCGCTTCATTGGGCTTGCCGATGCGATAGGAGTGCATGGCGCAATGCAGGTTCACCCCCGGGATTCCGTCGCGATGGGGCTTGAGCACGGCTTCGACCACTGCCGGATCGCTGATGTCGGCCGAGCATTCGTCATGGATCACCACATCGTAGCCTTGCGCATAGTCCGGATTGCCATAGGTGGACAGCGGCGGATGGGTGCTGGTGTCCGGCGAGTAAATGATGTCCACATGCGCATTCGCACGGGCTTCAATTCCAGCCTTGAGGACATCCTTCTGCTTGCCGTACTCGTGGCAGCAGCCGCCTGCCAGCAGCAGCACTTTCAACGGACTGATGGATGGTTCGGTGCCGGGTTTGCGTTTGTAGGCAATCAGGAACTGCCCACTATCCGCGGCGGTTTTGAATTCCTTCGGGCGCTCCCCGCCATCCCGACTGGCGTAGCACGCACGCCAGCCGTTCGCGTTCAGCTCCGCAATCGCGCGCAGAGTCCGCCCGACGTTCGAGCCCTCGGCTTCGGTCGAATCCATCGTGGGCGGCGATTGGGTAAAATCCATCTTGAAAGTCCCTCTGGCATCGGAGTTGGCGCTTTTGAAATGGTAGGATCCATCTTTGATCGCCAGCACGATGCTGGAAAGATTATCGGCTTCGACGGAGTTGCCATTGAATTCAGCAGAATCGGCAATCCACGTGCCGTTGAAGGAACTCAGGTCCGCACCAAATAAATTAGTGGATGCGGAAATCAGCAGGAACAGGAGAAAATGTTTCATGTGTGGCAACATGGTGCCGACCTCGCCGAAGCTATGCACCAATTTTTTTATGCGCGATCATGCCTCCAGTTCATCCCAGGAATTCGTTGCGGAAGCAATGCGTTCGATTGGTCTAATCCAACGGTCACACCACCGGGATCTGCAACGGATCAGCTCGGAGTTCCCCGCAGACCGCTGGGAGAGCGCCTTTGAAACGAAGATTATTTACCGGACTTGAGCGAAAGCTTTGCGCATTGCCGCGATCGTAACGGCGCACGCGGCGTCATTGTCGAGATCGTTCAACGGCTTGTTGAACGGCTCGGCGCGCACGGGGCCATCGTAGCTGATTTGCCGCAGAGCATTCAGAAATCCGCCCACCTCGATGACACCGGTCGCCAGTGGTAGCCCGCGCTTGCCGTCGATCTGCTGGTCCTTCGGCACACCCATTGGCGCATCGTTGAGATCGACTGAAACCACGTCTGCGTTCTTGAGAGTCAGCAAGTCGTCCACCGTGTCGCCCGCAGTCCACCAATGCCAGCTATCGAGCACGAAGCCCACGTTCCCGGTGCCGATCTCCGCGATCAATTCCTTCATCTCAGCCATCGTGTGGATGAAGGGATACTTGCGGTTATTGCGCAGCGTTTGTGTGCCGACGTACTCGAGGCCGAGCCTCTGTCCGTGGTCGGCAAGCACGCGGGCGACTTCCCGGAGGCGTTCGGCGTGCTGCTTAAAGTTGCAGAGATAGGTCAGCGACGCATGAGAAGGCGACAGCCAGGTGCCCACGCGGTTGACGCCGGCGGTTCGCAAAGAAGCCGCTATTTTCGGCAGCGTTTTCATCCCCTCGCGAAACTTCGTATCGTCCTGGCGGAACTCCACCGGCAACCCCGCCGCGCCCCAGACAAGCTTCTTCTGCTTCAAGTCACCAACCACCTCAGCGATCTGGTCCATGCTGAGACTTGCGAGCTGGCCGCCGAAGGGCTCGACCGCATCAAATCCATGCCGCGCCGCGAGATCGATGGCTTCGCGTTGATTGGCCGAGACTCCAATGCTCCCGGGTGTAAGACAGATGTTCATTTTGATGCGGGAGATGTTTGACGCCGCTTCCTGTGCCAACAGTGAAGGCGAGGCGGCGATTCCGAGAGCCACCTGCGAACCGACGCGGCAAAAGCCCCTCCGAGACATGTGATGGATGAAAGAGTTCGTGGCAGGCTGCTGGGTATTCATGAGACAATCCTGACGCGCTTCAGCCAATGTTCCAACCTTGAAATCTCATCCGACGGATCTCTCCATGAGTCTGGGGATGAAACACAGAGTGTTGGAGGACGCAGTGAGTTGTGTTCCGCGTCCTCTGTGTCCTTAAAAACTCTGTGCTGAATTCTCCGCGTCGGATTGCGTAACGGGTTCATGGTCTCGATGCACGTCTAGTTTTTGGACGTGTTCCCCACCCATGAACGAACGGTTGAACGCCAAGAAACATCTCCAGTTCGTCGTCTCGATTCGCGTCCAATGTTGGGGCTGCTCCATGAAGCCTCCCGACTTGTCAGCTTCAACACTCGAGGTCACACTCTGCTTCCGTGAAAACTCCCTGCCAAAGTTCTGCCTCGTGGCGCATCGCCACTGCTCTCGCTGCAATCATTGTTTTGCGCTGCCATTTCTGGACTTCTGTTCAGGCGCAGCCGGCGAGTTCTGTGCGCGTAGGTGCCGCCGCCGTGGAATTCACGGGTGATGATTCGATGATCATTGCCGGAGGGATCGGTCCCGGGAAAGCCAGCGGGCAGGAAGGCAAATTGCGCGCCGTCGCGACGGTTCTTGAGAAGGACGGGACCAAACTCGCCATCGTCGCATGCGATGTGTTGATGATGACGCGCCGCACGCTGGATCCGGTGATCGCGGACATCGAGAGGGCCGCTGGCATTCCCGCCGCCAACATCCTCATCAACTGCACTCACACGCACCATGCGCCGAGCACCATGCGGGTCCATGACTACGATCTCGATCCTGTTTTCACAAAGCGCGTTCAGGAGGCGATCATCAAGGCAGTGCAGGAGGCGGTCAGGAATCTCACCGATTGCCGTTTTCAGTTCGCGCTCGGATCGGAATACACGGTCGGGCAGAACAGTCGTCAATTGCTCGACGACGGTATGATTTACTGGATCGGGCCGCGAACAAATCTCGTTCGCGCCACCGGGCCGTTTGACCCGGATCTGCCCGTGCTCGCGTTTCGAGACGCTGCGGACAAGTTACGGGCTTTGCTCTTCAATCATAGCACGCACACCATCGGCACGCGCCAGCCAGGGAAACGTTCGCCGAGTTTCTATGGACTGGCCGCGCAGGAGATCGAGGTTGAACATGGCGGCATAGTGACTTTTCTCGAAGGCGCTTCCGGTTCGACACACAACCTGACGCTCACCGGCGACGAATGCACCCGACTCATCAAAACCGCCGCTCTCGACACGCTTTCCAAGGCCACTGACCGCCCAGTGACCAGGCTCGCCGCCATGAAGCGTCCGCTGAAATATCGGGTTCGCCAGTTTGATGAAGCCGTCGAGGAGGAAGCGGTGGCGCGCTATTGTCGGAAGTATTCGCCTGGTTACGCCGAATACACGATCAAGGTTTTCCGAACCATGCGCGCCGAACTCGCCCCGCATCGCGGCGAGGAGCGCGAGACATGGGTGCAAGTGCTGCGCATCGGCGACGTCGCGATTGTCGGAGTGCCCGCCGAATACTTCACGCAGCTCGGCATCGACATCAAAAACCGTTCACCGTTCCGCCATACATTGGTGGCCGAGCTGGCGAACGATTGGATCGGTTATCTCCCCAACCTTGAAGGACACAAGCTGGGCGGCTACCAAGTGTGGACCGGACATCACAGCTACGCCGAGCCTGGCACCGGCGAGCGCATCGCCGACACCGCCGTCGAAATGCTGAGAGATCTGGCGAAGTGAGATTCGCACTCCGCCGCCTGGACAGCACACCCGCCTTGCCAATACCAAGGTGAGGCGAAGCGTCCAATTGCCAGAGCTCGCCGATCTGGGAGCGCTGCCAGCGGCGCACCGGGGCGTGCTGTCGTTTGGGCGGAGCCGGATGCGTCAACCCATTTTGCATCGCCCAGAGGCGGACCCGGGCGCGGTCGAGTCGGAAGGAGTGGAGTCTCAAGGCTTCCGAGGCGGCGAAGCTGTAGGGGCAAGTCGGGGAGCAGGCCAGACGTTTTCTGAGGAGGTCGGTGACTGCCTCGGGCCAAGCGATGGTGTGATCGCCGCCGGAGATTCCCGGGATCCACAAGTCCTCCTTTTATTGCGCGCAGGCGCGAAGGTAATCGGTGGAGAGCGTATGGAGGTGGCTGCGGGATAAGCCGAGTTGTTCGGCCGCTTCGGTAGCAGTCAGGACGTGCCGTCGGACCGAAGCGAGGACATGGCGGATGAAAGAAAGGACGTGGCGATGAGAGAGTTGTTGGTAATTTTGGAGAGCCCTTGAGTTATTTCCATACACCCACGAGAGTCAGGCCGTCCTCGGGCGCAGGAAGGCATCGATGTCAGAAAGCGGTTCCCAGAAGCTCATTGAACTCCCGGCAATGTCGCCGAAGTTGAAGGCCGCTGCTGGCGTGCATGGTTTTTCAGCGGTATCCTACGGCGCACACCATCTGCCGAGTGGAGATTTGACTTAAGTGCCGGACGTCGGTTGATTACATGCCATACCAGATGAAACGGAACTCTTACTCTTGGGCCATCCTGGCGTTGTTGTGCGGTCAGTTCGCGTCGCTCGCCAAGATGACGCCGGAACAGACCGCGAAATTGCCGACGCCCGCTTTGCATTCCGTCAACTTCAGCTCGGAGATCAAACCAATCCTCGAAGCGAGCTGCATGAAGTGCCACGGCCGGGGAAAGAGCAAGGGTGGCTTCAGCATTGAGACACGCGAGACATTTCTGAAAGGTGGCGACACTGGCGCGGCCATTGTCAGCGGCAGGAGTGAAGAAAGCCTGATGATTGAACTGGTGATGGGATTCGACCCCGATTCGGTCATGCCCAAGAAAGGATCGAAGCTCAAGCCCGAGCAGATCGCCTTGCTGCGAGCGTGGATCGATCAGGGCGCAAAGTGGGACGGTGGTGTGACTTTCGGCAAGCTGCCTCCGCAAAACCTTCAACCTGCCAATCCCGCTTTGCCGGCTGGCGCCGACGCCTTCGTGTCGCGCAACAGCATCGACATGATTCTCGAAGGGCACTTCGCGAAACACGGCCTCAAACCGGGCGAGCCTGTCGATGACCGCGTTTTTGCGCGTCGTGTTTATCTGGATGCAATCGGGATGCTGCCAACACCGGACGAGTTGGCTGGGTTTCTTTCCGATCCTGCAACAGACAAACGGAATTTGCTTGTGCGGCGTTTGCTTGCGGACAACCAGCGCTATGCCGAGCACTGGCTGACGTTTTGGAATGATCTGCTTCGAAATGATTACAAGGGCACCGGCTACATCGACAACGGCCGCAAACAGATCACCGGATGGCTCTACGAAGCGCTCGCCACGAACATGCGTTACGATCGCTTCGTCCGCGAGTTGATCGACCCGAACTCCGAGTCGGAAGGTTTTGCCAAAGGCATCCTCTGGCGGGGAACTGTTAACGCGAGCCAGACCCCGCCGATTCAGGCCGCGCAGAATATTTCCCAGGTGTTCATGGGTGTGAACCTCAAATGCGCCTCGTGTCACGACAGCTTCATCAATGACTGGACGCTGGCCGATGCCTATGGGCTGGCAAACATCTACGCAGATGAACCGCTGGAGATGGTGCATTGCGATAAGCCAACCGGTCTCAAGGCGGTATCTCAGTTTATTTATCCGGAATTGGGCGGAATTGACGGAAATTTGCCCAAGGCGGAACGTACCAGGCGGCTGGCAGAAATCATGACCCAACGACAGAATGCACGACTTACCCGCACTGTCGTCAACAGGCTCTGGGCTCGATTCATGGGGCGCGGTCTGGTGGAGCCTGTCGATGACATGGAACGGCCCGCCTGGTCGCCTGAACTGCTCGACTGGCTTGCCACAGACCTGACGGAGAATCGCTACAACCTCAAGAAAACCATTGAACGCATCCTGACGTCCCAGGCGTACCAACTCGCCGCAACACCTGCAACCGAGCAGGGCAAGGATTACGTTTTCCGCGGTCCGCTCGTGCGACGATTGTCCGCCGAGCAGTATCTCGACGCGCTTTCGTCCATCACCGGCGTTTGGCAGGCCAAGCCCGAAGCTCAGGTGGATTTCCTGGCCGGAACACCCGGAGCTTTGACGCGCTTTGCCGTGCCAGTCCGATGGGTTTGGAATTCTCAGAATGCAGCGGAAAAGGCGGAGCCGGCGACTGTTTACTTCCGGAAAGCAATCTCTCTCGCCGAGATGCCGGCGAGCGCTCTCATCGTGGTGAGTTGCGATAACAGCTACGTGCTTCACATCAACGGCAAGGAAGCTGGTTCAGGCAGGGATCACACCAAACCAAACCTGATCGACATCCGTAAACATCTCGTCAAAGGCACTAACGTCATCGCCATCGCCGCCGTCAATGATCTCGCCGCGCCGGACAAGAAGGAAAGTCCTCAAACAAGCCCTGCCGGCTTGATCTGTTATGCGCGGATTCGGACTGAACCGGCCGGCGCCAGGCCTTCTTTGGAAGTCTTGGATTTCGCCAGCAATGCCTCATGGAGATGGTCCACGAACAAAATGGATAACTGGACGAAGGCCGACTTTGACGCGAGTTCCTGGCCCAACGCGCTGGAGCTCGGCGACAGTGATGCAGCCCCTTGGAAACTTGGAAAGAAATTCGCACAGGTGCTTTCGGGCGCTGCCAGGCAGGGCCTGACCCGGGCGTCGCTGGTCAGCGCGGATTCGTTGATGCTCGCGCTCGGTCGCCCCAATCGCGAGCAAGTAATGACAACGCGTGCGACGATCGCCACGACGCTCCAGGCGCTTGAACTCACGAACGGCCAGACGCTGGCGGAAGACTTGAAGAAAGGCGCGGAGACACTGCTGCAAAGCGCAGCGAAATCTACCGACGATTTGGTGGGGCTCACCTACACTCGCGCCTTGAGCCGGTCTCCGACACCTGGCGAAGCGCGCCTGGGGGCAGAGTTGGTTGGCACACCGGCTATGCGTGAAGGAGTGGAAGATCTGCTCTGGGCGGTGGCGATGCTGCCGGAATTCCAGTTGATTTATTGAAATCGCGTGATGCTAAACCAAACTGACTCATTCTATGAACGAACTGGCAGATTTGACACAGAAGGCGCTGGCACTGTCCGAAGCTGATCGGATTGTTCTGGCTCAAAACTTGTGGGAGAGCATAGAAGGCGATTTGCCCGAGGTAACAACTGAAGAACTACACCGGCGACTGGGGGAGGAACCGGATGCGAATTGGCGAAGTCACGACGAAATTCTGGCGGAAGCGCAGCGAGAGTTCGGATGCCGGAAATAAAATACCATCCCAAAGCGCTCGTGGAAGCATTCCAGACCGCTCGCTTTTATGATGGTCGGTGTCCGGGGCTGGGAGCGGCGTTCTTTGACGAATTGGATAAAGTTGTTCGCGCGGTTGCGGATGATCCGCTCCGAAAGCCTGCAGATGTCGAAGGCCTGCGAAGCTGGAGGCTGCGGCGGTTTCCGATCCGGGTTTGGTACGCCGCCGATCCAGGTCGGATACGGGTTGTGGCAGTTGCGGACTTGCGCCGCCGCCCGGGTTATTGGCGGAAGCGGATCCGAGAATGAGACGATTGCGGGTGATGGTAGCGGTATAATCGAGGCTGCGTGTAGCACCAGCTGATCGACCAAGCCTGAAAGACCGAATATGAATGTTCAAAATCTGATTCACGCAGGGACAGGACAGCCGCACGGCTTCAACCGCCGTGACTTCCTGAAAACCACCAGCGCCGCGACACTCGGTGCGCTCGCCGCCGGGTACCCACGCGCACTGCTCGCCGAGGAGGCAGCCGCGAAAATAGCCCCCACGGCCGATACCGTGATCGTTCTTTGGATGGGTGGCGGCATGGCTGCCACGGAGACATTTGATCCGAAGCGCTACACACCGTTCGAGAAAGGCATGAAGCCGGACGGCATGTGGAGCACCTTTCCGACAATCGATACCGCCGTGGATCAGATCAAGATCACGCAAGGACTCGAACGGGTCGCGAAAGTGATGGATCGTGGCACGCTCATCCGCAGTTACACGGCGGGTGACCTGGGTTTCATCCTGCATTCGCGGCATCAGTACCACTGGCACACCGGCTATCAGCCGCCACAAACTGTGGCCGCACCACACATCGGCGCAGCCATTGCGCGCACCCTTGGGCCGCTCAATGATGCTGTCCCGCCATTCATTAACATTGGACAACGCTTCGATGTTGGCGAAGGCGAGGAACTCAAGGCATTCACGACCGCGGGATTTCTTGGGAGTGAACATGGACCGTTCAACATTCCCTATCCACACCAGGCCGCCGATGCCGTGCGTCCTCCGTCAGGGATGAGCCCGGGCCGCTTCGAGGATCGAAATAAATTTTACAAAAAACTGCTCGCATCGAGCCCGGTTGGAGAGTTTGGCAGCGATTACCAGAAAGAGTCGTTGCTCCGCTCCCTCGACAACGCGCATCGCCTGCTCAGTTCTCCAGCGGCAAAGGCGTTTGATCTCTCGCTCGAACCGAAAGAGTCACTCGCGAAGTATCTGCCCGAGGGCGTCGATCCCGCTCAGGCGGCAAGTGCGAAACAAACTCGCGACGGCAGTTACGAGTCGCAGACGCTTGCGCGCTTCGGCCTGGGTTGCTTGCTGGCGCGACGGCTGGCTGAAGTTGGCGCACGCTACATCGAAGTTACCACGGAATACATTCCGTTCCTTAATTGGGACACTCACGAACACGGCCACGAGAAGTTGACAAACATGAAGAAGCAGATCGATGGCGCGATCTCCCAGCTTGTCCTGGATCTCGAAGCGCGCGGCCTGCTCAAGCGGACGTTGATCGTCCTGGCAAGCGAGTTCAGCCGGGACGCGCTCATCGAAGGCAAACCCGACAAAAAGGTGAAGGATCAGGTGCCCGTGCCCGATACCATCGACGACATCAAGAATTACGGAATGCACCGCCACTTCACCGATGCCGGTTGTGTGCTGATGTTCGGTGGCGGGATCAAGGGCGGCCATCTCCATGGTGTCACGAACGACGAACGTCCGTTCAAGACCCTCAAGGACCGTGTCATCATAGAAGATCTGCACGCCACGATTTTCCACGCTCTCGGAATCTCTCCGAAGCTTGCCTACGAGATCGAGCAGCGGCCGTTCTACGTGACGCGCGACGGCCTCGGCAAACCGATCACGAGCTTGTTCGGGTGATCGCACACCCGATCGGGTGGGATCTCTGAAATGAGGCACGGGCGCATGGCTGGATTATTTCTGGCTTTGTGACCAGGAACCTTTCCTGCCCCTTCATTGTCGATTCCGGGCTCCTACCATTGTCCCCGCTCGGCGGCTCCGGTTAGTCATTCTTTGCTTGCGGGAGGTTTGAATTGTTACACGACGGCGGCTTTCACGCAGTGGACCGGTGGGAGTGAATTGAACAGGCATTCCCATTTCTCGCCGCCGTCACGCCCGAGCCAGAGCTGGCCGGTGGTTGTTCCGAAGTAGAGGGATGGTGACGAGAATTCGTCGATGTCCATCGCATCGCGAAGTACCGTGAAGAAGCTCTCTTTCTTGGGCAGACCCTTTGTGAGTTTCTTCCATGAACTTCCGCCATTTGCGCTGCGCCAGACGGCGGGCACTCCACCGGGACAGGTCCGCGTCATTGGTTCGAGCGGCACCACGTAGAGAGTGTCTGGGTCGTGTGGGTGAACCACGATCGGAAAGCCAAAATCGGACGGCAGCCCTTTGGCGATGGAGCGCCACGACCTGCCGTGGTCGTCGCTCCGCAACACACCGATGTCCGGCCGCCGCCCCCCGGGCCCGTCCCATTCTGCCCAGCCACCGTGATTCTGCATGTAGAGCCGTCCAGGCGCGTCGGGGTGGCTCACGATCTTATGAACGCACTGACCAAACTCGGGAAATGGATCGGGCGAGAAGCCCGCGCCGACGCCTTTGTTGGCAGCCGCAAAGGTCTCACCGCCATCCTCGCTAAGGTAATGGCCACCGGTCGAAATGCCGAGATGTACGCGGTTCCCATCGCGAACGATCGTGTGCATGCAAAGCCCACCATTGCCCGGTTGCCACTTGCGCGCATGCTCGTGATTGCTGATCCCTGGAACCAATTCCCAGGAATCCCCGCCGTCGCGGCTTTTGAACAGCGAGGCCGGTTCGACGCCGCACCACAGCTCCTTCCTTTCCTTGCCCGCCTCGATCGACCAGATGTTGGCGAGCGCGCGGCCGTCGTCTTTGGGGAACGCGGGTGCCGATTTCGTTTCCTTGAAGCTCTTCCCGAGGTCGGTCGAGCGCAGAACTTTCATGCCGAAGAAAGGATTGCAGCTCGACGCGTAAAGTCGCGGCGTGCCGCGTGTGTCAATCAGCGCGGAATAGACCCCGACGCCCTGGCCGAACGGGCCGCGCAGGGTGAAGCCACGCCGTGCCTTCGATGATTCCGCCACGAACAGCCCCTTTTTGGTTCCGATGCATAGGATAATTTTGTCTGGCATAATCAACCTCCTGAAACTGCGGTCATGATGGTGACGACGTCGCCGGACTCGAGAGATGTTTCGAGCCCGTTGCAGTCGCGCATGTGTTGAGTGTTCACGAAAAGATTGATGTGCCGGCGCACCGCTCCGGTTTCGTCGCAGATGCTCCGGTGCAGTTTGGGATAACGCCTCTCAAGCTCCTTCAGCACGGCGTGGAGGCTTGAGGTCCGCATTGTAAGTTCCGGCGCACCTCCGCAGCAGTCTCGCAGCGGAGTGGGAACGCTCACCTTGACCTTGGCTGAGTGATCCAGAACGTGTTTCGGAGCTGTGAGTTGGGGAGGCATGGAAGAAGATGGAGTTGAAAGACACGATGTTGATTTGTTCGCGCTCGTCACATTCTGGAGCTGGCATCTTCTTACTCTTCTAATTCAACACGATCAACGATGCATCGTGTTCGTATTGAGTTTGATTACGTTGACTTTATGACGTTGCAAATGGGCGTCAAAACTTTTTGATGATTCATCATCCTGGGCTTTCCGATTGAGTTTTTGCCGGATGAGCCTCAGAAACGAGTGCCATGCACCGACTCAAACCTCGTTCATTCCAAACCGTCCCGTTCGGCCAGTTGATTCCGAAGAATCACTTGCCCGGCTGGAGAATCGTCCTGTTCGCGGTGTTTGCGCTCAAATTCTCAATCGATCTCTTCGCCGCGCCAAACTCTGAGCCGATCGAGAAAGGTTGGTTTGAAGCGAACTACTTGAAGCGCGAGTACCGGATCCCGATGCGGGACGGTATCAAGCTCTTCACGGTGGTTTACACGCCGAAGGATTCCAAAGGCCCGCAGCCAATCCTGATGCAACGAACGCCCTATAACTTGAAACCCTACACGGTGGATGCTGGTGGAAGGGCCGGCGGGTTTCCCGATACCCTTCTACGGGAGAAATTCATTCTGGCGCGACAAGACGTACGCGGGCGTTATGCCTCCGAGGGCGAGTTCGAGGACGTGCGCCCCCACAAACCTCTGAAGAGCAGTCCGAAGGACACGGACGAAAGCACCGACACCTACGACACGATCGAATGGCTGGTGAAAAACGTGCGCGGAAACAACGGTAAAGCAGGGCTTCAAGGAATCTCCTATCCCGGCTTCTTTGCCGCAGCAGGGATGATTGATTCGCATCCAGCACTTAAGGCCGTCTCTCCGCAAGCGCCGGTGACAGACATTTTCGATGGCGATGACTCTCTTCACGGAGGGGGCTTCTGGTTGGCGCACAACTTCGGCTTCTTTCACTCATTCGGTCAAAAGCTCGATGATCCTACGCGCGAGGAGCCGAAGCGCTTCGACTACAAGACGCCCGATGGCTACAGGTTCTTCCTCGAAGGTGGTTCAATGGCGGAATTGGGCGCCAGAAATTTCTCAGCCGACAACAAGCCCTGGCAAAAGATGATGTCTAACATCAGCGACACCAGATGGTGCGCCGCGCGAAATCTCGCGCCTCACCTGAAGAATGTGACTGCGGCGGTCTTGACCGTGGGCGGGTGGTTCGATGCCGAGGATCTTTCCGGAACTCTCAAAGCGTATCGAGCCACCGAGAAGCAGAATCCAGGAATCTTCAATGCGCTCGTCATGGGTCCGTGGTCGCACGGACACTGGCATGGAGGCGACGGCGATTCGCTCGGGCCCGTGAAGTTTCACGCGAAGACCGCAGAGTTTTTCCGGAACGAAATCGAGCTGCCATTCTTCCGGCGGTTTTTGAAGGATGATACGAATGCGCCGGCGCTTCCCGAGGCTTACGTATTTGAAACCGGCACCAGTGAGTGGCGGCGGGAGTCCGCATGGCCGCCGACGAATGCGGTGGCGCGCACGCTCTACTTCCATCCAAACGGACGGCTTGAATTCTCACCGGCACCGGTCAGCACCGCGTCATTTGACGAATACATTAGCGATCCGAACCGGCCAGTGCCATTCACCTCGCGCGTAACGACGGGGATGCCGGCGGAATACATGGTCGAGGACCAGCGTTTCGTGGCATCGAGGCCGGACGTTCTGGTTTACGAGACCGAGCCGCTCACGGAAGAAGTGACGATTGCCGGCCCGATCACGGCGAGCCTTCACGTCGCGACGACAGGCTCGGACAGCGATTGGATTGTGAAGCTCATTGATGTTTATACTGGCGATCATCCCGATCCCGATCCCAATCCAGCGAACGTCCGAATGGGCCACTTTCAACAACTGGTTCGGGGTGAACCGTTTCGTGGGAAATTCCGCGATGGCTATGACAAACCGATGCCATTCAAACGCGGCGAGGTGACCAAAGTCGAATGGACGATGCCGGACATTTGCCACACCTTCCGCACCGGCCATCGGATCATGGTGCAGGTTCAGAGCAGTTGGTTCCCGCTCCTGGACCGTAATCCTCAAACCTTTTGTGATATTTACCACGCGAAGCCGGAAGATTTCAAAAAGGCCACGCAGCGGATTTACCGCACTGCCAATGCACCATCAGGGCTGAATGTGATGGTGCTTACGAATGCGCCTTCTGCACCGTAGCGGTCAACCTGGAACCAGCGGCCGCGTCCATCATCAGGGAGCTGTTCGGATGTCTCCGAAGCAGCGAAGCGGGAAGCTCATTACTGATCGGGCCGGTCACAGCACTGAGAATGATGTCTGCCTTTTTCGTTCCGTTTGCGAGCAGCCATACCTCGCGTGAGCCCAGCAGGTGCTTGAGCCCCACTCCAACTCCCCACGTTGGCAAATTGGAATGCGTCACATAGCCCGCCGACGCTTTGATCGTACTCTCGTGCATATCCACCCGACGTGTCGTGCAGTCGATTGCTGATCCAGGTTCGTTCAATCCGAGATGGCCGTTCAATCCGATGCCGAGCAAAGTGAGATCAAATCCGCCGCGCGCTTCGATGAGTTCATTGTAATCGCGGCAAACTCGGTCGAGGTCATGCGCCTCAGTATTGATGAAATGAAATCTCTCTCTCGACAGATCAACGGCATCAAGCAGGAAGCGCTGAAGCATGTTCCGGCAACGTCCTGGATCGTCCAACGCAAGCCCACCGAAATCGTCGAGCGCGAAAACCTCCGCCTCACGGAAGCTGACGAGTCCGCTGGCGACGGATCGGCCCATCTCTGCATAGATTGCATTGGGCGTGTTACCCGAAGGCAGACACATCACAAGACGCGGGTTGACGCGCAGCCGATCACGCCACATCGCGGCGACGTTTTGAATCCAGGATTGATCGGTGTCGAATTGTAGAAGGTTCATCAAGGGACTTGGTTGTGGAACTTAGGTTCTTCTCTTGCACCGTGCCAGACGTGAAGAATCTCCACGCTCGAACGATCTTCAAAGGTGTCGTAAAAGATGCGATATGGTCGAACAACAATTTCACGCAAAGTTCCGTGCGATCCGCGCGGGTAATTCGGGCCGATCAAAGGAAACGTCGCGCGGATTTCGACGTGATCGAGAATTTCCAGGCCCATTCGATCAGCCGCTGAAGGATTATCTGCGGCTATGTGAGCGCAGATTTCAGCCAAATCCGCTAGCGCCGTCTCAGTCCAAATTACTTTGAAGCCCATTCGGTAGCCCAAGACTTCACCACCTGCCGGACTTGCTCGTGTGTCTTGGTCCGTCCAGCAGCGACGTCACTTCGTCCACGTCGTACGGCCGTCATGATGCGCAACTCGTCGGCGATTTCCTCCAACGATGCACCTTCGGGGAGCCGGCTCAGGGCATCGAGAACTGCCTGCTTGTCTGTCATGCGCTCACCCTACTGACTAAACGGAAACGAGCAAGAACGAGAGTTGAAAGTTGCTTTAGCGGACTCGGTTAACGACCGCAGTGACAAGCCCCAGAGCGCAGCGACAGTCGTGCCCCAGGATTGTTCGGTGTCGAATTGTAGAAGGTTCATCCGTATGGCAATCGCGCCTTCTCGATGGACAATCCTCTTACGTCAATCTTTTTCAGGTCTGCCACTCCGATGCCGGATTGTTCGGCAAGCAGGAGATGATTGTCGCAGAAGTGAAATGGCTTCTTGCCCCGCACGGCACGCGGATCTTCGTAGCCCATCACGGCGGTGCCCACGGCATCGGTCGAGACGGGATTGCGGCCAACGATCAAAAGTCCGGGAGCGGTAAATTTGAGCGGACCAGCGTCGCGGCACCAGGGGCCTTCACCACCACTCATGGACGTGATGCCGTCGATGATCGCCAGATCGATCGGCCGCGCCGCGCAGATGTCCGCCACAATGTGCGGAACGCGATAAGTTGGATCGGTCGATGTGACGTCCGGCTTGAGCCCTGGCAACTTCACGTTGGAGAATTCCTTTGGATTATGAAGCGGCCCACGGCCAGCGGTCGCGTCTTCGTTTCCAGCCTTGTCCCCGTAAAGCGTGTTGGGCGTCATGCCGAAGAGGTTCTTCATCGAAAGAGTCACGCCGGCCGTAATGTGGTTCTTGAGTTTGCAGAGGGATACCATCACGTCGGTGTCATGATAGGAATGATTCACGTCGAGCGCCGAGAACATGTAGCCACCCGTCGGAACTTTGAGGTGGGCGTAAGTCTTCCCGTTACCGAGGTTGCGGGTGTTCTCAAACTCCACGTTGCCCATCGCCCGAAGCGCATTCACGTCCCAGTCTGCGAGATCGATGGTGTTCTCGAGCTTCGCGCGGCTTTGAGTGGATTCCACCAGCCGGACGCGAGTGGCTCCCGCCTTGAAGAGGGCGGAGGTCAGTGCGGCCACGGTGGAGTAATGCGTCATGAATGTCTCGCCAACCGGACGGTTCAGGAACGGAGTGAAGTCCGTGCCGGTCAGGTTGATCTTCACGGTCACAGTCTTGTTCTTCACCAGCGAACCGATGCCGCCGACGAGATCGAAGCATTGGTCCAATGCGGCGCGTACTTCGGGACCGTAGGTCTTGCAGGCGGCGATGGCGACATTGGCGTCACCACGCGCGCGTGGTTGCACGAGAGCGTCTGCGGCATTCGCGCGGAACATTCCTCCGGCGAGGAAAGGTGAACCGGCGGCGATGGCGGAGGCAGTGCGAAGAAACTGGCGGCGGTTGCAAGGGTGCATTTTCATAAGCTTGGGGTTTGTCTGGAGGGAATAGAGCACCTTCCTGGATGGAATTCAATGACACATCTCAAGTTCGTCATGGAAAGACTCACAGTTTTTGAACGCGCGGGACCACAAATCTGCTGTTGGCGTAGTGGCCGCGCTCGGTCGGCACAGAGGTCAGGAGGACGCAGAGATCTGCTCTGTGGCTTTCCTCTGTGTCCTTTCTATCTCCGTGCTGAAGCCGGCAGTTTGTGAAGATAGAGATCAGACCTGGTGTCAAATTTCGGAGGGTGTCGCAAATTTCCGGTTCATCCGGCAAGTGTGTACCTGGATTGGTGAAGACCCAGGAGCTTGAGAATGAAAAACTCCTCATCGCGGTAACCGTAGGCTTGGCGATTAAGCGTTTTGATTTTGTTATTCGTGCCTTCCATGCGCCCATTGTTGATCG
>SIBF01000052.1 GCA_009695275.1 Pedosphaera sp. | reverse complement strand
CATCGGATCGCGGTCAAATCCCTCTCCGTGAGCCTCCGATTGCGAATGACCAGTTCCATCGACCCGGATCGTGAGTCAGGGAACGGAGAGACGCCAGCAAAAAATCAAGAAAGTTTTAGGAGGCCGCTGCCTTATCCGTGAACGGTTACGGTTAATCCAGTCGGCCCCGTTGTCGGTGCTCGAAAGGATCTTCCCGTTGAGCCAGCCACAGAAAAACCGGTTATCCGACTCGCGATATCCGAGCGTCCGGGTAAAGCTGTTGGGCCCACCTGCGATGCTGCCCACGTTTTGCCAGGAGTCTCCGTTGTCCGTTGAGCTGTGGATTGCCCCAAAGTAGTTCAGAGTAAGCCAGCGACCGTTTCCATAAGTGATGGCCTGATAGCCGCCCGCAGTCGCGGGAGCGGCGATCATTGTCCAGGTGGTGCCGTCCACCGAGCGAAAGAAGTTGGTGGTGGTCCCTCCCAGATTGCTGCCGACGGCGATGAGCCGGCTGCCGCCCGCCTGGATGTCGCCGACATAATAGAGTGAGGCGGAAACATGGGTCGTCCAGGAGGCTCCGTCCGGCGAGCTGGCAATGGTGTTCTGGCCGACGACTACAAAGCGGTTGTTGAACCAGACCGAATCTGCCGGTTGAGGGATGGCGAGATTATTTTTCGGCAACTGGGTCCAGGTGACAGCGTCGGTCGAGCTGGCAACCTGCCCTGCGTAACCAAACGTCCAGTACTTAGTGCCGTCCCACGTCAGCACATTCGGGAACACCGTCAGAAGCGCGCTCGCGGTCCAGTTGATCAGGTCGGTGCTACTATGGACGTATCCCGGTGAAGCGGTGACCCATTTACCATTGGCCCAAAGGAGATCTCCGACCGTCGAGGTGCCGTCGATGAATCGCGGCAGATGCTGTGAGCGCCAGTCGTTGGTGCCCGTTGGACTGGCCATCAAACCGGGGGCTTGGACCACCGCGCTGGCGACCTGACCATCACCACCCACCACCAACCGGGTGAATGTCTGGCCGGGATTAGGGTTGGCGATGTGCCACTGTGCATGCGCGGAGGGCCGACTGGCCAGCAGGCTCGCGATAGTCATCAGCAACAGGCCGGGAGTTATCGTGGAAAACAAACGGGACGCCGGCCTTGGATGCAGCAGAAGCATGTTCATTTGAGTTGGATGTGCCCCCATAAAAAGTTGACTGGGATACAACAGGACCGCGCCGACTGCAAAAACAATCTGAGAGAAATTAAGAACACGAAAGTTGCAGCCGCCTGGAACTGGAGTCGTGCCGATTCAAACAAGTAAAACCTCAGACTTGTTCCCGCTGGTTTGTTTGTTACCGTCACCGACCTTTGTGAGCATTAACGAAGAAATTCAGAAGCGTCGCACCTTTGCCATCATCTCGCATCCGGATGCGGGCAAAACCACATTGACGGAGAAACTGCTGCTGTATGGCGGCGCCGTGCAGCTGGCTGGCTCCGTCACGGCCCGTAAAACTCAACGAGCCACCACTTCAGACTGGATGGAACTGGAAAAGAAGCGTGGCATCTCAATCAGTTCGACGGTTCTGCAGTTCGATTACAACGGCTACCGCCTCAATCTGCTGGATACCCCGGGGCACAAGGATTTTTCCGAGGACACCTACCGCGTTCTCACCGCCGTGGATTCGGTGGTGATGGTGATTGATTCAGCCAAGGGCATCGAACCACAGACGCGGAAGTTGTTCGAAGTCTGCCGTCAGCGCGGCGTGCCAATCTTCACCTTCATGAACAAGTGCGACCGCCCAATGAAGAACCCACTGGAGCTGCTCGATGAACTGGAGCAAGTCCTCGGCATCGGTGCCTTTCCGGTAAACTGGCCGATTGGGAACGGCTTCGAGTTTCAGGGCGTGTTTGACCGGCAGACGGGGCAGTTGCATTTGTTCCAGCGCACGGTTGGCGGTCAGTTTCGCGCGCCGGTGCTGGTCGGCGGGATGCATGATGAAATCATCCGAGGCCGTCTGGATGACGCCACTTTTCACCGGACCGTCGAAGAACTGGAAATGCTGGAACACGCCGGGCACGACTGGGATGACGCCGCCGTGCTCGCGGAAAAAACGACACCCGTCTTTTTCGGCAGCGCGAGCAACAATTTCGGCGTTCAACTCCTGCTGGATGGCTTCCTGAAGCATGCGCCGGCGCCAAAGCCGCGCGTGATGGCAGGCGTTTCGATTTCGCCGGAGAATCCCGCTTTTTCGGGTTTTATTTTCAAGATTCAGGCGAACATGGATCCGAAGCATCGCGACCGCATTGCGTTCGTCCGCGTTTGCTCCGGGAAATTTGAACGTGACATGACGGTGCATCATTCGCGCTCGCAGAAGAAAGTGCGCCTCTCCAGTTCCCACAAACTCTTTGGCAACGAGCGCGAGACGATGGATGAAGCCTATCCTGGTGACGTCATTGGCCTGGTTGGACACGGCGGATTCGGGATCGGTGACACACTGACCACTGATCCCTCCATCCTTTACAAAGAGATTCCGCGCTTTACACCCGAGTCCTTTAGTTACCTGCACAATCCGAACACGGCGAAGTACAAACAATTCCGCCAGGGCTTGGACCAGCTTTTGCAGGAAGGAGTCATTCAAGCGCTCTACCTTCGCAACTCCTCCGTGAAAACGCCTTTGCTTGCCGCCGTTGGCCCGTTGCAATTTGAGGTTGTTCAATTCCGGCTCGAAAGCGAATACGGCGCGGAGTCTCGCCTGGAATCCGCGCCTTGGACTGTTGTACGCTGGCTGCCCACCGACATTAAGGAAGACGAGCTCGACGCCATTTCGCTGCCGACCGGCGCCAGGCTCGCCTATGACACTGGCAAGAACCCCGTGGTGCTATTCCAAAACGAGTGGTCGGCAAACTATTTCAGCGAGACGAACAAACTTGTCCCGCTCTCTGCTTTGCCAGTCCAGTCGGCGAGGGAGTAAAATCCGAATGAAGAAATCCGAACGATGTCCGAAGCCCAAGATTCGAAGCCTGCCGCTGTGTGCTGCGCTATTTGTGGAACCTCTCCATCCTGATTGCATTCGTTATCTGTCTTTCGTCATTCGTATTTTCTGACATGCCATCGATTCTCACCGCCACTGACCTTTTTGTTCGCTTTGGCGAGCGCACCATCCTCAACAGTGCCACGCTTGGTGTTCAGGAGGGTGACCGTATTGGACTGGTCGGACGCAATGGCTGCGGCAAAACAACGTTCTTGCGCATCCTCGCCGGGCTGCAATCGCCCGACAGCGGTGATGTCAGCCGGAGCCGCGGTCTTGTTGCGAGTTATCTGCCGCAGGATTTCATGCTTGATGCGTCGAAGACCGTTTATGAGAACATCAGGGACGGCGCGCAGCATGTGTTGAATCTGATCACGGAGTTTGAATCGCTGCACCACGATTCGAAGCGGCACGAGGAGTTGGAGCATCGCATCCAATCACTCGAAGGCTGGACGGTGGACCGCCGCATCGAAGTGGCGATGTCCCATTTGAATTGTCCTGAAAGCGAGCGGCGCATCGAATCACTATCCGGTGGGGAGAAACGGCGCGTGGCCATGTGCCGCGCGATTGTTTCGCGCCCGGATTTTCTGATGCTTGACGAGCCGACAAACCATCTCGATCCGGAATCCATCGAGTGGGTCGCGGAGTTTTTGGAGAATTTCGGCGGCACATTCCTTGTCGTCACGCATGACCGTTACTTTCTCGACCGCGTCGCCTCCAGCATTCTTGAGCTTTGCGACGGGAAGTTTTTCTCGCACGCCGGGAATTACACCGATTATCTGCTCGATAAAGCCGAACGCCAGGCGGCAGACGTGGTTATCGAGCACAAGCGCCAGATGTTTCTGAAGAAAGAACTGGCCTGGGTGCGCCAGGGTCCGCGTGCGCAGCGCAGCAAGCAGAAGGATCGTTTCGAGCGCTACTATGACACCGCCGCCCAGGAGGGGCCTGTCATCGAAGAGGACGTGGAACTCGTCATCCCGCCGCCGCCGCAACTGGGCAATCGCACGGTGGAAGTCATCAATCTCGGCATGGAACTGGGCGGGCGTGTTCTGTTTAGCGGATTCAATTTCACGTTTCAGAACGGCCAGCGCATCGGCGTCGCCGGACGGAACGGGCTAGGCAAGACCACTCTTCTCAAGAACATCATAGGCCAGCTTGCTCCGACCGAGGGCTCGGTGAAGGTCGGCCAGCTCACCAAGTTCAACTACGTGGATCAGGGCCGGTTGCAATTGCGTGAGGAACGCACGGCGCTGGAGGAGGTCAGCGACGGCACGGAGTTCGTCATCTTTGGTGACGGGAAAATTTCCGTGCGCTCCTATCTCAAGCGCTTTTTGTTTGCCGACGACCGTATCACGACGCAGGTGAAGTATTTAAGTGGCGGCGAGCGCAGCCGATTGTTGCTCGCGCGCATCCTGAAGAGCGGCGGCAACTTCCTCATTCTGGACGAGCCCACGAACGACTTGGATCTGCCGACATTGCGCGTGTTGGAGGAAGCTTTGATCGCGTTTCCCGGCGTGGTGTGCGTCGTCAGCCACGACCGCTATTTTCTGAACCGCGTCTGCACCGACGTGCTGGCCTTCGAGGGCAATGGGAAGATTTCCCACAGCGTGGGTGACTACGATTACTATCTGGAGAAGAAGGAACGTGCAGCCAAAGAGGCGGCCCGGGAAAGCGCCGCCTACCTCTCAGCCAGCCAGTCCGCCGCGCAATCACACGTCGCGACGAAGAAGGGCACGAAGGCACGCAAACTTTCATTCAAAGAACAGCGTGAGCTGCAATGCATGGAGGAGCAGATTCACGCAGTTGAAGCCGAGGTGGCGCGAATCGAAGGGCTCTTCGCCCAGCCGGACTTTTTTCGGAAACACGCCGCGCAGGTCAACCAGCTTACGGATGAGCTGGACACCGCGAAAGCGAACGTCACAAGGCTTTACGCGCGGTGGGAAGTATTGGAGTCAATCAGGGCTGCCGCTGAAACGAAGTAGCATTGGGCGAAGGGGATATTGCGTTCCCGCTGTTCATGGTCCTATCCTCAAAAGCGAACCCGGCGGTAGTTTGAGACAGGAGTATCAGTCAGGAACATGAAGTTTCTCGGCAATTTTCCGCTGCGTCAGAAGCTTGGGCTTGTGATCGTGTTCGCTTGTGGCGTGGTGCTCCTATTGGGCGCTACGGCTCTGTTCGGATATCAAGCGTGGACGGTGAGGGATCGAGCGGTGAAGGACATCCAGCTTCTGGCGAGCATGCTTGGATCGAGCATTCGAGCGACAATTGATCTCAACCGGTTGGAACAGGCGGAGAAAACCCTCGCTTCGCTCGAAGCCCGGAAAGAAGTTGTCGCGGCCGGCCTGTATCTCCCCTCGGGAAGTCTCTTTGCAAGTTATGTCCGATCCGGGACGGAGCGGTTCCGTTTTCCTGGATTGAATGCTGCCCACCCATGGTCGGATCAGCTTCGTTTTGTTGCCGGTGGAGCTGAGTTGTTTCAACCCATTGTTTTCGAACGGGAGGTCGTGGGGGTTGTTTATTTGCGGTATGACACAGACTCACTTTACACGGAGCTGCCACGGCTGGCGATCATGGGAGCTGCCATGTTGGGGGTGCTTCTTTTGGTGTCGATTGCCGTGGCCGGCGCGCTGCAGCGCGTGGTGTCTCGTCCGGTGCTTCAGCTGGTCGAAGCGGCGCGGCAAGTGACTGAAAACCAGGATTACCGCGTTCGTGTCGATAAGCTGGCGGATGACGAGATCGGTCTGTTGACACAATCCTTCAACGAGATGCTCGCTACTGTGGAGGCGAGAGATGCATCTCTCGAAGAACGAGGCCGTGAACTTCAACATGAATTGATCGAGCGCCGAAAAGCGGAGGCCGAACTTTACGCAAATGAACTTCAGTTTCGCACCGTCATCGAGAGTTCCCCGGTGGCCATGATGGTGGTGAGTGAGCGCGGTGATGTCATATACCTCAACCCCAAGTTTAGCGCACTATTTGGATATACGAGGCGGGAGATTGGCGATGTTGAAAGCTGGCTGAAGCGCGCGTTTCCAGACGAAAAGTACAGAAGCTTGATCAGGGCTGCCTGGCATGATCGCGTCAGCAAAACCTCGCGGACGATTTCGCCGATCGCTCCGGAGGAACTGACGGTCAAGTGCGCGGATGGCTCGGTCCGGCAGGTTGAGAGTAATTCCTCCACAGTCCAGGAGCGCACTGTGCTGGTATTCGCCGATTTGACGGAGCGTAAACAAGCGGAGGCGGGGCTTCGTGAAAGCGAGGAACGCTACCGCCTCCTGGTGGAGAATTCCTCCGACCTGGTTGCCGAGATTACCATGGACGGAGTGCTGAGGTACGCGAGCCCCAATTTCAAAACACAACTGGGGCTCGATCCCGCGGAGTTGATCGGAACCAACGCCTTTGCCCGAGTCCATCCCGAGGACCTGCCCAATGTGCTCCCAAAGATGGGATTGCCGGATGCGACCGCCACATATCGTTATCAGCATGGGGATGGCACCTGGCGTTGGTTTGAAGCCTCCGGGCGCCGCTACCGTGCGTCGAATGGCGAAGATCGAGGAGTTGTCATCAATCGCGACGTCACCCAGCGCAAACAGGCCGAGGATCAGGAGGCGTTGATGCAGGCACGGCTGCGGCAGTCGCAGAAGATGGAGGCGATAGGAACGCTCGCCGGAGGGATCGCGCATGACTTCAACAACATTCTCACGGGCATCATGGGTTACGCTGAGATCTGCCGACTGGACCTGCCGGCAGGCCATCCAGCCGCTCGATCCATCACCGAGGTTCTCACAGCAGCCCATCGTGCCAAAGATTTGGTGGCCCGGATTCTTACCTTCTCCCGTCGCCACGAACAAAAGCGTCTGGTGATTCAATTGCGGCCCGTGATTCTGGACGCGGTCAAGTTGCTGCGTGCATCGCTGCCTTCAAGCATCCAGATTCGCACCGAGATTTCGCCAGATGCTCCGCCGGCCCTTGCGGATCCAACCCAGATTCATCAGATCATCATGAATCTGGCAACGAACGCGGCCCACGCGATGAGAGCGAATGGAGGGGTGCTGTCAATTCGGGAGGACGTCATTGAATGTGGTGAAACGCAAAGGGATGAAAAACTTCAACTGCGCTCAGGTCCGTACTTGCGGCTCAGAGTGGAGGACACCGGCGTGGGAATGAGCGTGGAGACACTGGAACGAATCTTCGAGCCTTTCTTCACCACGAAAGCAGCAGGCGAAGGCACTGGTCTCGGACTTGCAGTCGTGCATGGGATCATGCAGGAGCATGAGGGTGATGTGACCGTCAAAAGTGAACCAGGCAATGGAACCACGTTTGAATTGTACTTCCCGGTGGCGAACTCCATCCCTGTCCAGGTGGAAGAACGTGCGTCGATCATCATTGGAGGGAACGGCCAGTCCATTCTTCTGGTGGAAGACGAAGTTAAGCTGGCGCAGTTGGGGCGGCAGCAACTCGAACATCTCGGTTACAAAGTGACCAGCACGTCCGATCCTCGCCAGGCACTGGATTGGTTCCAGAACAACCCGGCCGCGTTCGATGCGATCCTCACGGACCTCACCATGCCCCACATGTCGGGTATTTCGCTTGCCGAGATCTGCTTAAAATTGCGTCCGAACATTCCGGTTCTTTTAGTGACTGGTTTTGGCGGCGGAGCGGAAGCTGCTCGTGTGAATGAAATCGGGATTCGCGAGGTGTTGAAGAAACCTTACACAATC
Organism: Pedosphaera sp.; assembly: GCA_009695275.1. Taxonomy (GTDB): domain Bacteria; phylum Verrucomicrobiota; class Verrucomicrobiia; order Limisphaerales; family F1-12-MAGs170; genus F1-120-MAGs170. Next base: position 18,886 of record SIBF01000052.1, on the reverse strand, counting down.
GAGGGGTTGGGCACCGCCTTGCAGCGGGCATTTGCAAAGAATCCAACCACGACCGGCTGAAAGGCATTCCATCAGCCCGTTGCCATTGGCGGATGTTTCTTGATGACGGACTCCTTGGAATCCTCAAACCAGCCGCTGCTCACCGCTTCGGCGCAGGTGTGGCAACAGGAGTCAGCGGCGCTGCCGGTCTGGCCGTCGCACCGGAATTGGGAAGAGCGTTAAGGGAGGAAGCCGGTGAGTTCGTATTGAAATACTTTTTAACCACCGGTGAGAACGCCGGATGCTGACGGGAGTATTCGGCAAACTTCACTTGCAGTTCATTGATCTTGGGCTCAACGACATTGTGGTAGTGCGCCACAGCGCGCGAAGTCTCCTCGATTTGCCGTCGTACGACCCGAAGTTCCCGGAATGCAAAGATACCCAGACTCAGGTGCAAAATGATCGCGCCAATGAGCACCATGTTAAAGAGAATGCGCAGTCCCTCGTAGCTGGCCTGCAATTCCTTGAGCGCGCCCGCTGTTGGGGAGGAGGCCTGCGGCGCGGAGGTTTCGCCAGAATAATTATCAGGATTGGACATGGCTTAACGTCCTCCTTGCGTTGCTGCCGGAACGTTCGTCTGGTGACGGATGCCCATGGAAGCCAGCAGTTGTTCGATTGAAGGATCACGCTTTCCGTACTCCACAGCGTCGGTGAGCAGGCCCTGAAGGAGTGCCTGGTTGCGATTGGCGATGGCAAGTTCGACCTGGAGCCTCTGGTTGGTGCGAGCTTCCCGTGTGTAACTGAAAAAGAGCGTCGCCGCCAGCAACGCGGTAAAAAGCGACGTGAACGCCAGCAGCGCCCCCATCGGATTGGACTTCAACATGCGCTGTAGCCTAACCGCAGGCGCGTTGAAGTCGATTTGTTTTGCGCTTCAATCAACAAAATTTCGGGCTGGAAAACGATGGATTGCGCGTTGCGTTTTTGCCGCAAAACCGGCTAAGTTAACCTGAATGAAACCCCCGCTGTTGATTGTTGCGTCCGCTGCTATTGCGTTAACCATTGCCACGCACGCTGAAACCGTCGCCGACCGCAAGGGCGCGGTCCTGAAGGACCGTGCCACGCTCGAGAATGATCCCCGCTGGATTTACAACGATTATGAACGTGGATTCACAGAAGCTAAAAAGAGCGGCAAACCGTTGTTGGTCGTGTTGCGCTGCATTCCGTGTCTGGCTTGTGCCGGCATAGACGCGAAAGTGTTACTGGAAAATACAGAGTTATCCCCGGTGCTGGACAAGTTCGTTTGCGTGAGGTTGATCAATGCCAACGCGCTGGATCTGTCGCGCTTCCAGTTTGATTTCGACCTCTCGTTTACGACGATGATCTTCAATGGCGATGGCACGCTTTACGGCCGCTATGGTTCGTGGACGCACCAGAAAGATCCTCGCGAGGAAGCTACGGATGGGTTTCGCAGGACGCTGGAGTCTGCCCTGGCAATTCACAAAAGCTATCCGGCTAACAAAGCGTCACTGATGGGTAAACAACCCCGCCCGACACCATTCAAGACGCCTGTGGACATGCCGACAATCCAGGGTAAATACACTCGGAATCTCGACTGGGAGGGGAAGATCGTGGCGAGCTGTGTGCATTGCCACCAGATCAACGACGCCATGCGCACGGTGCATCGTGATCGCAAAGAACGCATCCCCTCGAATCTGGTGTATCCTTTTCCCCCGCCTGAATCCATAGGGTTGGAACTCGCGCTCGATCACGTCGCCAGAGTCAAGAGTGTAGCTAAAGGATCTGCCGCCGACAAAGCCGGGCTACATGCAGGCGACGACATCGTCAGTCTGGATGGTCAACCGCTCGTCTCGATTGCTGACGTGAGTTGGGCTCTGCACCAAACACCTGATACCGCTGCTCTCAAGGCTGTTGTCCGACGAGGGGGCAAGCCATCGACCAAGACCATCGCGCTTCCAGATGGTTGGAGGTATCACTCAGACATTTCGCGGCGAGTTGGAACATGGAGAATGCGCGCGATGGCTCTTGGAGGTCTGTTGCTCGAAGAGCTTTCTGATGAAGAACGCGCCCGCCGTGGTTTGAAGAAAGACCAGCTTGCCTTGTTCGCAAAGCATGTAGGCGAGTACGGACAGCACGCTGCCGCCAAGAAGGCCGGTTTCAAAAAGGAGGATGTGATCATCGAGATCGACGGATCATCAGCCCGTCAAAGCGAGAGTGAATTGATCGGGCGTTTGCTCAAAGAATACCAGCCGGGCACTACGGTTAAAGCCACCGTACTCCGGGGCAACACTCGGGTTGATCTCACGCTGCCTATGCAGTAATGGCTCAATAACGAGGCAGACCTTGATCAATCCTTGCTTCGTCTGACAAGCAACGCCGACAGGCAGAGCAAGGTGGAGTCAATCGCGAGGTTCACGAGGCCGATGTGTTTGCCTCCTACCGTCCCGAAGCATCCGCACTCGATGTTCAGCCCGCGGGCGAGAGCTGAGGTGATGACGGTGAAGAACATCACAGTCATCGCCAGGATGACGACGGCGCCAGCTCGCACCCAGGGTCCGATTATTACGACGAACCCGGCGACTACTTCGACCCAGGGTAAAAGAATCGCGACGAGATTGATGAGGATGTGAGGGAGCAACCGGTAATTGCTTATATCTCCAGCGAACTTGTCCGGGGATGCGATCTTCAAAACACCGGCCACGATGAACGCGCCGCCTACCAAAATGCGTAAAATCCAGTTCAACGAGGTGTCGCGCAGGAAGAGCGGCAGTTTCATGGAGTGCTTCCTTGTGCAGTGGGCAAGCCCGCTTCGCGCCAGGCTGTCCACCCGTTGAAGAGCATGTGGATATTGGTGTAGCCCGTTTGTTTGAGCTGGCTGGCGAGCTGGTGACTCAGCTCGCATTCTGTCCTGTCACAATAAACCACGATCTTCGACTCGGGGGTAAGCATCGGGGCGACTTCGCCAAAGTGCTTTTCGAACGCCATCACGGGAAGGTTAAGCGCGTTCCCGATGTGCCCGGCCTTGTAATCCTCCGGTTCGCGCGCATCCAGGAACACCGAGGTGCCGCTCTCCCAAAAACTCTTTGCCTTTTCGAGCGACAGATACTCTTCAGCCTTTGGAATCTGTTTGGGAGGCGTGATGAACGAGATTCCTCTCGGCGACGCCAAGTTTCCCACCGTGCCCAGCACGATGCCCGCAAGGATGATGATTAAACCCCGTTCAACCGATTTCCTCATTTGCTGACTGGAGGCAATGGCGGAGTGACTGTGGAAGCTGGCGCTGAGGAGCGCTGAAGAACGTTGGCGGTTGGCCGTAGGACTGCGTTTGTCGTGGGGCGTGCTAGCGGCGAAATCTTGGCGGGAGGCTGATACACGTAAATTTGAATCGGCACATCCACTTTGGGTTGGGAGGCGACCGACGTTTGGAAGGACAGGCTGCCGGAAAGAGTCTTTTCATTGATGTCCTTGAGCTTCGCCACGATTTCGTAGGCTTTACCGCCATCTTTGGGGATAACTTCGACATTCACGCCTGGCACACTGGAGGTCACATTGGTGATGGTAAATTCCTTTCCGCTGCTCGAAGTCACGTTGAGGCGGCGTGTGATCTGCGCCTCGGGCATGTCAGTCTTCACTTTGGCGACATCCGTAATGCTCCAGTAAAGCGCCTCAGGCGAGAGGACGACCTCACCCAGCATCCGCCCGTAAACATAGATGGTGGAAACCGGACTGTTGGTCGTGTCGCCAGCGTAAATTTGAACGTACTCGTTGAACCGCCGGGGGACACCATCTGATTCCACATCGACCAGGATCTTGGCAGAGGTGTCGTCCTGTTTTGCGCTGGGATCGACCTTTGCTTTGATCCACGGTTTCGATCCGTCAATCCGCGCAATGCGTAACGGTTTTCCGTCCGTGCGCGCCAGCGTCACGAACAGATTGGTGGACTTGCCTCCGAGTGCGATCGTGGGAGCAAGTGTTGTTGGAGTCGTATCGTACAATGGGGTGAAGTCGCCCTTGATCGTGAGCGCGACCTCGGAGGCGGAGGTGTCGTTCGAAGTGACTTTGATCTGTTTCTCGATATGAGCCTTGGTTTTTCCGAGGTTCAATGTGAAGGACACTTCGCTCGTTTCGCCAGGCTGGAGTGTGTCCTTCTTAAGGGCCGGGATGGTGCAGCCGCAAGTGGGCTTGGTGCCGGTAATTTTCAATACTTCCGTGCCCACGTTCTTGAACTTGAACACGCCGCTGATGCTCTCCACTTGAGAGGTCTTGCCAAAGTCGAAAACCTTGCTTTCGAATTCGATCTTCGGTCCGGTGGCGGGCGGCAAGGCCTGACCCCAAACGAGGTTGGTAATGGCTGCAAGACACAAGGCGATGGCAATAAAGGTTGGTTTCATATTCAAGATGGCTCCCATGCTTCGATGCATAATTCACTTACTAAGGCGGGAATTTACTCAACCCGTGGCGTTTGACAAGGACAAGTCTGGCGATTTAGGGGGCTTTGGCAGGTTCTGCGGGACAATTTTGCTTGGGATTTTAGGTGGGGAGAGGTGGTCAGGCTTTTTCTTCCGGCCGCTCAGAAAACTCAGAACACTTCCGCTCGCAGGCCGGTTTTCCGGACAGTTTGGGCGATGAAGGAGAGCGTGCGGAGGGGAAGATGGCCGCATTCCGAGTGAGGTGTGGGTCGTGTGGCGGAGTAGATCTGAACCATCGAGATTTGAGCGCCTTTATCTCGAAGTTCTGTCAGGCGTCGGGCGTATTGCTCGATTTCTTCGGGCGAAGGGCTCTCACCACGGATGGAGGCAAACAGACTCTGCACCACGACGGGTCGTTGCTTTCCCAGGAACAGAATGTTGGCAAGAACTTTTTGGATGTCGCACTCGGGTCCTGGTCTGTTGATCCTGTTCATGTAGGCTTGAGTGCCTGCGTCCAGTTTGACCCAGACCTCGTCCTGTTGCGTAAAGTAATTGAGTCCGCGCTGCACCTCCGGGCGATCCAATCCGGTGGCATTGGTGATGAGGACGATTTTGAAAAACGGGGGGGTGCTCCGGGCTCGGACGTGCATAACCGTCTGGACTGCCTCCACGAACACGGGGCTCAACGTCGGCTCTCCATCTCCGCTCAAAGCAAGATGGCGCAACTGAAGAAGTTCCTCGGGCAGCTCTTTGTACGGAGTTCGGCCCCGGATTTCGCCGGACCGCACCAGCATGATCGTTCGTGCCAGCTCGTCGGCGAGGACATCGAGATCCAGCTTCGTTGTAGCTGGTGGCTCATTTCGATTCACCTCGCAATACAGACAATCGAAGTTGCACTGCTTGTCCGGATTCATGTTCACGCCGATGGACATGCCTCTCGCACGCGGCGAGATCACGACGTACACGAAGCGATTTTCGAGAAAATCGCGCGCGCATCCGAAAGCAGTTTCATCTGATGGTATTCGCCGCGAAGTCCCCGCAGGATTCGCAGATTCTTGACCTTGGGCTGCTTCGGTAATGCTTGTTGATGTCACACGGGTGAGTGGAAAAGATTTGATGCCTATGCCGGAACAAAATCGTGTTCCAGCTCGCGGACGATGAGCACCGGGCACGGCGCGTGCCGGACAACGTTTTCCGCCACGCTTCCGAGCAATACGTGCTTCAAGCCCGTGTGCCCATGCGTTGCGAGGATGATGAGGTCAACATTTGTCTCTCTCGCCAGATTCACGATCTCACTCGTGGTGCGCCCGGTTCGGACTTCAGTCTTGGAATAGATGTCTCTATCCGCCATTTCGGCGGCCAAGCTGTCCAATTGGAGCTGCCCATTCTTGCGCATCTCACCTTCGAGCAGGGCGACATCCACCGTTCCGAAGTCTCCCGCGTAATAGTTCACCTGAACCACATGCAGAAGGGTGAGTTCGGCACCGAATTGTCGCGCAAACGGAATCGCATACTGGAGTGCCTTCTTAGAGCAATCCGAGAAATCGATGGGCACGAGAATTCGTTTCAACTCGAAGCCAGATGTTTCCGGCGGATTACCGCTGCTCAACAGTTCGTCATCCTTGGAATCGAGCTCTACCATCACGTGACCGGGTTTTTGTGCTGGTTTTACTTTCATACAGTTCCTTTCGACGCGCAGACTTCATTCAGAAGCCTCCAACCGGTTCAACGAAACTCCCGTCGGGAAGCTTTGCGCTGCTGTGTGCGGACCTCAACTCGTAGCGCAACCCTTGCATTGACCGATCTGAAGATTCGACCGGCACCAGGACGGATCGCAATTTGAGGAGGTTCGTGATGAGTTCGATGATCTCACTCACCTGCCTCCTGATTCCAAAGCCACGACGTTTCCCAACTGCGAAGCCCGATCTTCTTGATCTTCGGATTTGTCGTGATGTTCTCGTGTTCATCGTGGGACGTGTTGTCGTTCTCAGGCGTTAAAGTTGCTTAAGAATCACCGATGGACCACACGAGCTTTGCCGATGAGTGCACATTTCTTGCAGATATCGCTATTCGCCAAAGCAAAGGTCTTGCTCATGATTGTCGGGTAACGATAGAACCGCCGGAGACAACGACCAATCTGGCATGAAGAGCTACAGAATCGGAATCATTGGTGGCAGTGGGCTTTATCACATCGACGGTTTCAACAGACAGAAGTGGGTGAAGGTTCAGACTCCCTTCGGCAGGCCGTCCGACGATCTGCTAACCGGAGAGCTGGGCGGACGCGAAGTGGTGTTTCTTCCGCGCCACGGGCGCGGACACCGGATTCTGCCGTCCGAGCTGAATCATCGCGCCAATATTTTCGCGATGAAAAAACTCGGCGTTTCCTGGATCATCAGTGTCAGCGCAGTCGGCTCGCTCCAAGAACAGTACAAACCGTGCGACATCGTGTTACCCGACCAGTTCTTCGATCGTACGAAACAGTCCACAGAGCATACCTTCTTCGGTCGTGGAATTGTGGCCCACATTGCTTTCGCGGAGCCGATTTGCGGGGAACTGCGCACCTGCTTGCACCAGTCAGCAATGCGGATCGGAGCGAAGGTTCATAATGGTGGAACCTACGTAAACATGGAGGGACCGGCGTTCAGCACGAGGGCCGAGTCTCTCGCTAATCATGGTTCCGGCTTCGACGTCATCGGGATGACAAATCTGGGCGAGGCGAAATGCGCTCGAGAGGCGGAGATTGCGTACGCGACGATGGCGATGGTTACCGACTATGATTGTTGGAAATCCGACGAAGCCCACGTCACAGTTGAAATGGTGATCGAGAATCTACGGAGCAACGCTGAGAATGCCCGACAAATCATGCTGGAGGCGATTCCGAAAATCCCGACCGCTCTTGGGTGTTCGTGCCATAGGGCACTCGCCGCAGCCATCATGACCGATAGAAAACGCTGGCCCGCCAGGACCAAGTCGCAGCTCAAACCACTTCTCAAAAAATACCTTTGAGTTCCGCGCGGCATTTGAACCGCTCACGACCGGCTCAATGCCCGTTTCGAGTCTTCACTGCGGCTTCCTCGACCTCGGGCTTTTCCTTCGACTTGGTCTTGGAGCGGTCGGGCTTGGTCTTGTAATGGCTCGCGTAGTAACGGTTCTGGTAATAGTAGTAGGAGTAGTAGTAGGAATCGCGACCCTCGAAATCGATGTCGTTCAACACCACTCCCAGAATGTGGATTCCAGCATTTTGAACGCGTTGGACGGACTTGCGGGCGTGTTCACGGCGGATTTTGTTGAACTTCGTAACGAAAAGTATCCCATCCGCCATCGCTGAGATGACGAGCGGATCGCTTACCGCTGAAATCGGGGGACAGTCGAGAACGATACGATCATATCCTTTGGTCGCCACTTGCAGAAACTCACGCATCCGCTTCGAGCCGATCAACTCCGACGGATTGGCAGGAACAGAGCCGCAGCAAATGACATCAAGGTTCGGCACCTCCGTCTTGTGCGTGATGCCGGTGAGGTCCGACGTTTCTTCGCTCAGGTAGGAGGAAAGTCCGTTCGGGCTGTGAAGCTGGTACGCTTTGTGGACGGAAGGGCGCCGCAAGTCGGCATCAACCAGCAAGGTCTTCAGCCCTGTTTGCGCGAGGACGATCGCCAGATTTGAAGCCACAAGTGATTTGCCTTCCGACGGAATGGTGCTTGTCACAGCAACCACACGGAACTTGTCAATCTTATGCGTCAATGAAATCGTGGCCCGGATGGTGCGAAAACCTTCGGCAGCGTTCGACTGCGGATGCAGGTGAGCCTGAAGGTCTCGCTCGACGACGCTGTTCGTCTTGATGTTTGGAATGTAACCAAGGAAAGGCAATCGAAGGTAAGTTTCAACGTCGTCCTGGCTCTTGATCGAGTCATCGAGGTAATTGACGAAGAATGCGAGGCCTATTGCGACGCCAAGACCGCCAACAATTCCCAGAAGGATGGTCAAGACCCACCTCGGCTTGACGGCCCTCAGCGGCACTTCAGCCGGATCGACAACTCGCATGTTGTTGATCTTGTTTTTGCTGGTGATGTCAGTCTCCTTGAGCCGGAGGAGCACGGTTTTGTAGAGAAGATCGCTCTGATCCACATCCCGCTTGAGGACGTCGTATTGGATCTTCTTTTCCTTCAAGTGCAGCTGCCGCTGTTCTTGAGCCGCGACGAGCTTCTGGAGTTCGACCGCGTTCTGCCTCAGGATGGTTGCATTGTTGCTTAAGGATTGAATGAGGGAATTCGCCTGCTTGGCAATCGACGCTTTGAGGGATCCGATTTGTTCTTCGGTTTCCTGATACGCGGGGTGCTTGGTTTTATAGCGCTGCTTTATCGACGCAAATTTCGCATCGAGAACCGCCAGCTCCTTGTTCAAAGCTGAGATTTCAGGATCCCTCTGAACTTGTGGGATTGTGTCCACCAAAGCGCCCGCAGCGATCATTCGCGTTACCTCATCATTGACCTTTTGGGCCACCTCCGCTTGGCTGTTGGCGAGCGCGTACTCCTGCTGATATTGCCTGAGCGCTTGAAAAACGATGTTCTCCGTGTCTTCGAAAGAGACGTTTTGCTCCTGGACGGAATAGGATTGGAGATTCTTTTGAGCCTGCTCGAGCTGTAATTTCTGGCTGGCTACTTCTGTTCGGAGTCTTGTGACTATGAAACTGGAGGAGCTGATCTTCTGATCCAGATTATTGTCGATGAATTTATTGACCAGCGTGTTGGCGATCAGCGCCGCCTTCTTGGCATCCGGGTGTTCAACCTTTACGTCCACCAATCTGCTGAGACGGATAGGCGTTATTTGAAGAGTATCAGCGAGGGACTTGGCGATGTCCCCACCGCTTCGACCTAAATGATCGTCTTTCTGTAAATTAAGGCTGTTGGCGACAGATTGAAGCAAGGTGCGGCTCAAAAGGTTCTTGTACTGTGTCTGCAAATAGTCCTGCTCCTGGTTGGCGGAAATGTTGAGTCCTTCAACTCGGAGGATTCCTTCTGCCTCGCGATCAATTTGAATGCGCGCTCCTGCCAGATAGATCGGGGTTGCCTTGAAGAGGTAAATGAGGCTCAGGACAAAGACCGAAATGAACGCCGCGATCACCAGCCAACGTCGCTCGAGAATGACGTGCCAGTAATGACGGAGGTTGACGGACTCTTCAGCGCCCGTCTGGCCTGACTGTTGGAAGGATTCGTTCTCCATACGTGCTCGGCTAAACTCTCTTAAAACAGTGATTCTTTGACTTCGATGACATCGCCGGGTTCCAACCAGATCTTCTTCGAACGTTCAGTGATTTTCATCAATTCCTTGAAGCGATATCGAACCGTCTTTCCTCCCCTGGTGAACATGATTTTGTCCTCATCAGCGTTCGGTAGAAATCCCTGCGCCTGGGCGATTGCTTGAACAATGTCGGTTTTCTCTTCTTCAAGCAGCAGAACGATTCCTGGTTTCAAGACTTTCCCGATGACCGTCACTGTCCGAGCCCTGTACTGTTTCACGGTCACGCTCACTTCGGGATTGACCAGGTAATCCTCACCAAGCCTTTTCTTTAACATGGTCTCCACTTGGGCTGTGCTTTTACCAACGACTTCCACTTCACCTAAGAGAGGGTAACTGATGGTGCCTCCAGCTTGGACACGACGTTCGACCGTTAGATCCTTTTCGTTGAACACCTCAATGACCAGAAAATCCGAACGCTCGATTCGGCGATCAATTCCTTCCTCGATTGCAAACAGCCGGATGGAGATCGGCGACAAAAGGAATGCCAATCCAAAGATAATTTGTAAAACTGGGTTTGGTCTCATGCTCAGTATCCCACCGCAACACGCAGCGAGATTCGGTTAACATCATACTTGGTGATACCCCCTTCGCCACCTATCACACTCGAGAGATCATAGCTCAATGCCGCAGTCAACCAAAGCTGCGGTTGATACGCCAGAGTAAAGTTCGCTGACGCCACTTCATAGCTGACTTTCTGATTCAGTCCGGATTGATCGTAGTCATACATTCCTAGAGTGCCGCCAGCGGACGCTCGCCACTTGCCTGCAGTGCCGATCTTTTGGCTCGCCTGCAAACTGACGACGTTCGCGGTGTAGGCTTGTTGTCCGGAGTAGACTGAGAGGTCCTGCCGCCTGACAAAATTAAGCGAGGAGGATGTCTTGCTGGAATAGTCGTATGTGATGCCCACACTCGCTACCGGGCTGCCGGGAATGCTTTGGCCGTTGTCAAACTTTCGCGTCTCGTAACCGGCGCGAACGACACCCCCAAACTTCGTGGTAAATTTCCCGCGGATTCCAAGAGCTCCCCCCACGAACGTGACACCAGGGTAATCCGGTGCCGGCAAGTTCGCGGATGTCGTTGTCACGCCGTAATACGCTTCGCCAAAAAGCAGGCTTTTCTGCGATGCTATCCACCCGAATCCTCCCGTTCCGACGAAGGTCATGAAATCCAGCAGCCGGACATCCTTCTCGTAGTCGGTTATGCTCAAAAGCCCTGATACATAAATCTGCGACTTTTCCCCGGTTTTGTACGTCAGCGTGTAGTTGTCGTAGAGTGACATCCGTTTGATATTCGCTTCCTGGATGAACACCGGAGTGTCTCCCGCTTGGACATCCAGCGCCTTGATGTCCGTGCCGGTCGGACTGGAGAGAAACTGCAGGCGGTCCATTCCATGTAACGAAAGCCAGTTTCCATCAATTTTGCTCTCGAGCTCGAGTGAATGCTCCATCGTATTCAGGTCCGTGCGGTCAACATAGATGTAATCATTCAAGGTGTAGCGCAACGTCAGATAGTCATCCGAGCGCTTCCCAATCAGAATTGCCACCCCCGGGCTGAGGGTTGTCACGAGATCGCTGACCTGACGAGCCTTCTCTCGATAAAAGAGGTTGTCGTTGAAAGTGTGCGTGATCGCCAGCTGAGGCTTGATGGTCACCGGATCCCAACTGAAAAGCAGGGCATCCTTCATCTCGAAGGCGGTTGACTGCACCGCGCCGAAGCACAGCGTGGCGCCGATACAAAGGTGGCGATGACAGTTTCTCATTCTAGACTTCTAGTGAACCATTCCGCTCGATAATCACAGCACAAGACGTCCTCGCTGTGAGTAGCATCCGCCGAATCATCTGCTCTGTTCACAGAGAAAGCGCGGCGAGTGTCCAAACCCTCGCGAGGGTTTGCAAGCACTGTGTGCAGGGGCTCCAGCGTTTGACACCCCTCAGTACCGCTGATAGCGTCCGCGTCCTTGAACATGGCGCAAACCGACTATAAGAACACACTGAATCTCCCCAAGACGGACTTTCCCATGAAAGCCGATCTGGTGACGCGGGAACCCCAACGACTGGATCACTGGGCGAAGAGCAAGATTTACGAGCGGATTCAAGCCGGGCGCGCAAACGATCCGAAGTTCATCCTTCATGACGGACCTCCGTTTGCCAATGGAGATGTCCACATCGGCAATGCGCTCAACAAGATTCTCAAGGACATCATCATCAAGTACCAGACCTTGCGCGGACGGAATGCTCCGTATGTGCCGGGATGGGATTGTCACGGTCTTCCGATCGAATTCAAGGTCTCGCAAGAGATGCGCAAGGCTGGCGACACTTCGGCCGACGCTGCCAGCATTCGCAAGGCGTGCGAAGCCTACGCCCGAAAATACATCGACATTCAGCGCGAACAGTTCAAGCGCCTCGGCATTTTCGGCGACTGGGATAATCCATACCTGACGCTCAACAAGGAGTATGAAGCCGAGGAACTCCGTCTCTTCGCCGACATTGTTGAGAAGGCTTTTGTGTATCGAGGCAAGAAGCCGGTTTATTGGAGCATCCCGTGCCGCACCGCGCTGGCCGAGGCTGAGGTCGAATACAACGATCACGTCAGCCAGAGCATTTATGTGAAGTTCCCGGTGCTGGAGCATCCGAACACCTTCATCCTGATCTGGACGACCACACCGTGGACGCTTCCGGCAAATCTCGCCGTCGCCTACAACTCGACTCTCAACTACTCGCTCATCCGCGTCGGGCAGGAGAACTATTTCGTGCTTGGGGCGTTGCTGGGCGAGGTCGCTGAAAAGTGCAAGTGGGACGGTTACGAGATCATCCGCTCAATTCAAGGAGCGGACCTCGGTCGCCTCGAGTACCAACATCCGTTCTGCAATCGCACCGGGAAGCTCTTCGCCGGCGATGCTTTCGTCGAGAGCGCCACCGGCACTGGCTTCGTCCATATCGCGCCGGGGCACGGGCTGGAGGATTACCAGCTCGGCCGCCAAAACGGGTTGCCCATTTACTCGCCGGTGGATGACGCCGGTTGCCTTGCGCTGACTCATGACTTTTCCCCGGAGCAGCAGATGCCCGCTGAGCTGATCGGTAAATCGATTCTCGAGAAGCACGGGAAAAGCGATGCCAATGTGGCAGTCATCCACGAGTTGCGTACTCGTGAGGCGTTGCTGCATCAGGAGAACTATCATCACAGCTACCCGTTCTGTTGGCGCAGCAAGACACCCGTCATCTTTCGCGCGATGGATCAGTGGTTCATCAAGATCGATCACGAACAATTTCGTCAACGCGCCCTCGAAGCCATCGCCACGGTGGACTGGATTCCCGACTGGGGCCGGAGCCGCATTGAAGCTGCCGTCAAATCGCGTCCCGACTGGTGCATCTCGCGCCAGCGAACCTGGGGCGTGCCGATCCCGGCGTTCTACGACGCACAGGGCAATCCGATCCTCGACGCCCAGATCGTCCGCAACGCCGCCAGGCTCATCGAACAACACGGCTCGAACGTGTGGTTCGAGAAATCCGCCGCTGACCTTTGGGCGGAACTAAGGCCATCCAACTGGACCGGCCCGGAAGCGGTCGCCAAATCCAGTGACACGCTCGATGTCTGGATCGACTCAGGCTCATCGTCGCGCGCGGTCCTGATGCGCCGAAGTGAACTGCATGAAGGCCAACGCGCCTTGCATTCCGGTCCGGCCCCGGCTTGGCAGGCCGACATGTATCTCGAAGGCTCTGATCAGCACCGCGGCTGGTTTCAATCCTCATTGCTGCTTTCCCTCGCCGGCAACGGCGCGCCGCCCTACCGCACGGTTCTAACGCACGGCTTCATGGTTGATGCCGATCGTGAGAAAATTTCCAAGAGCAAGCAAGGGCAGGGGGGCTATGACAAACCGCAGACCGCCGACGCCTACGTCAAGAAATGGGGCGCGGATGTGGTCCGCCTTTGGGTGGCTTCACAGGACTTCCGCAACGACATTGTGGTGAGCGAAGAGCGGATCGGAAAAGTCGGCGAAACCTATCGCGGAATCCGAAATGGGCTTCGATTTCAGCTCTCGAATCTGTTCGACTTTGTTCCCGCTTCACATCGAGTCGCCGACTCAGAGTTGACCGGATTGGATCGTTGGATTCTTGGCGAGTTTTCGAAACTTGAGGAACAGGTGGTCGCTGCCTACGACGCGTGTGAGTTCCACACAGTTTATCAGAAGATCAGCCAGTTTGTGGCGGTGGAACTCTCGGCGGTTTATCACGATGCGATCAAGGACCGGCTTTATACGGATCCTGCCAATTCCCCGCGACGCCGTTCGACGCAAACAGCACTGAACCGCCTCGTCACGGGCTTGTGCCGGCTGCTGGCGCCGATCCTCGCCTTTACCGCGGACGAAGCCTGGGAGTTCATTCCGGGGCATGCCGTGGGCGAATCAGTTCACGAAGCGGAGCTGCCGCTGCTGGGCTTGAAGCTCGACGGCACCAGTGAAGCGGGCTGGGAGGGGCTTTTCAAATTACGTGAAGCGGCGCTGGCCGAGCTGGAGAAAGCCAGGCGGGTGAAACTCATCGGCAAGAGCCTGGATGCCCGGATCAACATCAGCGGATCTGAACAAGTCGTCGGTTACGCGCGGGCCAACCGCGAAGCCATGCGCGAGCTCCTCAACGTCTCGCAGCTTACGGTCGTGATTTCCGATCTGGACGAGGTTCAGGTTTGCGTTGACCCGGCGGATGGTCAGAAATGCGAGCGCTGCTGGCACTGGGAAACCGATGTGAGTTCACACGCCGGGCATCCGACGATTTGCGGGCGGTGCGTCGAGGCGGTCTCCAGCCTGGGTAATTGAACGCAGTGCTCAGAAGCGCCCTGGCCCTGCGGCGCTTCTTCTATTTCTTCTTGAATAGATCGCCAATGCCCTTGGTGGCTTTCTCCAGGTTGCCGGCTGCCGCTTTTCCGGCGGATGCCGCAGCGTCCACAGCTCCTTTGCCAATGTCCTTCAAGGCGCCCGTGACAGCCTTGGTGCTGCCTTCCAACACGGCGGAAACGATGCGCTTCGAGAGGTCGGCGGGCGTGATGCCGTCGGAATCCTTGCCGAGATCCGAGAGGTGAATGTTGGGCAGGGGAACGTTCGCGGATTTTCCGCCAAAACCGGGGATGACGATCTTGATCTTTCCGTCGGTGATGGTGAGGTCGTTGACTTGAAGTTTCTTCTGTGCGCCGGCGTCGGCGGGTGCTTTTTCCGTGGAACCACCGCCGCCCAGGCTGGCCTCGATGTTAGCCAGGATCTTGGTGAGGTTGTTATCTTTCATTCCTCCCTCGAAGGTGATTTCCGGTCCGGTGACCGAGATCGAATTGATGATGATCTTGGAGGAGAAAACGGAGGAAGGCTGCACGCCGACGCTCACGCCTCCCACCTTGATCGCGGACTCCGTCTTGTAACCTTCCGGGTTCCCGATCACCAGGCCTTTGAGTTCCCCCTTTCCCGAAAGGGCGGAAACGCTCACGCCATCGAGCTTGATGCTCACCTTGGCAATCTTTGGTCCGACGGTCTCCACTCCGGACTTGATGATTCCGTCGAGCTTGAGCGCCACGACGATGATTCCGGCGACGACGAGAACGACGAGAACGAGGAGAATTTGGAGCAGGCGTTTTTTCATAAGGACGGTGTGGTTGCAGATTGTGTGTTTCGGCTGTCTTGGCCTGCGCGAAAGGTAGGAGCCATTGCCCTTCTTGTAAAGTCAGTGGAGAGCGGTGGCAAAGCACAGCAACCTCACAGGTACCTTCCGACTGGTGAGACTCCACGGACTTCCGCAATGAAGGACACTTACGAAACTTTTGCTCCTGGCTCGCCCGGCAAATGCCGCTTCCCTCGTCGCTCGACTTCTGGCTCAATCCTCCGCGTGCAAGCCACTCAGCAAAAACATCGCGGCGCATTTCTTTTCGCCGTGCTGCTGGTCTTGCTCTCGGTCGTTCGCCTGGAGGCCCAGCCCGCCGCGCCCAACTACGTGCTTTCGCTCGGCGGCACGAACGGCTTCCTCGAATTGCCCGGCGGCGCGTTCAACGACCTCGAAGAAGTCACCATCGAAGGCTGGGTCAAGTGGATGGATGATCACGAATGGAGCCGTTTGTTCGATTTTGGAAAAGCAGAGCGGACGGTCATGGTGACACGTATTTGGTCGTCGCCGGACATCTCGTTAGGCATCCCGCTACCAGGCGGTGGGGGTATGGATAACGAACGGATCGTCAGGAATCTTTTCCGCACCAATCAATGGTTTCACTTCGCGGCGGTCATCGCCCGGGATCGTGCCCAGTTCTACGTCAACGGGACACTCGCGATGTCGCGCCCGAACTGGGCACCCTTCAACCGACTTCAGCGAGGCGAGCGCAATCTCCTGGGGCGCTCCAACTGGAAGGACATGACCCCAAGTCTCATCGCCGCGGAAGCGTTCATGGATGAATTCCGCATTTGGCGCGGCGCGCGGACGGGCGACCAGATTCGCGAGAACCTGTTCCGGCAGTTGACCGGGAAGGAGCCGGACCTGGTCTGCCTGCTCAACTTCGATGATCAGACTCACGCGGACAAATCATCGCGGGCCAACTCAACGAAGCTGGTCGGCAACGCCCGGATTGTCCTCGCGCCGCTGCCCTCGCCCGACGAACTGATTTCATTGATCTCGTGTTCAGGCAGTGTGACGGATGGCGCGGGGAAACCCGCGGCTGGTGCCACCGTTCGCATCGACCGCGACCGGGAGTTGGTAGCGACCGCGCAGACCGACGCCACCGGTGCTTACGAAATCGGGTTCAAGTATGCGCCGGGAACCTTCGATCTGTTCGCGGAGCTGGGTCAACTTGGCGTCTGGCGAACGAATGTGCCCGTCGCTCCGCGAACTCCGGCCCGGTTCGATCTGGCCCTGGCCGCATCCAGCAGCATCTCCGGCGCGCTCCTGGCCCTGGACGGGACGCCTCATATCGGCGCGGTGGCTCAGGCGGAGGACGCCATCACTGGACAGGTGACGGCCAGTTCGGCGAGCGATGCGCGGGGCGAGTTCACGTTCCGCAATCTTCGGCCCGGTGCCTACCGCATCCGCGCCCGAGTGCCCAGCGGATATGTCTATCAGGCGAATCGTCGGCTGGTGGATGCTGTCCCAGGCAAGGTGGTGGCGAACATTGATCTGCGCTTTCCGCCCTCGAAGAAAGGGGCGTGGGAGGTCTTCAACACCGCGCGCGGCCTGGCGGATGACAACGAAATCCGCAAGATTCTGATCGAGCCGAACGGGTCGGTCTGGTTTGCCACCCAAGGCGGGGCCTCGCGGTTTGACGGCCATGAATTCGTCAACTTCACGAAGGAATACGGGCTGCCGGACAACCAGGTCATGAACATGGCGCGCGACGGTCGAGGGAACATCTGGTTTTCCACCATGACTGGCATTGCCCGGTATGACGGAAAGAAAATCGATAAATGGACGGGCGATGAAGTTGCCAACCTTCGAAACATCGACGCCATCTATACGGACCCGGACGGGACGGACGGGAAGGTGTGGTTCGGGTCTGACAATGCGCGCGCGGTATTCTCGTTTGACGGCGAGAAGTTTTCCTATTTCGCCGGAACCAACGGGCCGCCCAGCAGCGTCCATAAAATGGCGAGCGACGGAAAGGGAATCATCTGGATGGCAAGCAGCGCAGGCCTGTTGCGATTCGACGGCACTAACTTCATCAACGTGACGAAACAGGCGGGCTTGGAATTGGGCTGGATAGATACCCCCAGCGTTGATCGCAATGGCAGGGTTTGGTTTGGTCTGAGCGACGGGGCCGGAAGCTATGACGGCACAAATGTTGTCAGGTACGGCCGGAACCATGGACTTGGGCTTGAGGGGATCGCCTGCACCCACGTCGCTCCGGATGGGGCGGTCTGGTTCGCTGGCCAGGGCGGAGTTTCGCGCTTCGATGGAACAAATTTCGTGAATTTCACCAAGGAAGACGGCCTGCCGAGCAACTGGATCATGTTTGTGACCAGTTCGCCGGACGGAGTGATGTACTTCGGAAGCGGCCGAGACGGTGCTGGCCGGTACGATCCCACCACATTTATCAGCTACAGCACTGCGGATGGTTTGGCCACCAATTCCACCTGGTCCAGTTTCCTGGCTGCGGATGGCGCGGTGTGGTTTGGGCACGACGCGATAGCCGCACCCACAGCGCCAGCCAATGGAATCTCTCGTTTCGATGGACGGCAGTTCACCACCTTCGCGGAGACCAATCGTTTCGCCGTCCCCGGTTCGCTGGCGCAAACCCGTGATGGCGGCTTGTGGTTGCCGGCAAGGCAAGGTGGGGTGATCCGGTTCGATGGGACAAACTTCACTCGCGCCGCTTCGGTGGATGACTTGGCGACCGATAACGTGCATGCGCTGGCGACAGCACCGGATGGCTCCGTCTGGGCGGGGACAGTGAGTGGTTTATCGCATTTCGCTGATGGGCGCTGGCAGAACTTCCCCGGCCCTCGGGGTAAGCGCATGATTAGTGTCGTGTCGGACTCCAAAGGAACGATCTGGGCCGCATGTTTCGAAAATTTTGAGGGAACATCCGTCTGGCGTTTTGATGGCGCTGGATTTCACCCCTTGAGCGCCGCGTCCGGTTCACTCATCAACGACGCAAGCAGTCTGTTCATCGACCGTGACGACTCGCTCTGGATCAGCACGGGCTCGGGCGCGGTCCGGTTTGACGGCAAGGAATTCACGCGCTTCACGAAAGCAAAAGAGGGGCTCCCGCAACGGAGTGTCCAATGCGTTTACCGCGACCGCAGGAACGTGCTTTGGTTTGGCACGCGGTCTGGCGCCACGCGGTTTGACGGCGCGGTGTGGTCCACCTTGACGAAGGCCGATGGCCTGGCCGGCAGCGATGTTCGCACGATCTGCGAGGACAAATCAGGCGCGCTCTGGTTCGGCACGGACCGGGGCGTGACGCGCTATGTGGTGCCGCGCGGCCCCGCCGCGCCACCGCGCGTCACGGTGGTGTTGGATAAAACCTACGTGCCGGGTGATGCTCTGCCGTCGATCGAACGCGGACGGCGGGTAGACCTGAAGATCGCCGTGGCCGATTACAAGACTCGGTCGGAACTCCGCCGGTTTCGCTGGCAGGTCGTCCCCGGACAGCCGACGGCGGAGGCGTTGACTGGGAGCGCTGGCGTCCCCGCCGGCGGGTTGCATGAGGGCCGTCTCGCCGG
>SIBF01000051.1 GCA_009695275.1 Pedosphaera sp. | reverse complement strand
CGCGGAGTGCTTGGACAAGGATGATGAGATGCTCAGGAATATCATGCAGAATTGTTCGCATCCCAAGGCTAATAGGTGCGCAGTCCAATTTGTACAATGTAAATATCTAACTATAAACCACTTGCAATCTAATTCAATGGCAGTGCTCCAAGGCCCCCACCGGCAAGAACGAGCATCGTGAGCAACGTCAACGGATGCTCGACCAAACGGCGGCAGAAACTTTTTTGAACATCGGCGCCGATTCGCGGTCCGAGCACGATGGCAAACCATCCCACCGTCAGAAACGCCAAAGCCCGCGCAATCAGCCCAAGCCAACCCACACCGAAACCTTGTTGCGTCAGCGCTTGAGCTAACCAGAGAGTCAGATAAGCTCCCACCGTTCCCAAATTCACCGCGATCAAGTACGCAAGGCAGCCCGCTGCCATCCAGAAGGCCCTCGCCGACCAAGCCCCACTGGAATTCCTCATGGCATACGCGGTTTCCAACTCGTCGGGGTGGCCCAGTCGTCTCGCGGCGATGAGGAAAGCCTCTCCGCCGGACAGCCCCAATTCCTGCAACGCTGCCATCGAATCCCGGAGATGAGATTCTAATTCCGCGATGTCGTGCGGTGTCATCTCTGCCGAATCCGCCAGACGGGTCCGCCACGAATCGACCAGTCGGTTCAAGTTAGCCTTGGCTGTGTCTTCCATAGTTTGGTAAGTGTGTTGTGAACGGTCAGCCATTGCTCCCGCTCGGTTTTCAAAGCCGCACGACCCTTTTGCCTCAGCCGGTAATACTTCCGCCGCCGCCCCGATTCAGCGCTTTTCCATTCGGATTCGATCAATCCCTCCTCTTCCATCCAATGCAGGAATGGGTAGAGCATTCCTTCGCTCCACTCGATCTTTTCCCTGGAAAGTTCCCGCACCCTCTGAATCAGGGCATAACCATAGCTCTCGCCATCGGCAAGGATTGCCAGGATCAGTGGCTTGGTAGAAGCAGTGACGAGTTCTTTGGAAATCATGCGAGCTAAAGAATCTATACCTATCACTGATAGGTATGTCAACATTGCATATTGACGCGAGAAGATTTGCGAATGTGGATCGGTCCAAGGATGCGCCGTTGTGGACAGGTCAGAGAATTAAACACCGTGCTCCAATTCGAGCATCGAACGATCAACTTGGCGTCGAGCCAGCCCGAAGCACGGCGACCTAACTGTTCACCAATACCGCCTTCACGATCTCGCCTGAGTGCATGGTCTCGAAGGCTTCCTGCCAGCGCTCCAGTTTCCAGTGGCCACCGATGACGGGATCAATGTTGAGCTGGCCGGAGGAGAGCAGTTGGATGACGCGCTCCCAGATCGGCCAGTTGTGGCTGAAACTGCCTTGAAGCCGCACGTTTTTCTGCACCAGCGGATCAAGTGAGTGATTGAACGGTTGCGGGCCCCATCCCACTTTCGTGATCCATCCGGCCGGTCGAACAAGTTCCATCGCCGTCTTCAATGCACCTGAGAAACCGGTGGCATCGATCACGCCGTCCGCGCCCAGACCATCGCGCGCGTTGGCCCATGCCGTGGGATCGCCAATGATCGGGTTGCAGCCATAATGCTTCTCAGCGATGTCGAGTCGCTTTCGGTCGCACTCAAGGCCAACGAGACCAACTTCCGCGCCACGCAGCCGCGCCATGGCAGCGCATAGAATGCCGATGGGCCCCGGTCCAAGGATCACCACGCGATCGCCGGGCTGGATGCTCGAATTGATCACTGTGGCGTTGTAGGCCACAGCGCACGGCTCCGAGAGCGCGGCTTTTTCGAGCGATAGATTGTCCGGCACGCGATGCAGGATGCGTGACGGCACACGGACGAAACGTGTCATGGCACCGTCCACTGCTGCACCGTAACCCTTACGCGTCGGATCCAGATTGTAGAGGCCGATGCGGCTCATGGGATTTTCTGGATCGATGACGGCCGCAGTCTCGCTGACGACACGGTCGCCAACGTCGAAGGTCTTCACGCAGGCACCAATCTCAGCAATGCGGCCCGCAAATTCATGGCCGAGGATGCACGGATACGCGACTTTCCAGCCTTGATCCCCGGTCCACATGTGCAGATCGCTCCCACAAACGCCAACGGCGGCAACTTGGAGAAGAACATCATTCTCGCCGATGGTGGGAATCGGAACGTCGCGTAATTCGACGCTGTGGCGCTGCGGCCCGAAATTAACGACGGCAGGTTGGGTGGCGGTGCTCATGGCGGTTCAGCTTCGGGGTTTGTAATTGGATTTTACCTGCTCCACGTAGTCCTTGAGCGCACCGAGAACATCCGGACTGTCGAAGAGCGGGTGCCCGATGGCGACAAGTTGCGCGCCCATCTTCACGGCTTTCACCGCGTCAGCGACACCGAAGGTCCCGATGCCGACCGGTATGCTCACCACGTCAAGCACCGCGCCGAGCCATTGCGTTCCGTCCTTGGACGCATCGGCCCGCCATTGATCGGCGGCGTAGTGGAGGTAAAGCATATCCACGCCCCAACGCGCACAAACACACGCGCGGCCCGGCTGATCCTTCACGCCGATGGTATCCACCACCACCTTGATGCCGGTTTGTTTGCCCGCGGCAATGGCTGCTTTGACCGTCTCATCCGTGGCATTGCCGCACACCGTCATGTAATGGCCGCCTTGTTTCTGGGTGAGCAGGACATTCTTCCCGCCAGAGTCCATGGTCTTGTAATCTGCGAGGACCGGATAGTTCGGGAAAGCCCGCGCTAGCTTCCCGATCGCGCTCGCGCCTTCCGAGACGATCAATGGGGTGCCGGCCTCGATGATGTCCACTCCCGCGCGCACGCCAATCTCGGCAAAGCGCAGGGCTTCGTCGATGGTGGGAAAATCAAGCGCCAGTTGAACTAGAGGAAAAGTTGATTGCATGGCGAAACCTTACGGAATCGCCGCCTGGATTTCGAGGAGGAAAAATGCTCTTGTGCTGCGGCGAGCGTTACACGGACTTTCACCGCGAGAAAGCCAATCAATTCAATGGCCCGTGCTTCCACACCGGTCCGTCTTTCAGGCCGAAATCCTCACACCTACCGGATGTAGTCCAACAGATCGTTGTTAAGGATCATGCTGCTGCTTTGCATGGCAGCCTGATAAGCGGTTTGAGTTTCGTGGAACTGGAGCAGTGTCTGGGCGAGATCCGCGTCGGATTCCTTGGAGATCAATCCTTCCAGTGACTCACCGCGTTTGCGGGCTATCGCCGCCGTGGTCTCAAGACGGGATTGAACAGAGCCGTTGGTTCCAAAGTGGTACAGGAGATTCTCCTCGTCCGCCGAAATTTGGCCGTGATTTGTCGAGTTGATGGCGGCGGTATTTCCGGCGAGCAGGTTGTCTCTCAGTGAAATCAGGTGGTTAAACAGGTCGGCACCACTTCGGCTGTCGGTGATGAGACCGCGCGGGCCGGCACCGGAGGTGTTGGCACCGATGGTCTGCGAAGTGATCGTGACGTTCTGTGAAATCTCGCTCTCGGCGATGGAATCGTTCCCCTGGTAGGCCACACTCGTGATGAGTCCGCTGGCGTCTGTCGTCGCGACAAATGCTTGTTGATCGCTCCGTGTGCCTGAAAAAATGTAATCCCCACGATTCCGTGTGTTGGTGAGTTGCAACGCCTGCTTGATCATCTCGTTGAGTTCCGTCGCATAGGTCGTCAGTTCAGCCGGGGATTTGAGGCCATCGGCCAGCGTGGTGATTTCACCGGCGCGATCCACGACCTTTTTGAGCGAGTGCATCGAGCCATAACTTGCGGTCGCCAGTTCGCGATGACGGTCAATGTTCCGTTGGTACTGGCCGAGCGACTTGGCCTCGCCTTGCATATCCAACACACGCCTCATGGCGGTGGGGTCGTCTTCGGGCAGTGTCAGCCGTTGACCGGTGGCAGCCTGATTCTGAAGCTGATACTGGCGGACGGCCAGCCGGCTCAACTGATCGCGGAGACTTATCGGGAAAGTGTTTGCTGTGACACGCATGGCAGTTCGAGTTTAATGATATTGAACGATTCTGACGCCAGTCAGTGCTTTCAGATGAGCGACGCCTTCAGGTTCCCCTTCGATCACATTCTGATTTTTGCGCATCATCGTTTCAGGTTCATAATGATTTCCAGCATTTCATCCACTGTCGTGATCAGTTTGGCCGAGGCTTGAAATGCCTTCTGGTACTTCATCAAATCGGTCATCTCCTCGTCGAGGGAGACGCCGCTGAAAGAGTCGCGTTGCCGGAGCAACATCCGCTCGACGATGTTCTGGTTCTCCAACTGAGTGTTCACCGAGTTCAAGGACTGGCCCAAACCCGCCACGGACTGGCCAAACCTCTCACCGAACGTCTGCCCGCCCAATGCGGCAAGGCTCTCGTTTGCCAGTTGCGCCAGAGCCAAAGCCACCTGATTGTCGCCCACGGCCCCGGCAACACCGCTTGCCTGGATTGCCGATGGATCCGACGTCAAGGCACCATTGACCGCAATGTCCCCTGCTCCGGTTCCGGTGAAGAACTTTTGACCCGTTGCACCCGTCAGGCTGAAGCCACCGCTGTGGAGAGCATTGACTGATGTGATGAGATTCGATGCAAGATTGTCGATGTCGGAACGGAGCGAAGCGAGCGAGCCGTCCCTCACATCCATCGTTCCATGCAAACTTCCTCCGGTCAGGGAGAGCGTCTGCGCGGCGGTCTGGGCGCGCACGACAAATTGTCCGGATCCAGGATCGAATGCTTCCAAAGTGTCCTGGACCACGCCTGCGGAAACCATGCTCACGCCTTCGATGCTGACGTCCACCGCGCCATTCGTCTGAGTTACAGTGGAAATGTTGGTGAGCTTTGCCAGCTCTTCGAGTCGCTGCTGGCGGACATCACGGAGATCGTTGGCTACTCCACCGCTTCCCACTTCTGAGGACACGATCTGTTGGTTGAGCGTGGCGATGTCCTTCAGCAGAAGGTTCGCGCTGGAAACGTCCGCCTGGACCGACCGGTTGAGCGAATCGTTCACTTCTCCGAGGCGATCCGACACCTGGTTAAACTGGGTTGATAGATTCTCCGCCTTGATAAGCAAAACCTGACGCTCCGCCAAAGAAGTGGGATTTGTGGAGAGGCTCTGGAAACCGTTGAAAAAGTCAGAAATGTTCTCAGCCAGGCCTTGCTGCCCACCGACACCTCCCGCAGCAGCCGATCCGGCGGGCCCACTGGCCTGACGGTCGATCATCTGTCCGAGATTGGCTTCGGTGTACTGCAGCCCCTGCTGCTGGGCTTCGAGCGAGCTCCGGACGCTGGTCTCGCTTTGCACCTGCTGATCCAGCAGAAGATTCCGCACCTGGACAATGGCAACAGCCTCGACACCGGTTCCCTGCAAACCCACGCCGCTCGGCACCGGAAGGGCCGTCTGGAGGAGCAGCCGCTGGCGCGCGTAGGCCGGATTGTTGACGTTCGCAAGATTGTGTCCGGCAATTTCCGATCCCTCACGTTGCGCCGACAGGGAGCGCACGCCGAGATTAAGGGTTCCAAAAAGTCCAAGCATAACGTTGATCAGCCGACGGCTTCGTAAATGGGACGGGATGAAACCAGTTGGGCGTGACGGCCACCATGGTCGTTGTACATCTGCACTTCGCGGGTGGGAAAGAGCATCCCCATAAACCGTTGCATGAGCTCAAGCGAGCGGCTCAACAACAGGTGATTTTGACGGGCACGCTTCTGAACCCGTCGCATGAGATCATTGTTTTCGTTCACCAGCGCCTCGACCAGCGGCTGGTAATCCTGGGGCATCAGCGCGATGAGCGTGACGAACGCGGCATTCTCGGCAACTGCGAATCGCCGGGCGACACTTTTCTGCCGCCCTTCGCGCTGCACCCGGGCTTGCTGCACGACGCGCGCCTGGGACTGGATGTCGGACACCGATTGGACCACTTCATCGGAAGCGCGCGCGATCACCTGTTCCTGCTGTCGATTGAGCAGCACCAAAAGTTCACCGTACTGCTGGAGTTCCTCGCGCAGCGCGACAATCAAATCGTTTATCGGTTCAGTCATGTTTCACTTTGTAACGCTTCGCCTCGGTCGGCGCGGCGAGCGTTTGCGCCGTTCCGGGGGACGACGGCGTCTTGATGGTTTGGTGTGTCAATTGTCCTTCAAGGCTTGTGGCCAGGCCGAAAGCTTTGCTGCGACTGATGTTGTCGGCAATGCTCTCATTGATCATGTCCTGATAAATACTGGAGGTCGCGGACTCCGGATTGATCGAGGACTTGATCACGCTCTTGCGCGCGGCTGTCAGGATCTGGCGCAGCAGGACGGCCTCGAACTGACGGGCCACCTCGCTGACCTTCTCCTTCTCGGAAACGTGCTTATTGCCGGCGAGCTGCTCAAGCGGCATCCCGGCGGCCTTCACGTTCCCAGTCTGGATGGAGGAAATTTGCATCTATCGAAGAACGAGTTCAGCTTGAAGCGCGCCAGCCTGTTTCATCGCCTGAAAGATCGACATCATGTCCCGAGGAGTCACACCGAGGGCGTTCAATGACGAAGCCACTTTTTCGACCGTGGGCATGTCTGGAAGCGGAATCAATCGGCCCTTGCCGTCAACTGCCTTGGTTTCGGCACGTGGCGTTACAGTCGTTGTGCCGGTCTGACTAAGTGGCGTGGGCTGTGACACATCCAATGTCGAGGCAATCGTGATCGTGAGATTGGCGTGTGAGACCGCGCAGCTTGAGATTTTGATTCTGGAAGTGGCGACGATGGTCCCCGTTCGCTCATTGATGACGATCCTGGCGGGAATATCCGATTCCACTTCCACCGCTTCCAAACGGGCAATAAAGTCCACAGGGTATCCTTCCGAGCCTTCGGGAATCTTAACTTTGACAGAGGTTGAATCGATCGCGGAAGCGCTGCCGGGAAACTTCTCATTGATCGCCGTCGAAAGGCGGGCTGCCGAAGTGAAGTCAGGTTCACGCAGCAGAAGCTCGACGTGATTGTCACGCACCACTTCGGCCGGAATTTCCCGCTCGACCAGCGCCCCGCCGAGAATCTGCCCGACCGTGGGATGATTCTTTTGCACAGAAGCTCCGCCTCCGCCATCAGTGCCAGCGCTGAATCCACCGATGGACAAGGCTCCCTGCGCCAGCGCGTAAATCTTGCCATCAGCGCCCAATAGCGGCGTCTGAATCAACATGCCGCCTTGAAGCGTCTTCGCATCACCCATCGACGAAACGGTGACATCAATCCGGCTTCCCTTCTTTTTGAAAGCCGAAATGTCAGCGGTGACGATGACGGCCGCGACGTTCTTGGATGAGAGCTGGCTGGCCGGCACGGTGATACCGTGGCGTTGAAGCATGTTGGCGATCGTTTGAAGCGTATAAACCTGGTTCTTGTCCCCTTCGCTGTTCACGCCTGTGACAAGTCCGTAACCAACCAACTGGTTGTCTCGAGCACCCGACACGACCGCGATGTCCTTCACCCGCGAACCGGCGGTCGCAAGTGCCGAAGTGGTGCCAAAGATGGCGACGGCGAGGATGGTTCGAATAGATGTGCGCATACGATTCTTCAAAACGGTGATACTTTGTCCCACACGCGGCTGAACCAGCCCTTGCGTTGACTGTCGCTGACGACTCCCTTTGAGGCGTACTGAATCGTCGCGTCTGCCACGTTGTAACTAAAAACAGTGTTGGCTGCCGTCACGTCCTCGTTCCGTATCACTCCCCGCAAGACGGCGTCCGTTGTTTCTCCAGACATCTTTGTCTGTCGTTTACCTTCGATGACCATGCTCCCATTGGGCAGCACATCCACGACCTTGACCGCGAACCGCGTCGTGATCTTCTCCGAGTTGTTGATCTCTCCCCCGCCATTAAAACTGTTCTTGCTGCTCATGGACATTGCGGGAAGCTTGCCGCCTTTCGTCAGCAGCGAGCTGGCGGCCGGGCTGAAGAGAAAGGAAGCCATTGAGGCATCCATTCCGCTCGAACGATCCGTCTTGGTGTTGTTCTGCTTGCTGGAAGCCGTGCTCTCCTGAACAACCACCGTGATGATGTCACCGATCGCTCGCGCGCGCTTGTCACCGAACTGCGAACGAAAGTTATCCTCCTGGAATAGCGAATCCGCGCGACCCGAGACCGCGCTTATCAGACACAACGCCACGGCCAGAGCCGTCGAATTACATGTTAACAACAATGGTTTGTTCATCCTGGACCTTTCCAAAAAATTCCCGCTTGGTTTTGGGGTTGCGAACACGCACGCGCTGGCCGGGCAGGCCATCTTCGAGCGCTTCCACTTTCATTGAGATTGTCATCGTGCCTTCGAGGATCAATGCCTCGACCACACGTCCGCGCAGCACCGCTGGCTTGATCCTGACCGAGCGGGACAAAAGAGGCTGGCCCGCCTGCAACACTTCGGCGATTTCGAGGGAGCCGTCTTCGAGTGCGGAAGTCTGCAACGCTTCGCGTAAAACAAGCACATCGCGGCGTTCCCTGGTGATGTCCGCGTCACGGAGCAACTGCCCGCGCTTGAGTGTGGATTGAGCGACAGGCACATCACGCCAAACCCGGGCTTGCGCCACCAACTGCCAGTTGCCGACGCGCTCTTCACCGCAGATAAGTTCAACCCGGAGAACACAGTTGCCGCCCAGCCCCCCGGCGGGAAGATCAATCACCTTCAAAACGAGGGCTTCATCGGGCACAACAACGGCGGCCCATGGGCGCGCGAGTCGAAGTTCCAATTCGCCCTTGTCCTTCACTGTATCCCTTTGGAGAACGGTGGTGAGCATCTGTTTAAACTCAGGCTCATCCAACTGCCGGGCACGACGAGTCACACGAACCTTCGGCGCACCAGTCAAGTCCGCCGCCGACACGTCGGGAGCGTGCTGTTGGAGAAACCCAACCACCTGGGTGGTGCTGAACACGAGAGCCTGTCCCCATGCTGGGGCAACCGCGACACGGACATGGGGGAGCGGCTGATCCGCCGGCGCTTGCAGCAACTGATCCAGGAACACACCGGAACCGTCCACCTGTCCGACAGATCTCAACTGGAGTCTGGCGGATTCGACGGCGACGGCAGTTTGAAAGAGCGAGATTGCGATCACGCCGATGGCAAGGCGGATGTAACGAAAATGAGTCATGATCAGTGCTTCAGATTGTTGCTTTGTTGCATCATTTCGTCGGCAGCCTGCACCGCCTTCGAGTTCACTTCATAGGCGCGTTGGGCGACGATCATGTTGACCATTTCCTCGACGACCTTGACGTTCGACATTTCGAGATACTCCTGTTGCATGGAGCCGAAACCGTTCTCCCCAGGATTGCCTGATTCCGCCGTCCCGGAGGCGCTTGTCTCGCGATAAAGATTCCGTCCAATCGGCTCAAGGCCGGAGGGATTGACAAAGCGCGACAATTGAACACGGAAATTTTGAGCGCCACTGGCGCCGTTCAACGTCACCTCACCATTGCTGGAAATGCTGATCTGAGTGGTGCCGGCAGGAATCGGCTGGAAGCCGCCCTGCACTACGAGGCCATCGCTCGTCGTCACGCGTCCATCCGAGGCTGTCTTCAATGCCCCGTCACGAGTGTATGCCTTCGACCCATCCGGAAGCTGGACCTCGAAGAAACCATCTCCCTGAATGGCGACATCCAGGCGTTCGCCAGTATGCGTCAGTTCTCCCGTGGTGAAAATGCGTGAAGTAGCCACCGCTGCGGAACCCTGACCGACTTGCATTCCGGTTGGCCGTTGATTGCCAGCCCCCTCCTCGGCGCCAGCAGCGCGTGATGATTGATAGAGCAGATCCTGAAACTCGATCTTGCTCTTCTTGAAGCCGGTCGTGTTGACGTTCGCGAGGTTGTTCGCGATGACGTCAAGGTTGAGTTGCTGGGATTGCATCCCAGCCGCGGAAGAGTAGAGGGCGCGTAGCATAAATCAGGGAATCAAGTTGGGCCAAGGTCCGACAGCACACGACCCGTCCGTTCGTCATTCATCTGGATGATGCGCTGGTTTGCCTCGAAGGCCCGCATCGCGGTCATCATGTTGGCCATCTCCATCACAACCGACACATTCGACCCTTCGACCACTCCCTGATGGACCGATGAGCCCGTCGATGGTCGGCTATGAATAGCGGGATCGGCGGCCACAAAATAGCCATCGCTGGTGTTCGTCAACAGGCTGGGGTCGTTGAATTCGGTGACACGTAATTTGCCTCGTGCCGTGCCCCCCTGGGAAACCTCACCGGCAGCAGAAACGGCCAGCGTACTGGCATTGCTGGAATCCAACTGCACGGGGCCATCCTCACCGAGTACTGGATAGCCTTGCTTCGTGACCAACTGCCCCTGGGCGGTCAGTCGAAATTCTCCGGCTCGAGTATAGGCTGTCCCACCTCCAGGAAGTTGAACTTCAAAAAAGCCGGAACCCGTGATGGCAAGCGCCGTCTTGGATTCGGAAGGACGAAGCTCACCAGCCTGAAAACTCGTCGTCGCGACGGCCTTGGGCAGGGAGTGCTCCATTGAAGCGCCATTGGCACCTTGGAAAGGCTGTTTGAGAAGACCAGCCTGAACCGCCTCGAAGGAAAGTTCCTGCCGCTTGAATCCGGGAATCGAGGTCGAGTTCAGATTCTCCGCAATCATCTCCTGCCATCGCAGGTTGGCGTTCATTGCCGCCGCAGCTTGATACACGCTGAAATTCATCGAGAGCTGCGTTTAGCAGCAGATATGCCACTGAACTAAAATGCCGGTTTGCAGACAATTGACTCGTCCCACCGGAACAAATGGCAAAACCTTCCCTTCGGTGGTGGAGAATTTTGCCCGCAGAGCAGGGAAGACAGGCTTTCCGAGCTACATCAAGACACCGGGCGTTGAAGTGGCGTGAACGCCGCGCTCCCCTGGCAATAAACCGGATAGTCATGCGTTGAAGAGGAATCAGCGCGGACGAGGATGGGGGGGAATTCCAATCTGCCAGGAAAGCAGCAGTCCTTGAAAACTCAATACGAGCAGGCCAGTTCAATAACCTGACCACAGGCACAGTGAATCCGGATGCCTGTCACAAGGTCCCCCTCCCTTTTCAGAGTCACCACGGGTGGCGCGGAGGCGGTCGCTGTAGCGAGATGTACGTGCGGTGCGCTGGCCGGGGTAAGCGGCTTGAACGCGGGAACACTATCGACGCCAGGAAGCACCTTGGGGCGGAAAACATGCCGCTCCGGGCCCGTTGGTCGGGCTGTGTTGCCGAGGGGAATAAATTTTTCAGGCGCGTCCGTTGGAGGCATATTACTTCACGTTTTGTGAGTTTTTGTCGTGCGAATTGATCTTGAGCATCACGGTGACGCGGCAGTTGGCCTCGTCGGTGGGTTCAACACCCTCCATCGGCATCGTGTCCGAGTACCCGGCCACCTTGCGAATCTGTCCAGCACCGACTCCGTGATCAAGCAGCTTGCGGCGGGAGACATTGGCGCGATCCGCCGAGAGTTCCCAGTTATCATATTCTTCCCTCGGCGGTGGATGACCCGCTTCTGTATGGCCCTCGAGTTCGATGGTGAAGCCTTTGTAACGGGCCACCTCCCACGCAAGCGTGGTGAACACCCATTCGCCATACTGAGTGAACTTGACCGATTGGGGCTCGAAGATCGGCCGCCTGGACCGGTCAAAGATGCTGATCCGCAACCCATCGGGCGACAGATCCAGTTCGACAGGCTTGGTCTTTGGATCTTCATCCTCGGCCTTGAGAGACTTGATCAAATCCTCGTTTATTCGCCGGAGCATCTGGAGCTCGACAGCCGATGAGGAATCGAAATTGCCGCTCTTGTCGCGTACCGCCTGGTTCTCCTTGTTCGGAATGATGCCCACGTTTTCCTTGGTGATTGAAGCGAAAGGATTCTTGAACGCGCGTTCGACGGCCTCCTTGATCTTTTCATCCTGAGCCGACAGCCAGAGCACAAGGAAGAGTGCCATCATCGCGGTGACGAAATCCGCATAGGCCACCTTCCAGGCTCCTCCGTGATGTCCACCCTTCTTGCTCATCTATGATAATTCCCAATGAAACTCACGTGACACTACTTCTTGCCGCCACCGATGCTCTTTAGCATCGCCTCAAGGGCGTCAGAGCTTGGCTTGAGGTCGCTCTCCAGCCCGCGTCGGGCGACTTCGATGGCCATGACCGGAGCCATGCCGTTGGCGAAGCCGATGACCGAGGCGGAGATGCACCTCATGTAAGTCAGTTCCGCCATGCCGATGAACTCAATGTTCACAGCGAGCGGATTGATGAAGCCATAGGAGATCAAAATCCCGAGGAATGTGCCGACGAGTGCCGAGGCGACGTGATGGCCGATCTGTTCAATGGGCCCCGCTATGGAATTCATCGTGATGACAATGCCCAGAACGGCGGCGACAATGCCGAACCCCGGCATCGCGTCCCCTGTCTTGTTGAGAACGCTCACGGGTTTGTAATGCTCATCCTCGAGACATGTCAGCTCGATTTCGAGAAGAAGCTTGAGTTGATCAGGCTTGATCTTGCCGTCGATGATCGGACGAAGGCCGTTGCAGAGGAATTCCACCGCATGGTGATTCTTGGAAAAGCTTGGATACTTGGAGAATATGCTGCTCGTGGCGGGATTCATCACATGCTCCTCGAGCGCGATCATTCCATTGCGCCGGCCCAGCATGAAGAGTTCATAGAGCGCCTTGAAGAGTTCTTCGTAGGACGCTTTGCCGTAGGGGGAGCCCTTTAACGACCCGATAATCTGCTTGAACATGTCCACCATGACCTTCTTCGGCGACATGATGACGAGAGCGCCCAAGGACGCACCGCAGATCACGACATATTCGGAGACCTGAACGAGGGCACCGACCACGCCGCCACCCATTATGAAACCGCCGATCACCGATGCGGTGACGATTAATGCTCCAATGATTACGAACATAATGAAACGCCGGAACCCGTTACGCGGCCTGGGCCTCGGTTCTGCGGAGGAAGTTGCGGATGGAGAGGATGGCCTGCGTGTGGATCTGGCAGATGCGCGACTCGGTCACACCAAAAGCCTCCGCAATCTCGCGCAAACGCAGATCTTCAAAGTAATAAAGGGCGAGAACCTTCCGCTGCATGTCGGGGAGTTCCTCCAGTCGTTCGGTGATCAGTTCCACCAGTTCCGAGCGCGCCGCGCGATCATCCGGTGAATGTTGCCGGTCATCAGCCACACTTTCATACTGCGTGGCTCCATCATCAGTGTCCGCGGAGCGCGCCGCGTCCAGGCAGACAAAGGAAGCGGGTTTGATCTCCTCCAAAAGTTCGTTGTATTCCTCGATCGAGAGCCCCATTTCTTTCGCGACTTCTTCCGGGGCGGGGATCTCACCATCCCTCTGTTCCAGCAGGCACATGGCTTCCTGGACCTTGCGCGCCTTTATGTGAACTGAGCGCGGCACCCAGTCCATCCTGCGCATTTCGTCGAGCACCTCTCCGCGAATCCTGACGCGGGCATAGGTCTCGAAAGACGCGCCACACTTCGGATCAAAGCGACGGATGGCATTGAGCAACCCCACCAGGCCCGCGCTGTTCAGATCATCGAAGTCCACATGGGCGGGCATGGTCATCATCAGACGACCCACCACGGTTTTCACCAGCGGGAGGTACTGTTGCACCAGTTCGTTCTCATCTGTGCTTCCCAGACCACTCTTTGCGTAGCGTTTCCACATGAAGACAGAGTCTGCAGTTGGATTAGAGACCATGAACTGAAGTTCGCTCCTGGTGTTTTGTGTGTTCGCTTTCATTTACTTGGTTGAAACGGTCGCATTGTTGGCTTCAGCGGCAGCCTCTTCGGAAGCCTGTCGTTGAAGATATGCCTCGCGGAGACTCTTCAGCCAGAGCCGCCCCCACCACCTCATGAGAATGGTGGCTCCACAAGCGGCAAGGCATCCACGCCAGAGCGCTTGCGGAGAGGAAGCGTTCTGCACGGAGCTAAAGCCAAAGCCTATGGCAAATCCCAAGAGCGAGCCCGCAAGCATAAGTGTTTTCATAACGCGGCAACAGTCACGGGCTGTTAAGCAGATGGTTTGCCATCAAGAAAACAATTCCAAAAGACCAAAGAAGAGAACGACTTACGAAGAAAACTGCCGCGAGAGGATGGTTTCGGCAGAGGCATTAAAGAACTCTCCGGGAATATTCTGCCCTGCGCTCAGGAATCGGATCGAGCAATTTGTGCCGACGACCAGATTCCAAAGTTTCCCCCAACGCGTTTCCTCATCCAAGTGGGTGACGATGACGTCATCTATCGGAAACTCCGAGAAAGCTCTCACCTGGTTGAGAAGCAGGGCAGTTTCGTAGCCCGCGTTGACCACCAGATGGACATGCGTTGCCCGATACTGCCTAACCTGTTCCGCGAGCTGCCTGATGGAAGCTGGATTCCTCCATTCTACGCCTGGCAAATCTATGAACTGTACTTCAGCAGTGCTGGCTTCATGCAGGGAATTCCAAGCTCGCTCGATGGGTAATCCGAGAATTTCGCAATAGACGCTCAACGATTCCGCCGTGTTGGCAGTTGCTCCATCGAGTCTCCAGACACTCGCAGATCGACCCTCCACCAGAACAACTTGAGTCAGCCATTTGCAAAGAGACGTGGTCTTGCCGACACCAGCAGCGCCGACCAGAACATGAATCCGACGGGCTCTATCCACGAAAGGAGCCGGCTTGCGCCAGAGTTCTGCGAGAGCTGCGCGAGTCATGGTCAGTTCTTCGCCGATTGACCTCTGTTTATGGGAACCACCTCTGGCGTCGAGTTGATTGATCACTCGCTGCACGGTAACGGGAAGCAGACCTGCTCGTTCCAGCACGGCTCCGACCTGCCACGCGGCGCCAACCTCGCCAGAAAGTGGTTCGATTCCTGACGGCACGTGAAGTTCGCCCGGGGTGGAATCGACCATCGGTGGTGAGCCGTGCTGTGTTGGGATTCCAGCACGCGGGGTATTAAAAGCGGATTCAAGCCCGGAAGGAACTGCGGGCGAATCTGAGGTGATATTGAGGGTCGCCTCAATAGATGCCGGAACTGATCCTGGTTCAGGCCGGCGCGCTAGAACTTCAAAGCGCGCCCTGCGCCAGAGCCGGCCCAGTCCCTGGACAGGCAGTGGCCGCACAGTGACAACAACGGCATCCGGACCGAGCCGCGCACGAATCTGCGCCACGGCGTCCGCTGCAGAATCAGCAATAAATGAAACCAAATCCATCGATCAAGGCTTCCGTTGGCCATGCGCCAGCCTATTCCAGACAAGGAACCACGCCGGCGCTCTGAACTTCTACGCGGGCGGGGATCTCTGAATACGACAACACGGCCAACTCGGCGAAAGTGGTCTCGAAGAAGCGCCGGAAAGCAAGCCGCAATTGCGGCGCACACAGCACCACCGGCGGCTGGCCGATCGCCAGCAGCTCCTGAATCCGCTTCGACAGAGTGTCCACCACGTGCCGCGCAAGTTTCGGTTCCATGACCAGCGAGATCTCCGTTGGTGTCTGGCGCACGCCTTGCGCGATCTGTTGCTCCAGCCGGGGCTCAAGGGTGATGGCACGCACCGCGCCACCGTCATTCTGGTAGGGCCGGACAATCTGCGCTCCCAACGCCCGGCGGGCATGCTCGGAAAGTTCATCTGGATTCTTCGTGAGGCTGGCGTAGTCGCCCACCTTCTCCAGAATACCGGCCAGGTTCCGGATGGAGATTCCTTCGGCAAGGAGGTTTTGCAGAATGCGCTGCACATGACCGACCGTGAGTTGAGCAGGAATCAACTCAGTAATGACCGTTGGATGGGTCTGCTTGAGGTTATCGAGCAGATTCTGAACATCCTGTCGGCTGAGGATTTCGTGCGAGTTGCGTTTGATCGCTTCGGACAAGTGAGTGACGAGCACCGATGGCGAATCCACCACAGTGTAGCCGTGCATTTCGGCATTCTTGCGCTCGACATCATTGATCCAGGTGGCCGGAAGTTTGAAAACCGGTTCTACGGTGGGCACGCCTTTGAGCATCACCTTGCTGTTGGTGGCATTCATGGCCAGCCAATGGCAGGGTAATAACTCGCCGCGGGCGATCTGATTCCCTTTCAATAGGAAGCAATACTCGTTTGGCCCCAGCTGCATGTTGTCACGCAGCCGGATGGGTGGAACAATCAGCCCCATCTCCTGGGCAAAAGACCGCCTCACGCCTGTGACGCGTTCCAGGAGGTCGCCACCTTTGCGCGTGTCCGCCAGGCTGACGAGCCCGTAGCCCAGTTCGATTTGGAACGTGTCCAGGTTTAGCAAGCTTTCAAGCTTCTCGCCGGCCCCGCCAACAGGCGCCCCGGTCTTGTCTGACGATCCCGCACCGCCTGCCTCCGTGCCAGCCGCCCTGGCCTCCGCCGTTCCGCTTTTTTCCGCATGTGCTTTGTCCCGACCCAGTGATCGCGCGACGAAAAAGGCTCCAAAAGCGAGCACTGCGAACGGAATCATGGGCAGTCCGGGTACCAGTGCGAAGGCTCCCAGCATCGCTGAAAGCACGTACAGCGCCCGCGGGTAGTGCAACAACTGACCGCTGAGTTCCCGGCCGAGATCATCTTTTGCCGCCGCACGAGTCACCAGGATGCCCGCCGCTGTCGAGATGATCAGGGCCGGAATCTGCGAGACCAACCCGTCACCAATCGAGAGCAGTGTGAAGCGCTGGAGCGCATCCGCAACAGACATCCCGCGCTGCATGATGCCAATGGCGAATCCGCCGACGACGTTGATGAGCGTGATCAGGATCGCCGCGATCGCGTCGCCGCGCACGAATTTGCTCGCGCCGTCCATCGCACCGTAAAAGTCCGCCTCCTGTTCCACCTTGCGCCGCCGGGCGCGCGCCTCACCCTCATTGATCACACCGGCATTCAATTCGGCATCGATCGCCATCTGTTTGCCCGGCATCGCATCCAACGTGAAACGCGCAGCCACTTCCGCGATGCGGCCTGCGCCTTTGGTGATCACTATGAAATTGATGACCACAAGGATCGCGAAAACGACGAAGCCTACGATATAATTGCCACGAACAACAAAATTGCCGAACGCTTCGATGACATGCCCGGCGTAACCATCGAGCAGAATCAGCCGGGTTGAGGCAATGTTCAGAGCCAGCCGGAACAAAGTGATGAAGAGCAACAGTGTGGGAAACCCGCTGAATTCAGCCGGTTCCTTCACGTAAAGAATCACGAGCAGAATCAGCAGCGAGATGGCGATGCTGATGGCCAGGAACCCGTCCAGCAGGAACGCCGGGATGGGCAGGATCATCAGGATGATGGTCCCGAACAGCGCCAGGTTCAGGAGCAGGTCGCCATTCTTAAGCAGACGCGCGAGGTTGGATTTTCTTGGAGGCATGTTCAATCTTCAGTTCATTGATGCTGTTCGCGGTAGTAGCGATAGGCGTTAACGCGATAAACCCACGCGAGCACTTCCGCCACCGCGGCGTAGAGCTGATCAGGAATTTCGCCACCCACCTTGCCATACTTGAACATCATTCGTGCCAGCGGCTTGTTCTCGATGATCGGCACTTGATGTTGTCTGGCGATTTCACGGATGCGGAGCGCGTTGAGGCGTGAACCCTTGGCCACAATCTTCGGGGCCTTCATGGATTTCCGATCATAGCGCAGCGCCACTGCCAGGTGGGTCGGGTTAGTGACAATAACATCGGCCTTCGGCACCTCAGCCAGCATCTGACGCTTGGTCATTGAGGACCGGCGGCGGGCCATCCGGCCTTTCATCTTCGGATCACCTTCGGAGTTCTTCACTTCTTCCTTCAACTCCTTCTTGGTCATCATCATGTCCTGGTTCGTCTTCCAGAACTGATAGCCGTAGTCCACAGCGGCCAGCACCGCCAACGCGAACACCACTCGCAAAATGATCTTTACCGAAGCATCCACCACGAATTCCCCGATGCGCATCAGGTTGACGGTTGAGGAAAAGATTGGATCGTTCAGGACTTCCTTCACCACGCCGTAAGTCAGGCCGACGATGACAGTGAACTTTATCGCAGCCAGCAAGGTGGGCACCGCTGACTTCATCGAAAAGAGCCGTTTCGCGCCTTCCATCGCGTTGAGCTTTTCCCAACGAAATTGCAGGGCTTCCTCGGCGATCCGGAACCGGCTCTGAATGCCACCGGCCAGCATCCCAGCGATCATCGCGGCCATCACCACAGGCCCCACACATTTTCCGAGCAAGAGAGCGCTGTTGATAAAGTATCCCTGGAGCATGTCCTTCGAGATAGGCACGTCGTGGAGATGTCCGAAAACTGCCCCGGTCGTTTGCGAAAGAATCCGCCATGTTTCATTCCCAGTGAACATCAAGGACATCAACCCGGCACCAAGCACCATCACCGTCTGGATCTCAGCACTTCGGGCAAACTGGCCCCGTTTCCACGCGTCCTCCAGCTTCTTCTGAGTCGGTTGCTCTGTCTTCTCTCCTGTTTGCTCGCTCATGCGGATGTCTCAATGCTGACCGAGCAACTGACCAATCCGGAGCAAGTCCTCCGGGAGACGATTCAGGTAATTGGCGATGTGTTGCGACATCAGATGGCAGGTCGTTCCAAACACGGTTAGACCCGCGAGTATCCGGATGGAAAAGCTTTGTAAAAACACGTTCATCTGCGGCACGGCCCTCCCCATCGTGGACAACACCAGGGAAATGATGAACGAGACTGCCATCAAAGGCGCGGCCATTTGCAGCGCCACCACGAAAATGCCCGAGCACCGGTCGAGAACTTCCATCAACAGCGGTTCTCTCCACTGAGCGGTGCCGACTGGCAGATAATCGAAAGTCTTCAATATGCCCGCCAGCAACCAGTGATGCAGATCGAGGCAAAGCCACATCATCGCCGCTACATAATTCAAAATCGAACCGAAGAGCGTGCCCTGGCTTCCGGAAATCGGATTCATGCTCGGAGGAAGGCTCAACCCGATCTCCGAGCTGATCAGGGCACCAGCAGCTTCTGCCGCGTAGAAAATGAGGCGGCTGACGAATCCCATCAGAAGCCCGACTCCCAGTTCCTTCCCAATCACGATCACCAAACCTGGAATCCCCTGATCTGAGAGCGCGACCGACGGCAAGCCAGGGGTGACCAGCGCCGCCGATAGCGCAGCCAGGGCGATGCGTGTGCGAGCCGGAAAGTGGGTCGCCGCAAACACCGGAAACAGCAGAAAAAGCCCGCTCACCCTAACAAAAACCAGCATCCATGTGGCGATATCGAAATTCATGTTGAGTTAGGATTGGCGGCCACGACCAGGCAATTTCAATGCACCATTTGCGGCATCTTTTCGATCACTGCGGTCGTGAATTCAATCGTCGTGCGCAGCATCCATGGCAGCAGCAACATCACGAGCAGCACGATCGCCAGCGCTTTCGGGGCGAACGTCAGCGTTTGCTCCTGGATTGACGTCACCGCCTGAAACATACTGATCACGAGTCCCACAACAATTCCGACGATCAAGATGGGGGCCGAAAGCGTGATGGCCTGGAAAATCGTGGCCTTTATCAATTCCGTGGCGAATTCTGGATTCATAAATTTGGTCTTGATGACACTATTTCCCTCATCGCTCTACCCTGCAAAACTGAGCACCACCGATTTCACTATCAGGTTCCATCCGTCCACGAGGACGAACAGGAGGATTTTCAGAGGCAACGCAATCGTCTGTGGCGGCATCATCATCATACCCATGCTCATCAGCACTGTGGCCACGATAAGATCGATCAAGATGAACGGAACGAACAACAGGAATCCCATTTGAAACGAGGTCCGAAGCTCGCTGATAATGAAGCCTGGAATCACAACCTTCAGCGGCAGATCTGCCGGGGCGGTGGGCTCCAGTTTGGCGATGCTGGCGAACAGCTCCACATCCTTGGCACGCGCCTGTTTCAGCATGAATTCCCGGATCGGCACAGTCGCTCGATCCATCGCCTCGCTGCTGGAAATCTGCTTGTCCTTGTAAGGTTGAAGTGCCTCGTCGTTGATCCTCTCCCATACAGGAGTCATGATAAAAAAGGTGAGAAAGAGCGTCAGGCCGATCAAGATTTGATTGGCCGGGCTGCCTTGGAGGGATAGAGCGGTGCGCACGAACGACAAAACGATCGCAATCCGGGTGAAGCAAGTGGTCAGCAGAACGATCGAAGGAGCCAGTGAAAGCAGCGTGATCAGGAACAACAGCTTGATCGCTGAGTCCACCTCCTGCGGCTGGCCAAGACCGTTCAAACCAAGATTCAACGTCAATCCGCCGTTCGTCGATGCTGGCTGCACTACAGCGGGGAGATTGATTCCCTGCGCGGAAGATTCCACCAGGCCGCACAATCCGAAAACCAGACATGCCAGGATCCACCAGCCTGAAAGAATACGGGCGTCCAGCAGACTTGAACGGTGAATCTCAGAACCTTCGGAAGTAGATGTCATGGGTTTCACGCTTTGCGATTCACGAGATGTTGCAAAACATCGGCGAAGTTCACTGCAGGACTTGAAACCTCAGAGGCTGCCTCCGCACTTGAAGCTTCCGGAAGGTGCGTCACGAGCGAAACACCGGTGGGTGAAGTGGCGAGCAACATCCGTTGCTGCTCGTAACCCACAACCATCAGGGCTTGTCGATGCCCCAGGGGTTTGACTTCGATCACATTGAGTCTTGCCACACGACCACGGCCACCACTCAGCCGATGCCAGTTGC
The DNA here is from genome assembly GCA_009695275.1 of Pedosphaera sp. Lineage (GTDB taxonomy): Bacteria > Verrucomicrobiota > Verrucomicrobiia > Limisphaerales > F1-12-MAGs170 > F1-120-MAGs170. The sequence goes on along the minus strand of SIBF01000051.1, from coordinate 6,081 downwards.
GCACGAGCCAGACGCCACCGAGAAACAGAACGATCACCAGAACCAGCGCCCCAGCCATGCGCACAAGCGAAGCGCCGACATCCGGTGCTACCGCGGCAGGCGAGGGCGAAATCGAAGGAGCATTTGTAGTGACCGCCGCCGCCAGATTGAGTGTGGCCAGTGTGAGGAAAATGAGACTGCCAGAAAACCATCCGAGAGTATGGGTGGAAAGGTTCAATGGAACTTGGTTTGTTGTTGGTTGCGATCGCATAAAGCGTTACTCAGCGTTTAGCAACCGGTGTGCCGCAAGCTCAAGCATCGTCTAATCAACAACTTGGATCCAGGAAGGGTGATCGAACGGCAAAATCTACCACCTACAACAGATGGGGTAGGCAGGAACTCTCAGGGCAGGCATGGCTGTCGGAAAGCCACTCGTTCCAAGCACATCTGAACTCGTGTCAGCAGATCAACAAAGAAGATAGGCTCTCAAGATTCTCCTGAACGAAAAGGCGGGGCTCTTTGAATTAATCAAGTCTGACTTCCACAAATCTCGGTGATCTTGATGCCAAAACGATCCTCAACCACAACCACTTCGCCTCGAGCGATGCGCTTGTTGTTTACGAAAAGATCCACGGGAGCATCAGCCACTTTGTCCAGCTGAACGACCGAGCCACCCACAAGTTGAAGCACATCCTTCATCGTCATCTGGCATGAGCCGAGTTCAACAGTGAGCTTGACAGGGACATCCAGCAGGACGTCCAAATTACCAGCGGGAGCAACAGTAAGTTCCATAAATCAAATAAATCAGCTCTTAAACTTGCCGGCAAGTTCCACGGCCCACTTGTTTCCCTTTGTGCCCAGCCGCGCGCTAAATTTTGGCATGTTCGCCAGCCGCACCACCACTTGACTTGAACAGTCCGGGTCGAGTTCCACCACATCACCGACCTTGAGCTGTGTAATTTCGCGGGCAGTGAGCTCCAAGCCCCGCCATTCCGCAACGATGGGGACATGAACATCATCAAAATCACGGCTCCATTTGGCAACCGTCCTTGCCGGCTTGGCACCCTCGTCTATTACCGTGTCGATCGTCAGACTCATCTGGCGAAGCATCGGTTCCAATGCGTAGTACGGAAACGCTATTTGCATGGCCTCCATGCAATCACCAATGCGCGCCTCGATCGAGAGGACCAGCATCACGGTGTCGTGCGCCGCCGTCTGCAAGAAGCGTCCATTAGTCTCGTGGCCCAGCAGTGTGGGTCTCAAATCCTGAATTTTAGACCAATGACTGCACCACTCGCTCATCACGAGCTGCACTGTCTGGTCCAGGAGGGCCATTTCGATCTCGCTCATGTCATGGTCCGCATTGACCGAGTGGGCCGGACCGCCCATGAGTCGATCCACTATCGTCAGGCCCAGGCGAGGATGCACATCGAGCAGAAAAACGCCCCGGAGCGGTTCCACGCGAAACATCGTCAAGTGTGTCGGATTGGAAAGACTCTCGATGAACTTCTGGTAGGGGATGGTCTGCAGCTTGGACATCTGCAGGGTGAAATCCAGCCGGAGATAAATCGACAACCGTGCCGCAAGAGCCCGGATGTACTCCTCATGTCGGAGGCGCAGTTTCCGGAGTTCCCCTGAAGACAGGAACACCGGGTTCCGAAAATCGTAAGGTTGGATCGTGTCTTTTGACTTTTGACTCGATCCACTCCCTTCCTTGTGAACAGTGATGTTGCTCTCCTGTTCGGAAACCTGCGCCAACAGGCGCTCGACATCCGATTGCGAGAGTACCTCCTTCTCATCTGAAAAGTTTGTGGATGCTTCCATGCGGCAATTATGTCACTGAATCGCCAGTTCAGTAATATAAATTTCCCTGATCAAACTTCCGCCAAGGGCGTTGTTGAGCACGGACATGAGCTCAGTTCTTATCTGATTTCGAGCGCCCGGCTTTTCAAGTTCGGCGATGGTCTTGCCGCTTAAAGTTCCTGTGGCCAAATCCAGCAATTGGTCCTTCTCATCCTCGATCTTCTTTTTGAACTTGGAATCTTTTCCAACGAGAGTGACGCTGACCATCAGGTAGCGAGTCCCCATTGTGCCAGCGATGTTGACGATCATTTTGCTCATTGGAACAGCGTACTTGGTCTTTGAACCGCCCTCGCTTTTGGAGCTTCCGCCGGGAGTGTCGCCACCACCACCGTGACTGTCGTCCTTGGCCTCGGACTTCGCCTCGTGTCCACCGCTGGCTGCCTCTTCGGCATGTTGCCCACCGGAGGTTTTGAGCTTCGGGAGGAGGACGAAATTTGTCATCACGTAGGCCATGACAGGCATGGAAACCACTGTAATGACAAGCGGCAGCCATGCTTTGACGCCGCCGGCCGCCGCAGATGCCGCCGCGACCTCGGGTTTTCCCGCCGCTCCTTCTGGAGCGGCGGCTTCTGTCTTTTTCTCGGCCATGTGCGGGGGCTAGAGTTTAGCGTTTGAGGTTGACCAGTTCCTGCATGATTTCGTCACTGGTGCTCACGATCTTTGCTGTCGCCTGGAAGGCGCGCTGCGCGGTGATCATGTCGGCGAATTCATTGGCCAGGTCCACATTGGCGAGTTCGAGCGCACCTGCCTGGATCTTGCCCAGACCACTGCTGCCTGGAGCCGAGGTAGTGGCCAGAGGCCCGGCGGCAGCGAGATTGGAGTAGAGGTTGCTGCCTGCTTTGACGAGACCCTGGGGGTCGTTGAATTTCTGAAGCAATAACTGGCCGCGAACAAATTGAGTTCCGTCCGACAGATTGACGTTGATCTTGCCGTCACCATCGACGCCAAAAGAAACCACGCTCGCGGCCGGATCCGAAGTGGCAGGCAAGCCAGTCGTGTCAATCTTGAGGTCGCCACGGGTCGTCAAGCCAGCGTCGCTGAAACCCTGGACACGTGAGCCATTGTTAGTCACGAGGTAACCGTTGCCATCCAGCCGGAAGTCCCCGGCGCGTGTGGCAAATTCGGCGTTCGAGCCTGTGTCGCGCACGACGAAGAATCCCTCGCCTGCAAGAGCCATATCCGTGTTCACACCCGTGCGAGCCAGCGCACCTTGTGTTTGAATATTGGTGATCGTCGAGGTGGAGACACCCGTTCCGATCTGCATGGCGGACGTGCCGCTGGCACCCGCGGTACTGGGGCTGGACAAGCGCAACGTCTGGCTGAATGAGTCCTCGAAATTGACGCGGGCCGCTTTGTAGCCCGTGGTATTGATGTTGGCAATGTTGTTGCCGATGACGTCGATTCGTTCCTGGAAGTTCTGAAGGCCGCTGATGGCCGATGTAAGTGATCGTAGCATGGTATTATATTATGGAGTTGAGGGTTGGTCTGTGATGCCTGTTGGTTTGATGGTCATTAACTGAGTTAAGTCATAGCTCTGACCGTTTACTACGACCTTGGGCATCCCTGCCTCAACCTGCACCGACGAAATCAAGCCGGTGGTCCTGAGAATTTCTCCCGTTGGAGTCTGTCCCGTGTTGATTTCAACCGTGCGTCCTAAGAGCGCGTTGGCCTGCAGGACTTGTTGGTCCTGCCGCAATTTTGCAATGTCCGCCTGCATCGTCTTGGCTTGTTCCAGCGAACTGAAAGTGGCCATCTGTGAGATGAAGTCCGTGTCCTTCCTGGGCTCCATGGGATCCTGTGCGGCCATCTGAGCCACTAAAAGCTTGAGGAAATCCTGCTGATTCAACACCTGCACCGGCAGTCTGGCTTCGGTGGGGCGGGGGGCCGGATCTGCGATTAAATTCGTGGAATTGATGCCTTGGAGTGCCATATTTTTTCTAAGCCCAGAATTCGAAACCTCGCGCGGATAGCTTTCTGCCACCGGGCCTGCTCGTTCTGGAAATTTTGATGTTTTGATTCAACAGTGCCGGTTCTCCCTCCGGCTCAGAAGCAGGCTTCCCATGCTCCCGCCGTGAAGAATCCTGATCAAAAGCGCTCGGTGCCGTGGGACGATCGCCTTCCTGTTGAGATTGGGAAAAGTTTGTATTCGCTCCGTTGAGTGGAAGCAGAACGACGCTTTTTTCAGCAAGCGCCTCCTGCAAGCGGGACCATTGAGAGGCAAGCTGGGCAACATCCCCACGATCAATCCTCATGCTCGCTTCCATCTGGCCGTTGCGTTGATGGACCTCAAGGACCAGTTCGGTATTGCTGTCGGGCTTGAGCACGACACTCACACTTTCCGCTGTCGTCCGGCGGAAGAGCATCACTTCCTTGGTGATCAATTGTTCGAGCCGCTCAATGCGGTCGCTTGGAAGTCGATCCATCGCGGAAATCTCGCGAATCTCTTCGAGATTGGGTGTCGGACGCAGATGCATCGCCTGGCCAATGCTCCAATCGAGGCCGCGCCCCAGCGAAACCGTTTCCGCCGCTGACGCTGGCCGGGCACTTTCTGCCGCCGTGCGATCACTTCGGACAGGATTTGCCGCCGTACCCGCTGCGGGTGCAGCCGTCAGGCCGTCCGAAGGCATTTTCTGCACTCCTTGGCTGGCATTTCCATCCCTTTTCAAAGCTCGTTTCATCACATCTGGCTGTTGAGCAGCGGCCATGCCACGACGACTTTCGTCCTCATCCCTGGAGGGTTCTCGATGATCTGTATCCTCGCCCTGCTTCCATGTCGAAATTCTTGAATTGGTCATTACCGTCTGCGACTCGTCATTCTGACTTTTGCCAGCGGATCTGGCCGAATCGGCCACCTGGGCAGATGTTGCCAGACTGATCTTTCCAGTCGCTTGCTCCACCACCGGTTCATCCAAACCCGGTACCCGACGATGACGAATGGATGGCGAGGCGGGTTGAATTCCACCCGTCGATTTGCTCTCGATCGAATCCGCATGATCAACAACAGCGTTCATCACGGTAATGTTCGTCTTCGCTTCCCCACCACGAACGAATTCACCGGCTTCAGTCGCCCTGGCCTGTCGCAAATGGCCTGAATCCGCAGACACCATCACTGCGCCGGAATCCTTGGAAGGCTTTTGTGACTCCAACTCGACGCGACTTGCGGCCGCTTCGACCGGAATTTCCGGATGATTACCAGCCCGCGCTGATGCGCTTGCGTCCACAAGGCTGCCGTTGCTCTTCACCTCTTCATGACCGTTAGCCTCGGAACGACGGACGCGGATCTCTGGAAGCTTCGATTCAACGGCTTTGAAAGATGCCGCTTCCGCCGGATTATGCATCGCGATTTCCGGGGAAGAATCCGAACTCACCGCCGTTAGTTTCAATTCCGGCTCGCTGGAAGTAACTTCCATCGCGTTGCTCAAATCAGTATGGGAACCCTTGGTGTCCGGCCTGCCGGAAATAGCATCCCTCACCGAAACATTGCTCCCACCCAATATCGATGAGGTCGCAGGCAATTGGGGCTTTGACGCGATCTCGAAACCCACCGCCGGAACGACAGTTCCCGCCGCGACAGATCCTCTTGGCAACTCAGTGCTTTGCGAACCTGGGTTGATGGTCGGCAACAGCACCTGCGAAAGCTTGGGGGCGCTCCGCAGCAGCAGTGCCCCTCGAAGTTCCGTGGACTGGGAAGTGCGAGCTGGAACACCATCCGCGACACGCACTTGATCTGACGCTTTGGTTTCAATCACTCCGCCAAAACGTGTGATCCGTCGCCCGCCGACAGGGCTGGCACTTCGGTTCGATTGATTGCCATCCACGCGATTCGTGTCATCCGTGGCTTGAGCCGCAATCTTCAAAGGCGAAACGGGCGTCTCGATCAATGGCGCTACAACCGTTTGCCTGATGGCTGCCGAGACTCCTGAAGGGCTTGCCGTCACAGAACCGGTCCTTTGCAAATCTGGTTTGATGGTCGGCGGCAGGGCGCTCGTGTCATCCTTGTCTTGAGCCGCAGTCTTCAAAGGTGAAACAGGCGTCTCGATCAATGGCGCTACAACCGTTTGCCCGAGGTCTGCCGAGACTCCTGAAGGGTTTGCCGTCACAGAATCAGTCCTTTGCAAATCTGGTTTGATGGTCGGCGGCAGGGCGCTCGTGTCATCCTTGTCTTGAGCCGCAGTCTTCAAAGGTGAAACAGGCGTCTCGATCAACGGCACTGCAACCGTTGGCCTGATGGCTGCCGAG
>SIBF01000050.1 GCA_009695275.1 Pedosphaera sp. | reverse complement strand
CCAAGGTCAGGAAAAAGGAGTGGGTCGTTTGAACAGTCTGTCATGCTCGAAATGAAAGCCAGTGCAGTGCCAATCCCTTTGATAAACCTAGCGCAATTGCACTTTTCTCTCTCCGTTTTCCGCCAGGCTATGATCGATCCGGGTTAGCCGCGACGTGGACTTCGCGATCCTCGCCAACGCCGTTGCGGCCTTGGCGGCCTTCGTGTGAGATTCAACTGCCGTTTTTAGGTTGATGACTCATCACCGCTTCTTTCAGCCGTTGTACAACTTCTTCCGCCGACAGCGCGGATAGTCCATCCGCTGGATGGAGGATCTGAAACCGTTTACTGAGCGGTCGCCACACCTTGGGATCCGTGGGACCCCAGAGCACCAGTCCGGGCAGTCCGAGCGCGGCGGCGAGATGCGAAATCCCGGAATCGTGGCCCAAGAAAAAATCGCATTCTGTCAGCATAAAGGCGAGCTCAACCAGCGGTCGTGCCATCTCAACACGGCATCGCTTCGGAGGAATTTCGCGCGTCAGCCGGTCGAGCCGGTCGCCCTCCACCTCCCCGCCGCACAGTAGAAAATTCCAGTTTGTCTCCCGAACGAGCTGAACGAGCAATTCGAGCCATCGCGCTTCCGGCCAGTTCTTGCGTTCGCTGCCGCTGCCCGGATGCAGAGCGATCCATGTCCCAGACCCGGATTCCCGAGGCCGCGAGGTTCGCGGTTTGAGTTTCAGTTGAGGCTCCCGTTCAGCACCGAACACCGCCAGATGTTCGAGCGGTTTAAGCAACGTTTCTGTCGCATGAATTCGCCCTTTATCATCGGGCATGTGTGGGCCGGCGATGAACTGGGCCTTGGAGCAACGAGCGACGTTTTCCTGGAAAATCCCGTCTGGATCATACAGGTAGGACAAAACCAATCCGAAGCCGGCGAAGTATTGAGCAAATTCCGCGTCGAGCGATCCGCCGCGTCCGAAGAACCCGGCCAGCGCCCGCGCCTCGATGGGTCGCACACAATTCACCAGGCCGCCAGCTTCGGCGAGTTGCACGATGTGAGGGTAACCCAGCACCTCCAGATGGCTGTCAGGAAACTGCTGCCTCAGGGCTGTGAGGACCGGAAGCGTCAGAATGAAATCGCCGATGGCGCCACCGCGAATGACGAGAAGTTTTCCTTTGGTTCCACGCATGGCTGCATCAAATCACCGCGCACTCTGAGGGTGCGTGATGACGCCCTCAGAACACAAACAGGCCCAGCGCGAGCAGAAGCAGCCCGAAAGCCAGTCTCACGGTGCTGAACAGCCGGAGACGCGCATGACTCTTCGTCACCCAGTTCAGCCAGTCGCGCAGCCGCCACGGTGAAATGGTCAGCCAGATGCCAGCGATGATCCATCCATACGCCAGCACTGAAAGAACAAGCCGCCATTGCGATTCATGCCACCGCGCCGTGTCGAGGATCAGCTTGGCGGCGACGAGCAGCACGATCGCCAGTCCGCGAATTGCTAAAAAGTCTTTAACAAAAAGGCAGGCCAATAGACCCACCGCTCCGAAGCCAAGCAACATGATGTTTTTGTAGCTGGTGAAGTCGGAGATGGTTTCGCTTTGCACATTCGCCAGAAACCAGAGCGTGCCCAAAATCGTGAGGACGTAACCGGTCTTTTCACAGCGGGGAAATTTTTGCGCGGCTCCGGTAAACGCAGCCGGCTTGAGGAGAGCGAAGATGTGCGGCAGGGAATAGACCAATCCGAGGCCGATGGTGAGGGTTGAAAGTTTCATCTAAGAGTAATGGCTAACGACGGAGCAAAAAGTTGATGCGCGGCGACGGAGTCATCATTCCATGTTCACGATGGCAGGGTCGCCATAAAGCGTGCAAAGGCTTGACCGTGTAATTTTCAAATCCATGAGTTGCGCACGATGCCGGGAAGAGCCCTCGAAGACAACGATCTTGTTGCAGCGCGTCCGGCCTTCGAGCCGTGACGCGTTCCGCCGACTCGGGCCCTCGACCAGGATTTGAACGTGCTGTCCCGTGAAGCTTTGGTACTTCGCCACGCTGATCTCATTGACGCGCGCCAGCAGCCGCGTGTGCCGGTCTTCAATGATCTCTTGAGGAACCTGATCAGGCATCGTGGCGGCGGGAGTATCCTTGCGCTTCGAGTATTTGAAAACGTAGGCGTTGTCGAACCTCACCTCGTCCAGCAGCGACATCGTCTCCTGAAAGTGAGCCTCCGACTCGCCGGGGAAACCGACAATAATGTCCGTGGTCACGCCAATGTTCGGCCGCACCTGCCGCAACTTCCCAGCAATGCCGGTGAAACGCTCCCGCGTGTAACCTCGATGCATCAGCTTGAGCATCTCGTTGCTGCCGCTTTGCGCCGGGATGTGCGCGCTCTCGCAGAGCTTGGGCAGCCGCCCGTAAGCCTCAACCAGATCATCGCCGTAACCTTTGGGATGCGGCGACGTAAACCGAATGCGATCCAGCCCTTCGACCTCGCTCACAGCCTCGAGCAGTTGAACGAACGCTGATTTGCCATCCTTCGCGCCGATCTCGCGCTTGCCGTAACTGGTGACTATCTGCCCGAGAAGCGTGACCTCCCGTACGCCGCCAGCGACAAGCTCGCGGCACTCCGCAACGATATCTTCAATGGTGCGGCTGCGTTCCTCGCCGCGCGTGAACGGGACAATGCAAAAGGTGCAATGCTGGTTGCAGCCTTGCATGATGCTTACAAAAGCCGTGACGGATTTGCGTGACCCGCTTCCGGCAAGAATATGCTCCTTGATGGTGGCTTCGCTGCCCGCCTCGCTCCCGATGTCGCACACTTTTTTGCGCCGGTCAGCGAACAGGTCGTCAAGGTACTCCGCCGTTCGATGGAACTTCTGCGTTCCAATCACGAGATCCACGTCGGGAAGTTTGTCGATAAGTTCCTGCCCGCGGCTTTGAGCCATGCAGCCCATGAAGCCCAGAACGAGGTTGGGGCGGTTTCGCCGGAGATCCGCCGCCAGGTTTTGCATCTTGCCGATGGCCTTCTGCTCCGCTGCGTCGCGGACGCTGCACGTGTTGAGCAGAACCACATCCGCCGCGGCCTCGGATGCCGCCAGTGTGTAACCCTTTGCCACGAGCTGGGCGGCAACGGCCTCCGAGTCGCGCTCGTTCATCTGACAACCGTAGGTTTTGATAAACACACTGGGCATATCGCTCACTGGACCGCGTCCGTCGGATGAAAGCTCGCAATCCAATGCTCCAACCCAAGCCATCGCCGGACAATCGGCTCGCGAAAGTAGGGCACTCATCTGGTGTTGAAAAGCGGAGATTTCCACCATAACTCTTTGTTATGAGAACAAGACTGATTTCCGTAGCTGTCATTTTCATTTGTGGATTTGCCGGAGCTGCGGAAGCCGGGATTCCTTTTTCGAGAGAAAGGAAGCTGAACAATCTCGTTTCGGAACTGGCCAATGGGTCTTCAATTTCCATGTCCAGCCAATCGATGGCTTTTACCCGTTCGAGCGACGGCTGGGTTTTTATTTCTTCCACCTGCAAAGGAGCGGGAACGGCCCGTGTCTTTCTGGATACGGAATCGGATGCAGTGATTGTTCATGACACTGAGGGTGGCCCGCGTCGGGAGGCGATGCGTTATGTGACGAAGGGGGCACACACGATCCGAGTGGATGGCAATGGAGAATTCAACGTGGAGCGGCTGTTGGTGAAGGCCATACCCGAACTCATCCATTGCGGGCTGGGATTCAATCCGGAAATCAAATCTTATGGACTTTATGACATGGGCTTTCTCAAAGGGGATATCCTGCCGAATGTCACCACGCTGATTGTTCCAAACAACATCAAGCTTTCCGACTCGGTGATTGAGGACTGGCATCGGCAGGGGAAACGGTTCGTCGCGGAGGTTGGGATCAATTCCGAAGGGAAGACAGCGGAGGATCATTTCAAATTCTGGAGCAGTTTCTACGAGAAGACGCCTTTCCTGGACGGGATCATCATCAATGAATTCATCGTCAACCGACCCGTAATAGAATGGGCCGGACTGACTCCCGAACGTCGTGTGCGAATGGAGCAGGAACGACAACAGTACGAAGTGTACGGGGAAGCCATCAAGCGAATGCACACCGATAACCGGCATCGAAACAAGATGCTCTTTGGCTACGTGGGCGGCAGCGGCAAGAAACTGAACCAGGAGATCATCGGCACGAATTTCATCCGGACGATTGTGGACTGCGGCTACCGTGTCGCCCTCGAACGCTACCTCCATGAAATGTCCAGCGCGCAAGGTTCCAAGGATGCGTTGCAGCTTTTGGTTGATGGCATCGCCGATTGGGAAGCAAGGGTGCCCGGTGTCAAAAAGCAGATGGTGATTGCATTCGGCCTGTTTTCCATGCCGCCGGGAGGCATCAACAAACAGCCGGATGTTGATTACCATGTCTGGATGGACCAGCAGATGAATGTCGTGGCGAATCATCCGGCGATGCCGGGCCTGGCCGGCCTGGAATGGTGGACATCGGTCCTGGCGGACGAGGAGACGGTGCGATTTGTGGGGAAGCTTTACAGGCACTACGCCATCGACGGCAAAACCAACATGCTCACCAACGACCCTCTCTTTCTGACTCACATCCAAAACGCGGATTTCGAGAAAGGAACGGAAGGCTGGACATTGCATCCCTCCGAAGAGGGTGCGATTGCGGCGAAGAGTTTTGCGAGATATGGCCGAATCGAGGGGCGTTATATGGGGCTGGGTCGTCCGGCCGATCCCGAGCATATAGGCGACACGTTTCTCTGGATGCGCAGGAGCAAGAAAGGGCCGAACACGTTCTCGCAGACGATCAAGGACCTTCAACCGGGCAGGCTTTATTCCATGAAGATGTTTTCTTGTGACTATGATGATTTGATGAATCCAAAGCTCAAAAAACTCGAGGAAGCCAGATCCGTTGCGACAGTCTTGATCGAAGGCGTCGAGGTGGATGCGAAGCGGTCATTTAGCGAGGTGTACTCGTCAAGCCCGGAGCCCAAGATCCCTGTATGCATCACCTATTATTGGAAGATATTCAGAGCGAAATCCGCAGCGGCAAGGTTGACGGTCTCGGATTGGCTGAGCGAGCGGGAGCCAGGTGCTGCTTTTGGGCAGGAACAGACCTTCAATTTTTTGGAAATTCAACCGTATCGTGAATAAAGAACGACCAACCTGATCAAGCCTGGGATCTGGAGGATGTTCGCCGCGCGGCTTATTCTAATGCGCTTTCAAGATGAGACTAATCGTTCATCAAATAATCAGGCTCCGATGGGATTTAAGTGACAACGCGCGTCTCATCTTGAACGCGCACTAGAATTAGCGACGACGCGTCGGCCGATCTTTCTGTCACGCAGAGCAACACGCCGGCCTTGGTGTCGGTCGGCGGCGACCTGATCTACGCCATCACCGTGACCAACCACGGCCCAGATGCCGTCAGCGGCGTGACGCTGACCGATGTGTTGCCGGCGAACGCGACGTTTGTCTCGGCCAAGTTCAGTCAGGGGGCGGGTTTGATCGTCAGCAACATCCTGACGGCCAATCTCGGGGGCCTCGCAGCCAACGGCAGCGCCACGCTGACCATCCATGTCCTTGCAGGTCCCGAGGAAGTATTCGTCAACGTCGTGAGCGTGATCGGCCTGGAGGAGGATCCCAGCACCAACAACAACGAGGCTGTTAGCCGGCTGACAGTCAGCCCGATTGGCTCCCCAGGAAGCGTCCCGAAAGCCGACGTGAGTGTCGCGCAGACGTCGGCGAAAACCCTCGGCCTGAGGCAATGGCTGGTTTACACGCTTACGGTTACCAATGCGGGACCCTACCCGGCCACGGAGGTGGTCTTGAGCGACCTGCTGCCAGCGAACGCTGAATTCCTTTCCGCCACAACCAGTCAGGGAACTGCGGTGAATTCGTCGGGCACGGTGAACACCGCACTCGGCACAATCGCGAGCGGCGGTAGCGCGACTGTCTCTATCGTCGTGCATCCACGGGCGGCTGGCACCTACGTGAACAAGGCTCTCCTCAGCACCGGCACCAATGATCAGCACGCGGACAACAACGCGTCGTCTTGGACCACATTGGTCACTCCTGATCCTCCGACGCCGGAGCTCCTGGTGGACGTCCGCACCTCTGCACCCTCGGTGCCGGTCGGCGATCAGGTAACCTACATCATCACCGTCGCCAACCTCGGGCCTGATCCAGCGACCGGCGTCGTGCTGACGGATCCGCTCCCGGCGGGAATGGAATTTGTTTCGGCCGGGAATGGAGTCACTGCTGTTGGTCGGAAACTCACTTTCGGTATCGGCTCACTCGCGGCTGGCGCCATCGCCAACGTGACGGCCGTCCTCCGCGGGACTGGTCCAGGCAACGTGTTCAACATCGCGAGTGCGACAGCAAATGAAGGTGGCAACACTTCTGCCTCCTCGACGATCGCGGTCTTCGATCCAGGTCCGCCGCCGGTGGATCTCGCGGTCCTCAGCAGCGTGAGTGAAAAATTCGTCCCGGTCGGCACCAAACTCACTTACACCCTGGTGGTCACCAATCGCTCTTCGACCGCGGCGACGGATGTCTTGCTTGTCAACAAACTCCCAACTTCGGTTGCGTTTGTCTCCATGACAACGAGCCGAGGCTTGGTGACGGAGACCAACGGCGTGATCACGGCGCATCTCGACAAAGTCGCTCACGACTCACCGGTCACGCTTATCATCCAAACAACACCGACTGAGCCGGACATTTTGATCAACCGGGCCTCGGTCTCCAGCGCCGAGGCCGACGGCGACAACGCGGATAATGTTTCCTTCGTCTTCGCGATGTCCGAAGTCCTCATCACCGACGTGGAAATCTTCGGCCCTGACATCCGCGTGAGCTTCAATTCTGTGTTGGGAAGAAACTACTTGATCCAGAGCCGACCCGATGCGGTGTCCGGTATCTGGGAGTCGGTTCCCGGGACGACCAATGCTGGAAACGATCACCTCCTTCAAATTACAATGCCCAACGCGAACGCACAGGCCCAGCAATTTTACCGAGTTTTGCAACTCGACTGATGTCCAGTTGATGGTGCAAGCGTCGATTCAACTTGTGTCGATCGTCTGAAGGGCCATCCAGCAAGGTCACCCAGCCCGCCCGCTTTCACGCGGCTCGAACGCGTCGCGGAGGCCATCCGCCACGAAGTTTTGTTTCGCTGGTCAAGGCACGGCCTCTGGTTAAACTCGGTGTGGATGATTCGGAACATCATTTTTGATTGGTCAGGGACGCTGGTGGATGATTTGCCGGCGGTGTGGGAGGCTACAAATCATGTGTTTGAACAGGCTGGGAAGGAGCCGTTCACCATTGAAAGATTCCGCGCGGAGTTCTGCCTGCCCTTCAAGAAATTCTACGACCAACATTTGACGAGCGTCCCGATGGAGCAGATGGAGCAATGGTTTCACGAGCGCTTCCGACAGGTGCAGGATCAGGTGGAAGCTCTGCCGCACGCGAAGCAATTCCTGGAACTGTGCCGCGAGCGCGGGATCAGATCGTTCCTTTTGAGTGCATTGCACGAAGTGCATTACGTAACTCAAGCGGAGCGGACGGGTTTTGGACAATTCATTGAGCGGCCTTATTTAGGTGTGCATGACAAACGCCCCGCCATCCTTGAGCTGCTTAAGGAAAATGGGCTTTCTCCCGCAGAGACTCTCTTCATCGGCGACATGAAGCATGACATCGAGACGGCGAAGCATGGAGGTGTGTTCTCATGCGCGGTGCTGACGGGTTATACGGGCCTGGAACAATTGAAGGAGAGCGGTCCCGATCTGATCGTCGAGCATCTTGGAGAACTACGCGAAGTGCTGGAAGCGCATGGCTGGTTTTTTCCTCCAGCGCCGGGTGCCTCGCGCCACGGTGGCCGCCGGCTGCCGCTGGCGGCGGTCGGCGCGTTGATCTTCAATATGGGAGGCCAGGTCCTGATGATTCAAACGCACAAATGGTCCGGCCTCTGGGGAATTCCAGGCGGAAAGATCAAGTTCGGCGAGCGCTCCGAGGATGCGCTGCAGCGTGAGGTAAAAGAGGAGACGAATCTGGAGATCGATGAAATTGAGTTCATTCTCGTCCAGGACTGCATCCAATCAGCCGAGTTTTATCGCGATGAACATTTTCTACTGTTGAATTACACATGCCGGGCGCTGGCGGGAACGCCGGTCGAACTGAATGAGGAGGCGCAGGCGTTCAAGTGGGTGGGGCTGGATCAGGCAATGAAGCTGGAATTGAACACGCCAACGCGTGTGTTGATCGAAGCGGTGTTGAGCCGGGAATCGAAGGAGCGCCGGTCCGTGGTGGACACGGCGAAAGGTCGTCCAATTTGAACGTTGAAGCTCATGATCAACAATCCATCGATGCACTTGAAATGAGCGACACGATAGTCATTCGGGATCTGGAAGTATGGTGCCATGCAGGTGTGAGCGAAGCTGAACGCGACAATGCCCAGCGACTTTCGATCAGTTTGAAAATCTGGCGGGATGTCACCAAGGCCGCAGCAACCGACGACCTGGAAAACACCATCGATTATTTTGCCGTATCACAAAGGCTGCTGACCTTTGGTGATGGACGCAGCTGGAAGTTGATTGAGAAGCTGGCTGTCGATATCGCGTTGATGGTGAGGAAGGAATTTGGCGCGGAGAAAGTCGGTGTGGAGGTGCGGAAGTTTATCATTCCGCAGGCGCGTTATGTGTCCGTTCGAGTGACGCGGCCTTGAGTCGGGAAATCGGAACAGGACTCATGTCATCTCCCGGTCGTCGGAGATGTGAACCGCCACGAGGCGGCGGCAAGCTCAATTCCTTCCTTCTTTCATGGGATCTTGAACTTGGGGCACTGTCCCATGAAGCGGGCGGGATTCTGGAAGACGACTTTGTCGATGGTTTCTGCAAGCCAGCCGCGGCGGCGCATTTCGAGGCCGGTGCGCGGTACCGCGAGCGGCACGCTGACTCCCCAATCGCAGGCGCTGTTCATCCAGATACGCTCGGTTCCGAAGTTCTCCAGCATGTCGATGGCGCGGGCCGGTGTGCATTTGCTCTCCGGGTAGAGCGTCATCCCCGCCCAAAAACCGGAGTTCAGCACCAGTTCGATCGTGTGTTCCTCGACATGATCAATGATGCACCGCTCCGGCTTGATGCGGCTGTCGTTCTTGAGGACATCAAGAATCAGCCGGGTGCCTTTGAGCTTGTCCTCCAGGTGCGGGGTGTGAACAAGGATAAGTTGATCGAGACGCGCCGCGAGATCGACGTGCATTTCCAGCACTTGAAGTTCATTGCGCGAATTCTTGTTCAAGCCGATTTCTCCAATGCCGAGCACATTTGGGCGATTGATGAATTGCGGAATCAGCGCGACGACATCCTTGGCGAGGCGGACGTCTTCCGATTCCTTCGGGTTGATGCAAAGCCAGCAATAATGTGGCACTCCAAACTTCGCCGCGCGCTTCGGCTCGTGCTCGGTAAGCTGGCAAAAGTAATCATAAAATCCTTCCGGTGATCTGCGGTCAAATCCGGCCCAGAAAGCCGGTTCGCAAATACACGCGCAGCCTGCCATGGCCATGTCCTGGTAGTCGTCGGTCACCCGGCTGACCATGTGTCCGTGAGGTTCGATGTAGCGCATAGGTCTGAGTTCAGAGCAGGTTGCTCACTTTGCTTCGGGTCCTGGCCAGGCTCCCACCGCACCCTTGCCTGGCGCCCTGGGGATTGGCTCCGTGGATGGATCACTCAGGGAGAGCAGAACACTTCTGGCCCGAGACGGCCGGCTTTCAGACAAATGGGAGACGGCGTCGCGGAAGGCCCTCAGCCGAAAATCTGCCTCGCCTTCCGCGCGATCAACACGATCCAGGAAGGCAGCGAGGTCGATGAGTTTCGACCTGGCTTCCATGAAATAGAGGTCAAGCACTTGAGTCCGTGTCATAAATTACTCCAGTTCGACGAATCGAATCAAAGGGATCATCAATCACGCCGGGCGTGGATGGCTGCCTTCGTCATCGGATAACAGTTAAAGTCAAGCGAAGGCCGGCGCAAATGACAACTCCATTGCCGACCACGCCCTCCCGATGAACTTTTTGACTTTTCAACACTTCCCACTTCATGAACCCGGGCGTGCTGGCATCCTTGCTGGCCAGTAAATTCAAACGCAGCACGCTCTCTGAGTGCTGTCGCCCCAGGGGCGACTTGCCGGTTCAGTTGTTCGCTGCGCAAAATTTCGATTCGGGGAATTCTCTCCTGGCTCCACAAGGCGACAGGGACGGCTCAGAAAGGAACCACCTTCCGATGCTCTTCCACTGGTGGAATTGGAGCATTGCCAACACTCCGGCCGGGGTGTTTGGGATGGTTCAATCCACGTAAATGAATTCGTTCATGGCGAGGATTGCCTGGCAGAAATCGGCCAGTGCCAGATGGTGCATTGCAGCATTGACCGGTCCGCGGTTCGAGCGCTGTCGAACCTGGGCGTCGAGGAAGGCCATCCCTGTTTGCAGTTCGGTGGTGGATGGTTCACGGGCGAGTGCGAGTCGCCAGGCGAGACGGGCCTGGGTTTCGGATTGAGCGCCAGCCTCTCTCTCCAGCCTTTGCGCGAAATCCACCGCACGTGTGCGGACGAACTGGTCGTTCAACAATGCAAGTGCTTGCGGAGCGACGGTGGTATTTTCGCGACGACCGCAACTGGCCTGCGCATCGGGTCCGTCGAAAGCCTGCATGAGCGGTTGCTGTACCACGCGCTTGTGAAACATGTAAACGCTGCGCCGGCGCGTGGCAGAAGTCTCCTTCAGATCCTTGGGATACGGATCTTTCATGTTGCGGGCCTGGATGGCCTCGGGGGCAACGGGCGCCTTGAAAGCGGGGCCGAACATTTCTGGATTCAACGTGCCGCTCACGGCGAGCATGGCATCGCGCAGAATTTCGGACTCGATCCGCTGCGGACGCCGCCGCCACAGAAGGCGGTTGTCAGGATCCAATTTCGCTTTCGCCGCATCGAAAGTGGTGTCCTGGAGATATACCGAGCTGGTCATGATCAGACGGTGCAGCGGTTTTAGCTTCCAGCCGCCCTCGACGAATTCGTGCGTCAACCATTCCAACAATTCCGGGTGCGTGGGCGGGTCGCAGCGCGCGCCGAAATCGTTGACCGTGCGCACCAGTCCCTGACCGAAGTGATGCTGCCAGATGCGGTTGACGATCACCCGCGCGACAAGAGTGCCAGCACCGTGCTCGGTGTCCGTCATCCATTCTGCCAGGGCGCGACGCTGTTGGGTGGAATCAGACCGGAGGCTGCCGGCGCGCGCGGCCGTCCAATAATCCGCGGGCGTTTTGCCCCTGGTCAGCGCAGTCAAGAAGCCCAATCCCACCGGCTCGCTCTTCGAGCGGAAGTCGCCCCGTGCGAGCAAAAATGTTTCGCGCGGTTCGGCGCCGAAATCGGCAAAGGCCAGTGTGGTGGGCAATGACTTTGGGCTGCGCGCTTCCAATGTCTTGAGAGTTTTCTCCCGTTCGTCCCACGTGTTCCGCTCTTCATCGGAAAGGAACGGCCGGTAATCCTTGTCTTCGACTTTGAGCTCCTTGGAAAACTTCTTCGCCAGCTCCTTGGCGTCCTTGGAGTCAGGAATTTCTTTCAGGAGGGACTTTTCATCGGCGGTGACATTCAAGCCGTCGATCTTTGCATGGCGCACTGCCGTCTCGTGCTGTTTCCTTACTTCCTGGAGCCAGTCATCAAGCCGTTTTTTCTCCGGATCGAACTCTTCCTTCCACTTTGCCTCTAACTCGCGATGACGTCGGATTTCATCGAGCGGCGCGAGCGGGACTTGCGCGCGGTCACCGCCGTTGAACGCGCTCATCAGGCGGTAATAATCCCGTCGTGGCACGGGATCGTACTTGTGGTCGTGACAGCGCGCGCAACCCAGAGTCAGGCCGAGCATGGCGGATCCGGTGGTTGCTATCATGTCATCGAGTTCATTGAAGCGGGTGCGGGTTCTCTCCTCCTCCATCAAGCTGTCCGGGAGGACCGCGTGCGTTCCGGCTACGATGAAACCAGTGGCGGCGATTGCCAGCAGGTTGTTGGGTTCCAGCTCGTCGCCGGCGAGCTGCCAGCGCGCAAAAGTGTTGAACGCAAGGTCGTCATTCAGGCTGCGGATGACGAAGTCGCGATAATGATAAGCCGTGGGCCGGTCGGCATCGCTTTCCTGGCCATCGCTGTCGGCGTAACGCGCCACGTCAAGCCAGTGCCGCGCCCAGCGTTCCCCGTAATGCGGGCTGGCCAGCAGCTGATCAACGAGGGACTGCACGGCGGATTGCGCGCTGACGTCGGATGCCTTTAGGAACTTCTGGACTTGCTCCGGTGTTGGCGGCAGGCCGGTGAGGTCGAAATAAATGCGCCGGACGAGCGTTCGCGCGTCGGCTTGTGGTGAGAGTGACAATGCTTTCTCCGCAAGCGCTGCGAGAATGAATCGATCCAACGGCGTTCGCGCCATGTCCATGTTTCCTACGGCAGGCAGCGGCGGTCTTCTAAACGGAAGGTAAGACCAATGCTTGCGGTGCTGATCCGTCACGATCATTTCTGAACGCACTTCGTTGGTCGGACCAGGCGTGGCGGATGTGGTAAGCATCGCTGCGAGCATCACGAACAGTTCAGGAGCGCGGATGGCTTTTGCGCTTGCAGACATGGTTCGCATCATCGGATTTCGGAGACGGAAAATCTCGCTTCGTTCCTGATTCCACTTTGGAATCTTGTGTTTGTTTCAGTGGGTGGAAGCATACCTCGGCCGCATTTACGATGACACGCTCAAAATGCCGGCACTCCTCCCGGAGAATTCATCGACCTTGGGGTAACGCCCAGCGAACAACTGTGGCTCAGATACGTGTGCTCGGAAGCCCACCCGAAACCATCCTTCCAATCATTTTTTATTGGGAGAAATAGACGATTCAAGAAACGGCTTGCATGGGCAAAGGGCCTGTGGAAAATTCCCTCATCACCAAGAGCAGTTGGACCAGGACAATCGCCCAGCCTTCGATTCGAACAGCGATTGCCGGGGATACCTGCGAAGAACAATTCGCATTCTATGCAAGACGAACATGAGCATCCGGACGTGTTGAGTGTTTCCCGGCGCGGCTTTCTGAAAGGATTCGGTGCCGGCACCGCTGCGACCAGCCTGTTGTCACCCTTGAGTGTCCGCGAGGCTGAAGCTGCTGAGAGGGGCTTCGTCGGACCCGGCGCTGTTCCCGTGGTGCTGACGGTCAACGGCCGGAAACAGACAATACAGGCCGAACCGTGCGTCACTCTCCTGGATGCCCTGCGAAACCGGCTCGACATCACTGGCCCCAAGAAAGTGTGTGACCGGGGCACATGCGGGGCATGCACGGTTCTGGTGGACGACAAGCCGGTTTACGCCTGCTCGATGCTTGCGATTGAGGCGGAGGGCAAGCATATCACGACGGTTGAAGGATTGGGGACACCCGAAAAACTTAATTCCGTGCAAAAAGCCTTTGTCGAACACGATGCGCAACAGTGCGGCTTTTGCACGTCCGGATTCGTGACGGCAGCGACGGCGTTTGTTCGGAAACATCCCAACGCAACAATCGAACAAATCCGTTCCGGCCTTGGAGGTAACTTGTGCCGGTGTGGAACATACGCAGGAATGTTGCTGGCTGTGGCCGACGCCGCCAGCGGGAAGGGAGGAAGGGCTTGATATGGCAAAAGTTGACTGGCCCGAGGCTTCAAAACGCACGCTGATTGGAAAACGCATCAGCAGGACGGATGGTCCACTGAAAGTAACGGGAGCCGCCAAGTATTCATATGACATCTCCCGCCCCGGCCTGCTTTACGTGAAGCTTGTCACCTCACCGCATCCGAAAGCGGAGATTTCCGGGATTGACGGAACCGCAGCCGCGGCTGTGCCCGGAGTGAAGGCTGTCTGGAAGGACGAGGAGTTGCAGGAGGTGCAGTACGTCGGACAAATCGTGGCGGCGGTGGCCGCGGAGACCGAGGAGATTGCCACGGATGCCGCGCATCAAGTCAAAGTCGAGTATCGGGTGCGGGAGCATCAGGTGCGTGACAATGATCCGGCCCTCTCGAAGGACAAGCCGTCCAATCTGACCGTCGGAAACCTCGACGAAGGTTTCGCCAAAGCGGATGTGACGATGAACGGAAACTATGGTTGCCCTGTCATCACTCACTGCTGTCTCGAGCCGCATGGTCAGGTGACCGAGTATCGCGATGGCGAACTCTACATCTGGCCTTCGACGCAGAACGTCTCTCGTTACAGTGACGGACTTCGAAATGACGTGGACCTTCCCCAGAACAAAATCCATGTGGATTGCCAGCACATGGGTGGTGGATTTGGATCAAAGTTTGATACGGACAAATGGGGCAAGATCGGTGTGACTCTTGCAAAAATGACGGGGCGTCCAGTCAAGATTATGCTCGACCGTGATACCGAGTTGATGATCGCGGGAAATCGTCCTTCGGCTTACGCGAAGATCAAAGTGGGCGCGAAACGCGACGGCACGATCACGGCGGTGGACGCGGAAGTTTGGGGGACAGGCGGCGGCGGCGGCTATAGCGCTCCTCCGATTCCGTACGTGTTCGGCAAAATTCCCAACCGGCGTCTCGTCGGAAAAGGCATCCGGACGAACCGCGGCGGGCAGCGAGCCTGGCGCGCTCCGAACCATCCTCAAGGTTGTTTCCTGACGATGTCAGCTTTTGCGGACACGGCCGCGCTGCTGAAGATGGATGAGCTCGAGTTCTTCCAACGGAACATCCAGTTCACCGACCGTCCGACCGTTTACACGGAGGAACTCAACAAGGCGGCGGAGTTGATTGGTTACAAGCGAAGGGCGCACCTTCGAGGCGATGCAAGCCCGGGACCGATCAAGCGCGGCCTGGGCGTCTCCATTCACACCTGGGGTGGACAGGGGCATCCGTCGGAATGTGACGTGACAATTCATCCGGATGGTTCTGTCGAGGCTGCCTGCGGCACTCAGGATCTCGGCGTGGGCACGCGGACATGCATTGCCATGGTAGTGGCGGAGACGTTGGGCATTCCCCTCCAGGCGGTGAAGGTCAAGATCGGCAGGAACGAGTATCCACAATCGGGCGCATCCGGCGGCAGCACTACGATCGGCGGGATTTCGGTCTCTTCCCGGCAGGGGGCAACCGCCGCGCTTAACGCTTTGTTGGAGGTCGCGGCGAAACGGCTTGGGATTCAGCCTGACCTGTTGGAGGCGCGTGACGGGCAGATTCGCGAAGTCGATAATGGCAGCAAGCGTATCTCGTGGAAAGATGCTTGCGCGCTTCTCGGACCATCTCCCATCACAAAGCGCGGCGTGAATGTTCCCGGCGAAAGCGCGAAGGCTAATCTTGCCAGCCAGGGCGTCGGCGGAGCGCAGATTGCCGATGTGTCTGTGGATATCGAGACGGGTATCGTGACGATGAACGAGCTGGTGGCAGTGCAGGATTGTGGGTTGATCATCAACCTGAAACTCGCCGAGAGCCAGGTGTACGGAGCTTTGATCATGGGAATCACGTCCGCGCTCTACGAAGAGGCAGTCTATGACACCAGGACTGGAAAGATGCTGAACGCGGACATGGAGTTCTATCGGCTGGCCGGGATCAAGGATGTGGGAAAACTCACGGTGCATATGATGACGGGCAAAGGTTACGATGACCGGGGCGTGATTGGTCTGGGCGAACCGCCGGTGATTTCTCCCGCGGCCGCAATCGCAAACGCAGTGGCTAACGCCGTCGGTGTGCGGGTGCCGCAATTACCGCTGACGCCCGAGCGAGTTCTCGCGGCACTGGCGCAGAGAGGAGGTTCAGCAGCATGAAACCTTTCGAATACTCAGCTCCCAAGACTCTGAAGGAAGCCTGTGGACTCTTGGGGGACACGTGGGGAAAAACAGAAATTCTCGCCGGAGGAACCGACCTGGTGACGTCACTCAAGCAAAGAATCACCCAGCCTTCGCGAGTCCTCAGCTTGAAGCACCTCAAGGAGCTTCACGGCATCCGAAACAGTCGCGGCTCGCTCGTCATTGGCGCCATGACGACGCTTGGAGAGCTTGCCGCGCATTCCGATGTGCGAAGGCACTTTCCCGCACTCGTGACGGCGGCGACCGGTGTCGGAAGTCCTCAGCTTCTTTCCGTTGGAACCGTTGGAGGTGATCTCTGTCAGAGACCGAGATGCTGGTACTTCCGGAACGGATACGGTTTGCTGGCACAGAAGGACGGCGTGTCGCTGGCACGTGAAGGCGAAAACCGTTACCACGCCATCTTCGCTGCCGACGGCCCTGCTCTCTTCGTTAGCGCTTCGAGCCTTGGTCCCGGGCTGATCGCGCTCGGTGCCGAGATGGTGGCTGCTGGACCTGGTGGAGCGACAAGAAGCATTCCGGCGACTGAGTTTTTCCGCGCACCACAAAGTGAGAACGAGCGCGAGATCGCACTAAAGCCGAACGAAATTCTGACTGAGATCAATGTGCCGCTGAAGGGGCTCAAGAATGGAATTTATGAAATCCGTCATCGCCACGGACTGGACTGGCCCTACGTGACAGCGGCAGTGGCGTTCGGCGGAAAGGAAGGATCAGGCGGCGCCCGCGTAGTGCTTGGGCACGTGGCTCCGATGCCTTGGTCCGTTCCGGCAGCGGCGAAACTGTTGAATACCGCCAGGCCCGACGAGGCCACAGCGGCACGATGCGGACAGGTGGCTGTCGAGGGCGCGCGTCCACTCAGTCAGAATGCGTATAAGATCCAGATGGCCAGGACCGCCGTGAAGCGCGCGGTGCTGGCCGCAGTTTAGAGGTTCAATCTCCGGACGCTTCCCGTGCGACGCGGGAGGCTATCCGCACACCAAGGAATAGCCATGAACGACGCCAATCAAGTGACAAGTTTGCAAGTTCCCTGCCGGAACATCCGCAGCAAGGAGATGTTCCACCAGTCGGCGGATGACGACGAGTTTGCCAGCGGCATTTACTGGTGTAACAAGACGCATGAGTCCGTTGGGCCAGATGGAGAACCGGTGACAAAGAAGCAATGTTGCGAAAGCCGGAGTTGTTATCTACGTTGACCGCAGCTGCCAAAGCTAACTCGAACCAGATCATCGCCATGAAATTCTCCCTTGCTCTCTCGATTGCATTTACCGCCGTAGTGCTTCCGTGCGCGGCCGTAGATATTGGTGCCATTGGTGCCGGAATCTCCGGCGATTATCTCGAAGTAAGATCGTGCGATGTGTTTACCGGCTCCTGTGTCGCCAACTCTGAGATGAACCTCGGCGGCAAAGAGGGCATGCTGGTGTGGTCTGTGCGTCAGGGCTCATGGAAGGGCACACGACTGGACGGCTTGACTGTCATTGCGATTGTGCGCACAGAGGGCACCCTGGGCGACCAGAAGTATGATCCGCAGCGCGGAACCGCAGTCCTCATCATCGACTCGAAGGCAGGCAGCGCCCAGCAAGCCGCGCTTCAGGATTTCGCACGAAGCATGGCCGGATCTCTCACAACGAAAATAGCAGATGTCAAGGTGGCGTCCGTGGAGGTTACATTGGGTGGTTGCAAGAGTGGTTCATGCGCCAAAGTGAAAGCAGGAGAACTTCTTGAAATCAGCACGCGTTGTTTCACAGCAAAGGATCACCTTTGCGGCAATGAAGCTAATTTTTATCCGCCACTCACGAAAGTGGATGGAGCCTTTTCTGCAATGACTGAAATAGCGTCTTACACCGGTGGCCACCTTGACGCCACGTGGACCATCACCGGAAAAAGAAGCGCATACCTTGGCGTCTTCGCACTGTGATGAGCGGTTAAGGCTGCTGTGCCGGTCCGGAGACTCCCCTTGAACTCGAGCTCCGCAACGCCGATACCCACTGTCTGAGAGACCTTGGCAGTCAGCATTTTCAATTCAGAAAGCATGATTCAGACAACTCGTTTCGTCATCAGTGTTCTACTGGGGTTGACGGTCTTTCGCCTGGGCGCTGCGGATCTGTCTCTCAAAACCACCGCCAAGGAGCCACCAAAGGAACTTGCGGAATCCATCCGCGCCAGGTTGCAGCCAAGTGCAATCCAGTTGTTCAGTGGAGAGAAACCTGTTTACGAAATCTGGCTGGCTTCCGAGTTGCCGGTCCTTTCCAAGCCCGCGTCTGTGGTGAAGGCGCTGGAGTCAGTGAAGCAGGCGACATTGCTGGGCGCAGTGGTGGTTGGAGATTCGCTTCGAGATTATCGTGATGATGAAATTTCTCCTGGAGTTTACACCATGCGCTTTGCCTTCCAGCCGCAGGATGGCAATCATCTTGGAACTTCCGAGTTCACCTACTATGCGGTGCTGGTTGCGTCGAAGAATGACACCGCTCCGGACGCCATCCCCGATTACAAGAAACTCGTCAAAGCGAGTAGCAAAGGACGCTCAAACGATCACCCCATCATTCTCAGCCTTCGGCCATCCAGCGTGGAAGCCGATGACGTTCCCAAGCTCAATGAACCCGCATCTGACCACAAGAGCGTCCAAGTCAGAATACCAGGCATCGTGGCGGGCATTGGAGAAAAAGTTAACATCACTTTCGAACTTGTTTATCAGGGGACGGGCAAGAAATGAAGGCAGAGGCCACGCGGCGTCGGCGCGGAATCAGGGTGAAACTTCGGACTTATCCGTGATCGGCTTTTCCACCAGGCGCACTGGTTCACGGCAACAGGCGCAGATTTCCGGCGAGGCAGATTTGATCGAGCAGATGTCGCAGTAGTAATAGAGTTCGTGTTCTACACCCTCTTTCATCGAGTGAATGACTCGAACCTCGATCGCGCTGTCGCGCTCGACGGGAAGCGCTTTCAAGATGAGTTCTTTTTCACGTAGCCGTCCATCAAGGAAGATTGACTCGGAAAGTTGTGTCCGGAGCACTCGGTATGTTTTTCCATCCGCCATCCTAAACGCCCACTGTGGCTGGCGGTCTTGGCTGGTGGTGTGGTTTTGGCCGTCACTCTTTGATGATGGTGCGCTCACGATACGACCTCGCAACCAGCGGAGAGTCTCGAGGACAGACAATGAGTTACGGTGCTCGATCGAACGAGGAGTCTCCACGAGTTCCGCAGCACGTGTGGGCAAAGCTATCAGCAGTGCCGTCAGGAGGAACAAGATTCCCGCCTGTTTAGAAAAACAATCCGCCGAAATGCCAGTGCGGGAATCGAGCTTTTCCACGAAGAAGCGCATAATTTCGAGATCAAGAAACTCAAGGTCGGCTTTGGCACTCATTCGAAGGGGAGATCATCGCGCATGCTGCGCATCCGGGTAAACTAGTTTTAACGCCTGTTCGTAATCCGCCGGAGTATCGATGTCCAGATCCAGACCCGGATCATTGCACGAAATGGAACGTGCAAGATATTGATGCGATTTAAGAAATGCCCGCAAGTCCGTCTCGCGAGCGCCATCCAGCTTCTTGAATACACTTTTTGGCATCACCACGGGATGCCGGGGTCGATTGCGGCTAGATGGTTGGACAAGGTTTTCAGGATTCTCGGCGCTGAAATTGAGAAGAGCTTCAAGTGTTTCGTTGCGGAGATGAGGTTGATCACCGAGGCAGAAAGCCAAGTGCGTGAGATCATGCTTCCACCGAGGCCAGCGAGCGGCGCACTGGATGGAGCTAAACATCCCACGACACGGCTCTGGATTGATGATCTTGTCGTCAAAATAGGGCGCGGCGCGGTCAATCTCATCAAACAAGGAGTGATTGTCCGGAGCACAAACGACGGCGATTTGTTCCGCTCCTGCTTGACGCCATGTGTCTATGAGTCTGGCGACAATGGTCGAATCTCCCCAAGGAAGAAGGAGCTTGGGCCGTCCCATGCGCGACGATGCGCCAGCACCCAGAATAACAACTCCCAGATGGATGCTGCCGGTCACGAGTGTCAGTTTTCCGCGAGATTCAGCGGTTCACTACCACGTGTCGGCATCAAGCCGGCACAGCGCCGAAGTTCTGCGCGACGTTCCACCAGTTGAGCGGCGATGCTGATTGCGATCTCAGGAACAGTCTGCGATCCAATGTCGATGCCCACCGGACATGCTACGCTGGCAAGCTTCTGCTCGGTGGCGATCCCTTCCTGAACAAACTGCTCGAAGATGAGCCGCTTCTTCCGACGGCTACCAATCAGGCCCAGGAATGCGAATGGTTCACGAATCCATTTGGACAACACCAAGGCGTCGCGATGATGACCACGGGTAACGATCAGGCCGAAGAGTTGTGGTTTCGAAACCGCTTCGCGCAGCAGCTCCTCCCACGCGCCAATTCGGAAGCGGACCGACTCGGGGAAGAATTGGTGGTTCGCTAACGAAGGTCGATCGTCCAAGACGGTCACTTGAAAATCCAGATTCAGCGCGAGAGGCGCCACCGCTTGGGCAACATGGCCCGAACCGGCAATCCACAGATTGTATGGCGGACAGACTGTTTCCTCGTAGAGCAGACTCGTGTCAGCCGGCGGCTGCAATTGCATGATTGCAAAATCTTCGCGCACGCCCCATGCGATTGTTGATTCTCGCTTCGCCAGCATCTGCCATAGTTCTTTCGCTGCCGCAGGCCGCGGAAGAATCAGCCCGGTCACCTTGCCTCCACAGATGAGTCCGTCGTCCCAGCCAAAGTCGTGATCGAGGACGAGTTCGAAGGTGGTGGGTTGTCCGGACTGCAGGGACCGCCGGGCGCGGTCCTGGATCTCAGCCTCAAGACATCCACCTCCCAGAGTTCCGATGATTCGCCCGTCCTCGAAGAACAGGGCTTTGGCTCCCTTCTTTTGAGGGCTTGACCCGTTGATTCTCGAAATGATCCCCAAGGCGAACGGTGTTGGGCTCGCCAACGCCGAGGTAATCTGCTCGTAAATGGTAGTCATGGCTCGGAATGGGTCGTACAATAGAATCCCGCGAGACTGTCGCAAGGCGCTTTTGTTGGCTCGTCCATGCGGCGTTGGAAAATTCTTCTGAATTCTGGACTCCAGCTTGCAATCCTTCCGTTGGGTGCTAGCAATGGGCGCGGATGATCGAGTTGGTTCAGGTTCCCTACAGCCCATTTTGCATTGTGCAGCGGCGGATTCTTGAATTCGCCGGGACAAAATTCAAACTCATCAACATCCCCAATCCCGACCGAAGCCTTGTCTGGAAACTTACTCGCCGCCGCTACTATGAAGTGCCGGTGCTAAAGGATGGACGGAACGTAATCTTCGAGACGGGACCGGATTCACAGGTGATCGGAAAGTACCTGGACTCCAAATTGGGGATGGGCCTTTTCCCCGCCGACATGGAAGGCGTCCAGTCGATCCTTTGGCGCTACATCGAAGGTGAAATCGAAGGCCGTGGATTCAAGCTCAACGATGTTTATTCCGAGGAAAATGTTCCACGTGGCGAGCACCTTGGTTTCATCCGTCACAAGGAAAGGAAATTTGGCCGCGGTTGCCTCGCACTCTGGCGCGAACAGCAGGAACAGTTGCTCGCGGAACTCACGGAATTGCTGCTGCCATTTGAGGAAATGGTGGCGCACCGCCCGTTCCTGATCGATCAAAGACCACGCTTCGTGGATTTCGACCTCTTTGGAATGCTCGAGAATTTCCTCTACTCCGGACACTATTCACTGCCCAGCCGGCACGCCCAATTGATCGGGTGGCACCGGCGCATGGGCTCGTTCACCATCAAGTCGTTTCAGTGAAAAATTACATCCTAGACACCAACGTCCTCCTTCACGATCCAAACTCAATCTTCAACTTTGCAGACAATTCTGTCCTCATTCCTATTGAGGTCATCGAGGAGATAGACCGGTTCAAGCGAGAGTCCAGCGAGCGCGGCCAGAACGCCAGGAGCGTGTCGCGGATGCTGGATGCTCTGCGAACAAAAGGCCACTTGAGCAAGGGGGTGACACTGGATAACGGGGGCCACCTCCGAATCATGTTCGAGGCCGGAGATGGCATCGCACCCACCGGCAAGACGACTGACAGCCGAATCGTAGCGATGGCTCTCACAGTGCAGAAGCTGGACCCAGCCAGGCGAGCCATCCTGGTAACCAAGGACATCAATCTCCGAATCAAGGCAGATGCTCTCGGATTGCAGACCGAGGATTACGAGACGGATCACGTCGAGATCAAGGATCTCTACACAGGGACTTTCGAACTGCCGGTGAGCCCGGACAAACTGACGCAGCTTCGAGCCAACGGCGAATTAGAACTCAACGGAGCCGGGGTCCGGCTACCCAATGAGTACTGCACACTGACGGATTCGGCGAATCCCAAGCGAACCGCCCTGGCACGGGTGGATGCGACGGGCAAACGACTGTCTCCAATCGTTGATGCCCGCGAAGGAGTCTGGGGAATCAAGCCGCGCAATCGCGAACAGCATTTCGCCTTCGATGCGCTGCTCAACGACGAAATTAAACTGGTCACGCTGATGGGCAAGGCCGGCACTGGAAAGACGCTGATCGCGATGGCTGCCGGGCTCAAACGAACGGTACTCGACCGCGAATTCCGGCGGCTGATTGTGGCGCGTCCTACGATTCCGATGGGACGCGAAATAGGCTTCCTGCCCGGCACGCTCGAAGAGAAGCTGACGCCGTGGATGCAACCGATCCATGACACGCTCGAACTTCTGGGTGATCTCAACATGGGGCACGACAACCGTCGCAGTAATGATTTGATCCGGTCCGGAATTGTGGTTGTAGAGGCGCTGAGTTTCATTCGCGGACGGAGCATTGCCGGACAGTTCATGCTCATCGACGAGGCTCAAAATCTGACACCCCTCGAAGCGAAGACGATCATTACGCGCGTTGGTGAAGGGACTAAAATCGTGATGACGGGTGATCCCTACCAGATCGACAATCCATATGTGGACTCGCAGTCGAATGGGTTCAACTATGTGGTCAGCAGATTCCGCGCGGCAAAAATCGCCGCCCACATCGAACTTCAGAAGGGTGAACGATCCGAACTTGCGGAACTTGCCGCGAACCTTCTCTGACCGGGCAGAGGCGTGCTGAGCATCATCGAAGGCAGTTCGACCCTAGCTGAAGCTCGTGCTACATCCGCTCGGATGTTTCGATGCCCAACAACCCCAGCCCTTCCTTGAGCACGCGACCGGTGACTTCGCACAAAGCCAGGCGACTGTTGCGTTCGGCAAGTTCGGATTTGAGCACCGGGCATTTCTCGTAAAAGCGAGCGAAATGTCCCGCGAGTTCGAAGAGGTAATTGCAGAGGTAATTCGGACGGTACTCGCTTCCGACCATTTCAAGAACCAGCCCAAAATTGAGCAAATGTTTGGCGAGTGAAATCTCCTCCTCGACCTTTAACGCCACGATGACATCCGGCGAAGTGGTCCAAGGTTTGTCGCTATCCGAAGCCTTGCGGAGAATGCTGCGAATTCTCGTATAGCCATATTGGAGATAAGGCGCGGTGTTGCCACTTAACGCGAGCATCTTGTCCCAATTGAACACGTAATCACTCTGTCGATTGGGCAGAAGATCGGCATACTTGACGGCTCCAATTCCGACGATTCGTGCAATCTCTCGCCTGGACTTATCGTCGAATTCCGCATTCTTTTGGTTCACCACGGCTAGCGCGCGGTCTTGAGCTTCGTCGAGAAGTTCGCCGAGCTTGACAGTTTCTCCTGATCGAGTTTTGAACGGCTTACCGTCTTCGCCGAGGATCGATCCAAACCAGACATGGACGAGCTTCACGTTGATTTCGGGATGCCATCGCTGGAAAATCGCAAAAAACTGCTTGAAGTGGAGTTGTTGCCGCCCATCGGTTACGTAAATAATCTCAGCCGGTTTCCAGGTCTCCATCCGGTATTGGAGCGTGGCCAAGTCGGTCGTGGTGTAGTTCGCAGCACCGTCACTCTTTTGAACTAGCGCAGGATGCGCTTTCAGTTCAGGGACATCTTCGAAAAAGACTGCCTTCGCGCCTTCGCTGTCTTGTGCCAAACCTGAATTTACAAGTTCCAAAACGGTGGCTTTCAATCTTGGGTTGTAAAAACTCTCACCCAATGCGTGATCGAACCTGACCCCCAGACGGCTGTAGATTGTATCAAACTGGCGCTGGGACAGGGCAATCATTTCCCGCCAAATTGCCAAGTTCTCAGAGTCACTCGCTTGAAGCTTGACCAACTCCTGTCGCGCAGCATTCATCACGGCCGGATCAGTCTCGGAAGCGGCATTCACCAGTTTGTAGAGCCGCTCCATTTCTCCTATCGGGTCCGAATCCAGTGCCATTTGGTCGAGATGACCCTTCCAGCCGACAAGCAGTTTTCCAAACTGAGTTCCCCAATCACCGATGTGATTATCCGTGACCACCTGGTGACCCAACAACCTCAAAACACGACTGAGGCAGTCGCCGAGCACGGTGGAACGAATGTGTCCCACGTGCATCGGTTTTGCGACGTTTGGCGAACTGAAATCGACAATGATGGTTCTCGGATGCGGGGAGCGTGTGAAGAAAAGATGTTTGCCACGAGATGCGTCCGACACCTGCTCGCAAAGAATTTCATCGCGAATTCGAAAATTTAAAAAACCAGCACCAGCCACTTCGACGGAATCACACCAATCCCGCACATCCAGCCTGGCCAACACAGCCATTGCCAGTTGACGCGGGTTTGTTTTCAGAACTTTGGCAAGCGACATCACAACACTGGATTGATAATCCCCATGCTGGGGATCCGGGCATGGACGGATAAGCACCGACGACGGGTCAGTATCAGGCAGAAGCCCGATCACAGCTCGTTGAAGCCGCTCTTCTAGTATTCGATAAAACACAATGGAAAACTGGGAGGTGACGTCGTGCGGCGAGGATCTGATCAGGGAAGAAGGTTATTTGCTTCCTGGAACTTCGCAGATAATTCGGTGCATCGCGGCGGCATCCTGCGCTTGTTCGAGAGCTTGGCGGAACTCCTTTTTATGAAGCAACTTTGCTATGTTGGCCAGCGTGTGGAGATGCTTTTGGAACTGGCCCTGAGGAACGAGAAATAGCATCACCAGGTTAACCGGTTGATTGTCCAACGAATCGAAATTAACTCCTCGTTTTGAGCGTCCCAATGCTCCAACAACTTCATAAATCAAGTCAGTGGATGCGTGAGGGATCCCGATGCCAAAACCGATTCCGGTGCTCATGGAAGTCTCCCGCTTCTTCACGACCGCAGCTATAGGGTCGCGATGCTCAGGCTTTATTTTCCCAGTGGCGATAAGGTGGTCAATAACTTCGTCGATGGCTTCCCATCGATCTGAGGCCTGCAAATCCGGAATGATCTGTTCTTTCTGTACGATATCGCCAAGGTTCATAGCACTAATCCGCGTCCGCCATTTCGCATCAACCAACGCGTCATTTCAAGAGCGAATTCACATATTGACTCTAGGCAGATACCTCAAGCCAGCTAGAACTACATGTCCGCTTACAAATAACACTACATAACCCTCCAAGACGAACCGGTCATCATTGGTGAAAGTGAATTTCTAAAACCGCCTCGATGGATCAAAGGTGCCCTTTTTGCTTGCCTGTGGGCGCCGAAACGTGGTCCACTCCGTGTGCGTATAAGTAACACACCATATCATTTCTGACGATGCACCCGAGCTTCGCTCAGGGCAACTCGCCGACCCTCCAACGGCTCAAGACCCTTCGCCAAGAAGCCCAAACGGACAAAGCGCCCCGCGTCGCCTTGCGACTGCAGGCCATCATGCTCAGCGTCCAGAAGCAAACCACCGGTCAAATCGCACAGGGCCTGCAAGTCGATCGCACCCGCGTTCACGCTTGGATCGGAGCCTGGAATGACCATGGCGATGAAGGACTGCTGGAGAGACATCGCTCTGGACGGCCCGCCCAGTTGAGCGCCAGCCAGCGGGAACATCTGGCAGATATCTTGGACAGCGGCCCCGTGGCTCATGGATTGAACACCGGGGTGTGGACTTCACCCCTGATCGCCCAAATCATTCAGGAGGAATTCGACGTGAGCTATCATCCCGGGCATGTGCGGCATTTGCTCAAGCGATTGAACTTTTCGGTGCAACGCCCCAAGACTCGGCTGGTGCAAGCCGATCCCAAGAAACAGAACCGGTGGATCCGCTACACGCATCCCAATCTAACAGTGCAAATTCTCTTGATTCCTCACGCAAGCGCGTCACTTCCGCGCGAAGCCGAAGCAACTCAGCAATGTTATTCTGGTTCTTTGCAACCTCACCGCCGAGCGAAGCCACCCTGTTTGTCGCAGCATCACGCTCCCCCTGCAATTGTTGGATTTGCTCGGTGAGCGAGGCCTGTTGCTGTTGCAGCGTTTCAGCTTTCGCCCGTGCAGTTGAAGCTTGGCGCGTTTCGTAAATTCCTGTTCCCAGCCCAGCAACGACGGTTGCTGCGATGAGCGCTTTTTGCATTGTGATCATGGCGATTGTTTTGTTGGCAAATGAAGTTGTGACGGCGGTGAGAGTTGTTCCGGCGAGCACAGCAGCGGCTGAAACAGAAACGGCCAATCCAACCGGCGCGGCCTGTACGGCGTTGGCGGCGATGACGACGACAAGTCCGCCCGCGCCGACGGTGACGCCGCGTTTGGCGAAGAATTCGCGCAGACGTTCCACGGCGCGACTGACGCGCTTTTGCGCCGCGTCATCGCTGGTGCCGAGGGCCGTGCATCTGAAAGTTATTGGTGCCTTCAGTTCCAGATGTGGTCTTGGTCGCCATTTTTGAACATGACGGCCAACGCCATGAGGCGAGTCAAGCCGGGGCGTTCCCAAAACTGGCCGCAAGTGCGAAAGCGGCGCTGAAGTTGGCGT